>JAYPYW010000138.1:0-1503 GCA_038154685.1 Flavobacteriales bacterium | reverse complement strand
AAAAACGAATAACAGAATTGTATAAAGCCAAAATATGAAAAAGTCAACCTATTTAATCGGATTAGCACTAGGAGCAAGTACGCTAACATTTGCCCAAGTAGGAATAGGAACAAGTTACCCAAGTAGTCCATTGGATATTCAGGCAGATGATGCTGCTATTGATATAAATAATACAAATGCCGGAGATGGCGATCCTGTATTAAATTTTCAAATAGGTTCAGTAACAAAATTTTCCCTAGGGGTTGATGAGAGTGATTCCGAAAAGTTCAAAATAGGAACCACGGCACCAGCTACCAGCACCTCAGTTACCATCGATGCCTCTCAAAACGTAGGAATAGGCAACACCTCCCCAACCGCTAAGTTAGATGTAGACGGTTCGGCTATCTTCAACGAAAGTGGAGCCGCAGTAGATTTTAGAGTTGAGGGAGATACCGAAGCGAATTTACTTTTTGTTGATGGGAGTGCGGATATGGTTGGTATAGGAACTTCTTCGCCTGGGACAGATTTACATGTCAAAGCCTTTAAAAATGGGTTTAAGGTTGGAAACACAGCTGAAAGTGGAATGTTGTATACAACGTATGAAGGAAGTAGCTCATATTTGAACCTAGAGGAAAATGATGATCCTTTTTATTTTAGGGGAATTAATGCTGCTGCAGCAGATACGGCTTATATAACATTCAATAATGGGAATGTAGGGATTGGAGACTTCATGGTAACCCCAACTTCAATGTTGCAAATATTAAATACTGATGCAACAGCCAATGCCGTAGAAGATATGTTAACTATTACAAAATCTACTACAGGAGCTTCTGCTGCGGGTATTGGAGCGGGGTTGATATTTCAGGTTGAAGATGGTGGCGATACCGAAGAACAAGGAAGAATTAACGTAGAGTTAGATGATGTAACCAATGGCTCTGAAGATGCTACCATGACCTTTGATATCAACCAAAACGGAACCATGACAGAAGTAATGAGAATTGATGGTACTAGCGGAAATGTTGGTATTGGAACTACTTCGCCTAGCACTAAATTACATGTGAATGGGGTTCTTAGAGTAGAAAGAAATTCTGCAAGTGTTGCTCAGTTTGATAGAACTGGAAATGACGGCTGGATCGTTGTACTTCAACAAGATGGAACAACTGAAGGTACAATTAGTGTGGCTGGTACTACGGTTTCTTACAATGCGTTTACAGGTTCGCACTATGCGTATTCAAAAGAAGAAACCTTTGAACGTGGAATGTTGGTTTCCTTTAATGGTAATAATGAGCATTTTCACAATAATCCAAAATCGGAAATATTATATGGTATAAATTATACTTCCAAAGCTAACGATGGCAAGGTTGCAGGTGTGTTTTTGAATTTAAGCGAATCTACCAAGGAACTTTCATTGGACAATCCATACCAAATTATGGCTGTAGGGAATGGTGATGTTTGGGTAACGGATGAAGGAGGTGATATTGCAACAGGAGATTACTTAATTTCTTCATCAACAGTTGGACATGC
>JAYPYW010000137.1:0-1529 GCA_038154685.1 Flavobacteriales bacterium | reverse complement strand
CACGATATGCTGAACGCCCCTATTAGGCAGCTATTAAACCAGTTAAGAATACCATATTACAGGGTATTCTTAGAGAATCCAGATTTATTTGACAATGCTGAGCATCCAGCTCGTGAAGTGTTAGACTGTTTTGCTAAGTTTGGGCTGAAAGGCTTTGTTTGGGATAAAAAAATTAGAAAACTTGTGGTTTATTCAGCTGAGAAGATAATGGGGTCTAATGCGTTAAATGTTTCCTTGTTTGAAGAGATATTGAAATCATTTAAATCAGTAATCGATAATAATGAAACCCTCTATCTCAAAAATGTTGTACGATTGTTAGAGACCTTTAAAGGGCGTGAAGCAATTGATTCCGTAAGGAAAAAAAATAATGAATTTCTTGCAGCGTTTCTAACTGAAAACAAAATGCAGCTTTGGATGAATGAATTGCTTCAATCTGGTTGGTATAAACTCCTGGAGTTGTCCTTTATACGAAAGGGTGAGGATAGTAAAGAGTACCAAATGGCAAAGTCCGTGATTACAGAACTTCACTCAAGAGTGGTGAATAAGAAAAGTACCACGGAAATGGATGATTATGCGTTGGTTGGGTTAGTTAAAGAAGGTCTGAGTAAAATTGTTTCCAAGCGAGGTATGCATGCCAGGTGCATTAAACATCTCCAGGATATGTTGTTTAAAGAAGATAATTACCTGATACTCAGCGATCTGGTTGAGCCAGATTATCTTAAACAGTTTCAAGTGAAAATAAAGGATGAAAATCACTTTGGTGAAAGTAGTAGGGTTTTGAGGAATCTGAAGGTTGGAGACTGGGTAGAGTTTCCGAGTCATCCAGAAGCAACACAGAAAACGCGAGTTGCAGCTATTTCTGAAGATAAAGATAGGTTTTTATTCGTTAATAATCAAGGTGTGAAAGCATTAGAAAGCAGTCATCAAGAGCTAGCTAATCAAATTGAAAATGGTCGTATGATTGTTACGAGTAGCTCTGATATACCGGTTGTGGAACAGGGGTTGAGTTATTACGTTGACAATATATATCAGCGTATTCAGAAGGGGAGTTTAATGGATTCCTTGACTGGGTTACCAGATCGAACCGATCTTGAAAAACGATTGAAAGCGGCAATTAATGATTATCACTCTAAGAATGTTGAGTACACTGCAGTTTATTTTAATTTCGATGCATTTGGGATGATTAATAAAGCTTGTGGGTATCAAGCAGGGGATTTATGTTTAAAGCGTATTGCTTTAGAGCTTACTTTTCACCTAGGTTTGAATAAAAGATCAAGCATACAAAGCAGCTGATGATTTATTGCAGAAGATTAATAGTTTTAGGTTTAAATGGGAGTCCAATAAATACGAATTACAGGCAAGTGTTGGTGTGTTCACTTTTACTCCCGATACATTAAGCCCAGATACAGTGTTGCACTGTGCTTCTTTTGCTATGTTACAGGCTCAAAGCGAAGGTGGTAATAAAATTCACGTTTTTGATGAAAAAGAAGACAAGGAAACTCAAAAGCGGAGAGAAATATACACTTGGG
>JAYPYW010000136.1:0-1606 GCA_038154685.1 Flavobacteriales bacterium | reverse complement strand
CTACTGCGACTACTTGGTTGAGTATAATTGTACTTCGCCTTCATGGTAGTTGCTGTAGTATTATCTGGAGTAAAGGCAATTGAATTGTAGGATGAACCATGCCCTACAGGAAAGGTAAAAGCTGTGGTTGAGTTAAAGTTTTTAGCAACCGGACCATTTACATGGCTTGCATCACTTGCTCCAGCAGCCGTGGCTCCTGTTTCAAAAGTTAACAATTCCGAATCGGTTGTGGTAAAATCGCCTGTATTAAACTGAACCTCATTATTAACCGTAGCCGAGCGGGTAAATACTCCACCTGCAGCATTGTTAATTTCAAGGTTATACAAATCGTCCCCACCAAAATCTAAGTTCTGGCTGGCACTTCCTGTTAGCTCCAGCAAACCAGTACCTGCGGTTAAAGTGGCCGATGTTCCATTTGTAAAATGTCCATCAAACTCTAAATTAGGTTCTCCGGCTGATTCAAATACAAGCGTGGAAGTATTCAAGTTCGACACATCTCCGTCGGAATGCACCACTAAACCATTTGTTATTTCTAGACTTAAACTACCATTATTGTTAAAGGCTAATTGGGCCTTAAGCGTTGTGCCTCCTATTAAAAGTAACGCAAACAAGATTTTTATGGATAGTTGTAGGTTCATACCTAAAAATGTTATTGATTATTTTACAATCGATACCGATTCCTGTTGTTGGAGGAGTTGTAACATTTGCTGTACTTGGGCTTTTAAGGCTTCGATTTCCGATGCATTTTCTTCCGATGATGAAGTGGCGTTAGAGGCCTCGGCTTTTAAACTTTCGATTTCGGCTTTTTGGGATTCGTTTTCCTTTTTCTGCGCTTCAATGATGGCTTGTTGTTCTTTCATTCCTTCCAAAAGTACTGGGATAAGCTGAATATAAGCTACTCCTAAATAACCATTCTCTGGGTCAACAGTGGTTACCATTTCGGGAAATACTGCTTGAACATCTTGTGCTATTACACCATACTCTCTTGTTTTTAAAGTGTCGTTAATCATGTTATAGCTCAATCCTTTAATTTTCATGATTTTGGTTAGCACACTATCAATGGAAGAAAAGTTTTCTTTTAATCTTCTGTCGGATACATCTGTAATGGTTCCTGTGTATTCTATATCTCCAGTTACGTCTAATTCTACGCTTGGGGAGGTGTTAGCTATACCTACATTACCTGAATGAAGTATAATAAAAGGTATTGTAGAATTGTCGTTGTCCCATACAAATAAAGACTCATTCCAAGAATCCCCCGATGACAAAGCCCACCCATTTGGATTTGCATTATCTGGATTTGTGAAAGTAATACCAGATTCACCAGCATCATTAGATTCTAGCTCAATAAAAGCATCTCCATCACCAGAAGCAGTAGTTTGTATTTTTAACAATGGTGTATCACCTGTTGTAGTTCCTACAATATGTAATTTTTCAGTTGGCGAAGAAGTTCCTATACCAACCATATCCGCACTTGCATCCACAAACAATAAATTCGCTTCGGCATCTCCTTCTACTCTAAAATCTACTGCTGCTCCACTTTCGTTGAAAATAGCCGAACCGTCTACATCTAATGTGGCGGTTGGGGAGGTGTTGCCTATTCCTACAT
>JAYPYW010000135.1:0-1704 GCA_038154685.1 Flavobacteriales bacterium | reverse complement strand
TGCAGTACTCTAATAAGTTAATGGTACCGATTAGATTATGTTCCAATAATTGCCTGCTAGAAGATTGACCATCAATACCTGCGAGAACGGATGGATTTGCTGCACAATCGATCACCCAGTCGACTTTAGGAAGACCGTCAATATCAGATTGGGCGCGAATATCTCCGCGAATAAGATCAATTTCAAGGCTCGTTAAATCAGAAATGTTTAATTCTGACCCTTTTCTGGAGAAATTATCGAGTCCAATGATTTGTAAATTGGAATGACTTTGCAAAAGAGTTTTCGCAATGGATGAACCAGCAAAACCGCAGATGCCAGTAATAAGAATTTTCATTGATCGAGAAATTTTATTTTAGAGGAAAAATTTTGGTAAAGTTCGATTAGCGATTCGTTTTTAATTGAAAATAAACATTCGTTTTTTCCTAAATAATCGTTAGGGAAATACTTTGGATCGCCCTCAAAAATAATTGGTTGCTCAGATGGTGGATATGTTTCTTCAATAATCAGGGAATGATGATAATTTGTATCTTTGTTTAATCCAAATGCTATTCTTTTAGTACTTACTAAAATAAGAATAAGAGAAAGCCCAAATGTTCCCAATAAAGGAATATTTTTTAAATTCCGCTGATTTAGTTTCTGAAGAATGAAACTAAATCCATAAGCAGTTAGGAAGATAAGTGCAGATTCCTTGGGAATAAAATAGCGGTCCACAAAAAGGTTCAGAGAAGATAAGTGGGATAATACCCAAAATAAAAATGGCACAGATAGCCAAAGAACAGAGGTGATCATAATTGCTGTTGAGCAACCAGTTTCTTTCTTTGGTAGAGTCTTTGTATCTCCTTTGGAATAACTTGTTTTTGAAAGTGCTATAAAGGGAATTAAGATTGTAATAATCAGAAGTGAATCGTTGTAAGTGGTTAACAAATCCGAGAGTTCGTTTGGTTTTGACCAAGTATTTAAAACAGATTTTTGATTAATTAAGTAAAAAAAGTAAAATAAGACGGATAGGAGCAAACTCACAGCAATAGGAATAGGAATTCTTTCCCACAATCCATTTTTCTTGGAAGTTAAATAATACACGGTTCCACTCAATCCAGAAAAAATGATTCCAAGGTAATGTACTTGGCAGAGGCAAAAGTGGGAAAAGAAGGTAAGCCATTTATTTTTTTTAGCATTATCATCATCCAAACTTTGCACGAATAAAACCCATGCACCGCATGCGAAAAACATTGCGTAATGACGTGCTTCCTGTGCCTGCGAAAGCAAAAGGTGTGATTGAGATAATACCAAAATTGTCGCAAAAAAAGCTGCGGGTTTCCCAAACATTTTTCTTGTGAGTAAAAAGGAAAGCACAATGCCGAAGATAATAAAAACTAAGCTTTGTACTCTGAGTTGTTCAATGGATGTCGGAAAAACTAGTTGAAGGCAAAAATTAAATAAAAAGTAGAGTGAGGGAGAGAAATTGATACCTGTTAACATGGAGTTGTAAAATTCCGAAAAACTATCATGCCAGACTCCATAGTAGGAATAGCACTCATCTACCCATGGTGCTTTGAGGCTTTGTAGGTAAAGAACCGAAACTGCAAAGATTAGCAGAAATAGTGTAAGCAGGTATTTGGGCTTTAGGAGTTTAATTGAGAAAATGTTTCCAGTCGCTTAATCTTAAATCAAAATGACCTCTTTGCTCCTCAGGAAATTCGTTTT
>JAYPYW010000134.1:0-1950 GCA_038154685.1 Flavobacteriales bacterium | reverse complement strand
AAAACAGGAATTGTAAATGTTCCTGCATGGGCAGATAACTTAACAACACCATTCAAAATTTCACTTGGTTGCAGATTTCTTTTAGATAAATCCAAATAAGGGTTGCTGGTAAGAAAAAAAAGATGTAATTTTGCAGTCCGCAATTTTTAAGATTTTATAAAATGGCTAAGAAAGGAGATAGAGTACAGGTGATTATGGAGTGCACAGAGCACAAGGAATCAGGACAGCCTGGAACTTCGAGATACATTACAACAAAGAATAGAAAAAACACTCCTGAGAGATTAGAGTTGAAGAAATACAACCCTATCTTAAAGAAGATGACAGTTCATAAAGAAATTAAATAATTAAGACATGGCTAAGAAAACGGTAGCAACTTTACAGAAAGGAGGAAAGACTTATACTAAAGTGATTAAAACTGTTAAGTCTGCAAAAACTGGTGCATACGTCTTCAAAGAAGAAATGGTACCAAACGAGCAAGTTAAAGATTTCCTTAGTAAGTAAGGAGTTGATAATAAAGCATTCATAAAGCTTTCACTTTTAGTGAAAGCTTTTTGTGTATATATACTTTAATACAATTATGGGACTATTTGGTTTATTCTCGAAAGAGAAAAAAGAAAAGCTAGACAGCGGTCTTTCGAAAACAAAAGAAGGGTTGTTTTCGAAGTTAGCGAAAACAGTAGTTGGTAAGAGTAAGGTAGATGATGAGGTGTTGGATAACCTAGAAGAAGTTTTAATTACTTCTGATGTAGGTGTAGAAACAACATTGAAAATCATTGAAAGAATAGAAGAAAGAGTATCAAAAGATAAGTACTTGGGTACTGATCAGTTGAATACCATCTTAAGAGAAGAAATCGCAGATTTATTAGAAGAAAACAATTCTTCCGATAATGCTGGTTATTCATTACCTGAGGAAAAGAAACCTTATGTAATGATGATTGTTGGAGTTAATGGAGTAGGTAAAACTACTACTATTGGAAAGTTAGCTCATCAATTTAAGGCGGCAGGGAAATCGGTTATGTTAGGGGCTTCGGATACCTTCCGTGCAGCAGCTGTTGATCAGTTGAAAATTTGGGCAGGAAGAGTTGATGTTCCTATAGTAGAACAAGGAATGGACGCTGATCCTGCATCCGTAGCATTTGATACTTTGCAATCAGCTAAATCTAAAGGTTCTGATGTTGTACTGATTGACACTGCAGGGCGTTTACACAATAAGTCACACTTAATGGATGAACTTTCAAAAATTAAGCGTGTAATGGATAAAGTAATACCTGGGGCTCCACATGAAGTTCTTTTAGTTCTCGATGGATCTACTGGTCAAAATGCTTTTGAACAGGCCAAGCAATTCACAAAAGCCACAGAAATTACATCTATGGCGTTAACAAAACTGGACGGTTCTGCTAAAGGTGGGGTTGTAATTGGAATCTCTGATCAATTTAAAATTCCTGTAAGGTTTATTGGAGTTGGTGAAGGAATGGAAGATTTACAGGTGTTTGATAGAAAAGAGTTTGTTGACTCACTTTTCAATTAATTAGATAAGAGTTGAAGACAAAAACAATTAAGAAAAATAAAGTCAATGTAATCACTTTAGGGTGTTCAAAAAATATTTTCGATTCGGAGGTATTAATGGGACAGCTTAAGGCAAATAACATTGAAGTAGAGCACGATTCTGATTCTTTAGAATCTCAAACGGTTATTATTAATACCTGCGGTTTCATTGAGAATGCTAAGCAAGAATCTATTGATACTATCCTAAGTGCTGTTGATGCGAAGGAGCAAGGATTAATAGAGAAGGTTTACGTTACTGGTTGTTTAAGTGAACGTTACAAAGAGGATCTTGAAAAAGAAATCCCAGACGTGGATCAATATTTCGGTACTAGGGATTTAGGGAATTTACTTAAAACTCTTAAGGCTGATTATAAGCATGAGTTAGTTGGAGAACGTTTACTAACG
>JAYPYW010000133.1:346-2221 GCA_038154685.1 Flavobacteriales bacterium | reverse complement strand
TTAGAATACTCAGGAGCTCACAGACCTCTGTATATCATAAGAACTACACAAACTGATGAAGATGATCTTGAGCAAATAAAAGGTGATGGTTACCCAATTGGAGGTGTTCAGTATAGAGGTAGAAAACCATTCTCTAACAATATCACAAAATTAAACAAAGGAGATAAAATCTTCTTCTTCTCTGATGGTTTCCCTGATCAATTTGGTGGGCCTGGTGAAGTTGAGAAGAAATATGGTCCTAAGAGAATAAGAAGAAAATTAATTGCAAAACGTGATTTAGATATGCCTCAAACCAAGACATTCTTAAACGACGAATTTGAGAACTGGAAGAGAAAAGATGAGATGCAAATGGATGACGTTTTATTTATTGGAATAGAATACTAAAAAGTAAAAAATGGCAGATATAACAAACAGGGAAGACCTTACTAATTATATGGATTTTGTGATGGATTTTCACAAAAGCATGAAAAAACACAAACTAATACTTGCCTACGAAGGAGAAGTTACTCAAGACGTCACCAAGGCTTTTACAGCCCTTGCTGAAAGAAACATGGAAAAGGAAGCCACTGATGGTAGGGTTGCGAAAAAGGTTTATCATGTAATGGTAGAATGCCTTCAAAATATTGCTAAACATGCTGATGATGTTTCAGAAAACAGCTCAAACAACCTAAAAGAAGGTTTAGTAAAGAATGGGATTTTTGTTGTTGGGAGAGATGAAGAAGGTTACTACATCACTAGTGGGAATCCAATTGAAGCAGCAAACGTGCCAGCTCTTAAAGAGATGATAGATCATGTAAATAGTTTGGATCAAGATGAAATTAAGGCTTTGTACAAAGAAAAAATCAAAGCTAGTAGACTCTCAGAAACTGGTGGAGCTGGTTTAGGCTTTATTGATATGGTTAAAAAAACTAAAAACAAATTGGCCTATGCTTTTAAAGAACAAGAAGATGGAAATTTCTTCTTTTTGTTAAGATCAAAGGTAACCCGATAGGGGTTTTTACAGTATATGAATCACAATTTTTAAAACTTAAATAAACACAATAAAATATGGACGCATTAAGAATACCATCAACAGACGATACACCAGAAGTAGTATTAGACGCAGGAGCTGGAGAATTTGAATTTAGTGGAAAATCACTTCCTGAAGATGTTGCTTCTTTTTATGACCCAATCATCGAATGGATAGACACTTACGGTAAAAGTGCCAATGATTCCTCGGTGTTTAAATTCAAACTAACGTATTTTAATACTGCATCTTCTAAGATGATATTAGATATTTTGATGAAATTAGAGGAACTTAGCGAAGACGGAGTGAACATTAAAGTTGAATGGCACTACGAGGAAGAAGATGAAGATATGGAAGAGGCAGGTGAAGAGTACTCGGACATCGTAGAAGTACCTTTTGAAATGGTACCTTACGAAGACTAAAACTTACATTGGTTTACTCACCGTTATACCAATGATTAAAAAAGAATGAAAAGAATATTTGATTATTATTTAAAACATATTCTTATTGCGATGGTAGCAGTGTTGTTTTTTAACTTCACTGCTATTTCGCAATGTACCCCTGTGTTAAGGACCTCTCCTACCCTATTGCAAGGATGTGAAGATTTCTCGGTTCAATTCTTCGATTCGACAGTTACTGATATCAGTTGTATCATTCAAACTCGTCAGTGGAATTTTGGAGATGGAAGCCCAACAACAGGAACTCAAAACCCAGTACATGTGTACACCGCTGGGGTACTTGGGGACACAACTTATACAGCCACTTTAAGAATTCAAGATCAATTTGATGTATGGACGCAACAAACAGTTGCTATAAATGTATTTAAAAAACCTTTTGTTGATTTTGAATTGAGTAAAGACACTATTTGT
>JAYPYW010000133.1:0-336 GCA_038154685.1 Flavobacteriales bacterium | reverse complement strand
ACTTCTAATATTTCTGAAAGCGGACCAGGGTATGAATTTCGCTGGGACTTTGAAACAGGTGTTTCTCAAAGTTATGATACCTGTTATATTTTTGATGCAGATGGAGATTATACAATTAGACTTAATGTAACCGACAATCAAGGTTGTATATCTAGTGCTGAGAGAAATATCGCAGTAAATGAGATTCCTAATCCAGATTTTACAATTTCTCCTTTCTCAGGTTGTAATCCACTAAATGCTACTTTTGAAAATACTACACTCGAAGGAACCTTCCCTATTACTGGGTGGGCATGGGATTTTGATGGCTACGGAACTTCCCCTTTAGAAGAACCAGCA
>JAYPYW010000132.1:0-2249 GCA_038154685.1 Flavobacteriales bacterium | reverse complement strand
CAAAGCAAGAACTTAATTCCAAACTGGGATGGTATGTTCGAGAACCAACCGGCGGCAAGTGGAACTTACTATTGGATCTATAAATACAAAGACTCGTCTCAGAAAGAATATTCTTATAACGGATTTGTCCAAGTGATTCAACAAATGGACTAAAAGATTAAGGCCAGCAAGGAAAGCTGGCCTTTTTATTTGAGAACTTGAGTTGCGCATAAGTGGCTGTATTTTAGTCTTTTAAAATTATTTATCTACATTTGTTAGCTGTGAGGTGAAAAAAAGTGTATCGTTTTGATACATCTTGCATTATAGCCTTGCATAAAAGAACTTAACAAATGGGATTTAATCGAATAATAGTAGGAATTGGCCTTTCTTTGCTTTCAATCTTTCAACTCGAAACAAAAGCGCAAGCTCCGGTTTGTGCTACTAGTTATGATAATCCATGGGAATGGGCTTCTCATGCTACTTGGTTTACAGGACAGGGGGTTTTTATAAACTTTCCAGGAGGAACGGGAGCTCCGGTTGTTACCACTAAAGCTTATGCCTTGGGGGATAATACCAATCATGCTTACGAAGGAACTGCAGCATTTAGTGATAATGCTGGGAATCTAATAGGTTGGAGTAACGGTAGAAAATTATGGAGAGATGATGGTGCGGATGGAGTTTTGGTCGCCGACGATTTAGTTGCAGGTAATGAGAACGGGAGTGTTGGGCAAAGAAGTTCTGCAGTACAAGGTATTGTAGCGGTAAGACACCCAAACATTCCAGAAAAGATTTTCATATTTACTTCCGATGACGTTTTATCGAGTGATATAGGTCCTCATTATGTGGTTTATGATATTACAACAGAGACGTCTACACCACCTGTTCGATTACAAAATGATGTAGGTGCTAATTACCGATCATCTGAACAAATTGATGCAACTTTTCACGCAAATGGAAATGATATTTGGGTTGTAATTCGTCAATCAGGAAGAGGATCTTACAATAACTTTAGAAGTTTTTATTCTTATTTAATTACTTGTGATGGATTAAACCCTGTGCCAGTAAAATCAAACGAAGTTGTGCCTGAAACAGGACATCAATTTTTAGCAAGTGCAACTAGAAGTAGTCAATCATGGACTAATGATTATGGAAGAGGTGCTTTAAAAATTTCTTGGGATGGAACAAAAGCTGCAACAGGTAACCACATTACTGGAGGAAATGATTCTGATGAGTCTTTAATGGTTTTCGATTTTGATAACGCAACAGGGTTATTATCTAACGCTATTCCTTTTGCTAGAGTTACTGGAGATTGGAACTTCGACAATGCTTATACAAATTGGGGTGCAGCTTATGATGTTGAGTGGGCTCCTGATAGTAGAGGTTTATATGTTTCATCCATTAATGGTTCTGGTCAATTACAATGGTTTGATACCGGCGCTGGAGGTTCAGCAGCTATTAATTCTTCAGGAAAGATTGTTACGGGAACACTTACTCAGTTTAGGGATATTAAATTAGGTGGAGATGGAAATTTATATGCTACTGGATCAGGAAGTACATTAAGACAATATGCATTCCCATCTGTTGCAGCTTTAAATGCAGGTAACTCTGTGACAGTGAATAATATTCCAACTGGAAATGCGGTTTCTTTGGGGTTATCAAATACTTTTATTCCCCCAATCGATTACATTACTTTAAGTTCAAATCCTACTACGGCTAACTGTACTGATGGGCCTATTAATTTAAGTGTAGAATGGGTTTGTAGAGGTGGAGATGCAGAGGATCCAACAGTTAGTGGTTGGTCATCTACTTGTGGTCCTTGTATTACTGATGCTGCTAATGGAATTTTTGATCCTTCAATTGCTGGTGTTGGAACTCATGAAATTTATTATTCAAGAGGAACAGCTTGTTCGCAGATTGATACATTAGAAATTACAGTTAGTTGTGGACCTTGTGAGGATACAACTTTAGCAAATGTAATTCCGCCAATTTGTATTGATGAAACTTCAGATTTAACTGCTTTTGAAGTTACAGGAGACCCAGGTAGCTGGTCTATTGTAGGGACGCCAGCAGGATCTAGCCCGGCAATAATTACAGGAGGTAATTTATTCGATGCTTCAAGTGCTGATCCTGGGACTTACAGAATTAGATATACTTTAAGTAGTGCACCGATTTCCGCTTGTCCGGATTCGGCAGAAAGAAATATTGTAGTTAATGATTTACCAACAATAAGTCTTTCTTCGGGACCAATTTGTGACGGGGAAACAGAGATT
>JAYPYW010000131.1:0-2316 GCA_038154685.1 Flavobacteriales bacterium | reverse complement strand
TCCGATATTGTGTGGTGAGGATTTCTAAAAGGTCTGTTAGCAACTAGTCCCATGTCTCCGTTTAGTCTTCCTGCAACCGAATGGATTTTTGTTGTTTCTAATGCTTCATGCAAAGTCATGGGAGGAAGAATTGATCCAAACCTTTTCGCGAGCATTGTTTTTCCAGCGCCAGGTGGGCCTATAAGAATTAGGTTGTGTCCACCTGCGGCAGCAATTTCCATGGCTCTTTTTATATTTTCCTGACCTTTTACATCTGCGAAATCATGATCAGGGTTATCTACGTTCTTGTTAAATTGTTCTCTGGTGTCAATTTTATAGGGCTCTTTGGATTTAGCATCATTTAAGAAGTTAATTACTTCAAGTATGTTTTTGAAACCATAAACATCTAAATCATTTACAATAGCAGCTTCAAGACCGTTTTTTTCGGGAAGAATCATGCCTTTAAAGCCCATTTTACGAGCCATAATAGCAATAGGTAATACTCCTTTGATGGGCAGCAATGATCCATCAAGAGAGAGTTCACCCATTATTAAATACTTATCCAGCTTTTCGTTTTTAACCTTTTCTGATGCTCCTAAAATTCCAATTGCAATTGGCAAGTCAAATGCTGCGCCCTCTTTTTTCAAATCGGCGGGAGCCATATTAATTACAGTTTTCTTTTGAGGACTGTAAACATTATTATTTTTTAAAGCTGTTTCAATCCGAATAGACGCTTCTTGAATTGCTTTATCTGGTAGGCCAACTAAATGGAATTTAGTTCCTTTAGAAATGGAAACCTCTATGGTAATCAATGTGGAATCAACCCCTTGAACATTACCGCCAAAAGTTTTAATCATAATTATATGTTTGGATAAAAATATGATTTACCGTTTATTTTTAGGTGGTATTTGAATAAATTTTAAACTTAGTAGGTATGTAATTTTAAAAATGGTCAGGATTAACAATAATTTGTTAATTTTGACAGACTTGTTTGAGCTGTAAAGTTTGGCAAGCAATTTGGTTAGGGTATGCTGAACTAAATAAAAAGGAAAATGAGAAAATTGATTTTAGGGTTAGTGTTTGCAGTTTCTTCAACTGCTTTGTTTGCAGGAGACGGTAATTGTTTCGACGCATATAACAAGAAGTTTGAAGAAAGAGGTGCTAATGATGTTAAAGATGGTTGGTACGAGAATGTTGTAATTACTTTCAGACAAGGGAATGAAGCTGATTGTGTTTTAGGAAAAGTACAAGTTGAGAAAGGTATTGTAACTCAAATGTATTTAAAGAATGTTGACGGGAGTTACCAGATCTTTACTAAAAAGTGGAAGTACGACGATTCAAAAGCTGTTATTTCAAACGGGATTTCTAAATCAAGGTTAACAATTGATGGAGAAATTGTTAATGTAATTTTCCCTACGTCTATTAAGCCGCCTAAAAAGAAAGTTGCAGCTGCACCAAATCCTGATGATTTATAATATTGTAATCTTTAAAAAGAAAATAAAGAACAAAATAAAGGAAGAGCCAGTAACCGAAGTTGCTGGCTTTTTTGTTTCAATAGATTAATAATGTTATAAGATTAAAGAGATGAATTAAACTCGTATTAATCATATAATCTGATTAATCTTTTTGAGATATTAAGTCAGATTAAGATTAATCAAGGAATCTTTTATTCAGCCCATCATAATCCTCAATTCTTCTGTCTCGAAGGAAAGGCCACCATCTTCTAACTTGCTCCGATCTTGATAGGGAAATAGATACAATCTTTTCTTGTGGTTGATCATCAGCTTCAAATAAAGCTTCTCCTTGTGGGCCATAAACAAAAGAGTTACCCCAAAAATCTATTTGCTTGTTTTTTTCTTCTGAGATTTCTGTTCCAACTCTATTTACAGTAATTGTTGGGATGCCATTGGCTACCGAATGTGATCTCTGGATAGTCTTCCAAGCTTCTAACTGACGTGTTTTTTCATCATTATCATCAAAAGGATCATAACCAATAGCAGTTGGATAAATTAATAATTCTGCTCCTTTTAAAGCCATTATTCTTGCAGCTTCAGGATACCATTGATCCCAACATATTAAAACACCTAGTTTCCCAATAGATGTTTGAATGGGTTCAAAACCTAAATCTCCAGGGGTAAAATAAAATTTCTCATAATAACCAGGATCGTCTGGAATATGCATTTTTCGATATTTACCGGCTGTGGTTCCGTCTTTTTCAAAAACTACAGCTGTATTATGGTATAAACCAGCTGCTCTTTTTTCGAATAGAGAGCTTACCAAAACAACTTTATTTTGTTGCGCTATTGAACTATAGAAACTAGTGCTTTCACCAGGGAT
>JAYPYW010000130.1:0-2506 GCA_038154685.1 Flavobacteriales bacterium | reverse complement strand
GACTAATTCCACCCACCAATAATGCATCCATTTTTTTGATGTCCTCAAGGAAGGGCTCTAATTCCTCTTTACTGACCAACCTTCCAGCTGAAGCCTCATCTTCAAAACGGTACTTGGCTACTCCCTCTGAGTCTAAATCAACATAAGCAAGAGTAGTAGGTCTGTCCGTTTTAATGAAGAAGTCACTTTTCACTGATGAATCGGATAAAGTATTAGAAATTAATTTGCCATACTCATCCGAGGAAACCCCTCCCATGTAGAAAGAATCGCCAGTTAGCCGACCAAAAGCAATGGCACTATTAAGAACACTACCACCAACATGAGGAATGTAGATTTTTTCAGAGTTACTGACTAGATCTATTAATGATTCACCAAGAAAAACAACCAAACAATTCCTCCTACAGAAAAAGTAGCAAAATAGTTAGTAGAGATTATAAGGGTAGGTATTAAATCTGGGCTGTCTTATTGTGGTAGCGGTTATTATCCGGATCACCCGCTTCAAGTGCATCAAGATCTGGTCTCTTTTTACCTTTCATCCAGCGCTTGTGATCCTTATGATTACCACTTTCGGTAGCAACACCTGAGATGTAATGGCCACCCTTGTGACCTTCGATTTTCTCAGTTTTACTTGTTGGCATATACATTCTCCTCGTTGTATATATATAAAAAATAAAAAACAATCAAAGTGTTTTTGGGTAATTATATCCCCTAAGAGATATAAATTCTATTTTTTTTTAGATATTAATTACTTTATGTAGTTTGCAAATTATATAATTTACGCTTTGTTTTAAAACGAGGAGAGTAAATGAACTCATTCACAAAGTTAATCGGTGCGGTTTCACTAACAGCATTTGCATCTGTTGCTTCAGCAGCAACTATCAAGCTCGGCCATGTTGATGGTGCAGACTGGCAAACATCTAAAAAGGGAGCTGCAGGCGTTATTTTTAAAAACATCGTAGAGGGTGAGACTACTAATAAAGTTGAATTATTTCCTGCTAAAGCACTAGGAAATGAAGGTGACCTTGTTCAACAAGTTCAAGAGGGAACCACTCAGATGGCTATTATCTCTGGTGCGATGTCAAAGGTTTGTAAAGCTGCTTCGGTGCTTGATATTCCATACACATTCTCTTCTGCAACCGTTGCTTGGGATGTTCTTGATGGTGAGTTTGGTCAAGATCTAGCAAAGCATTGTTTGGCTAAAACAGGCCTTAGAACACTGGCATATGGTGAAACTGGTTTTAGAAACTTCACTAATAGCAAAAGAGCAATCAAAACTCCAGCAGACATGAAAGGATTGAAGTTTAGAGTTATGCCTATTCCATTGTATGTAGAAATGGTGAAAGGGCTTGGTGGTGAACCAACTCCAATTGCATGGTCTGAGCTTCCGAATGCACTTTCAACTGGCGTTGTTGATGGTCAAGAAAATCCAGTTGGAACTATCTACAATAACAAGTTACACAAACTTCAAAAATACATGACACTTGATGGTCACGTATATGGTGCTGACTTTATTGTTATCAATAATGATTTCTATAACTCTTTAAGTGCTCAGGATAGAGCAGTTATCGAAAAAGCAGCTAGAGTTGCTGGCAATATGGGAAGAGCAATCCAACAATTTAATACTGCTGAAGGTGTTACCAAAGTAGTTGCTGAGGGTATGAATGTTCATTCTCCAAGTGCAGCTGAATTAGCGCAATTCAAAAAACTTGCCCAACCAGCAGTTAAAGAATGGCTAGCTAAGCAATTAAGAGGAGATGCTAGCTGGATTCAAAAATTAGATAGAGCTGTCGAGAAAGCTAGTAATTAATATTGGCATACACTAAGTTCTTATCGAGAACCACCCACTCCTTTTCTAAATTTCTAGCAATTGGAGCAGGGGGTTCTCTTTTTTTAATCTTCGCTATCATCTTCATTAACTCTGTTAGAAGATATAGTTTTGGAGAGTCTTTAGAATGGGGAGAGGAGCTCCCTGTTTTTTTATCTATTTACGGTGTTATGTTTGGTGCGGCATGGGGTTACCTAAAAGACAAACACGTTAAATTCACGATGGTGATTTCATATCTACCAGAGAGAATTCTGAATCAACTCAATTACTTATCAGATGCTCTCGTGATTCTTATTGGGGTTCTTTTAACTTATTCGGGTTATCAATTTGCGATCAAAAGAGGTGGCATTGAATCTCCTGGTTTGGTTAACTTGTCATTTGATCTTTCTGAAAAATTTGGAATTGAATGGTTAATCAATTTTGGGCAAATGTTTCCCTATCAATTAGCAATTTCAATCGGCGGATTTTTAATTCTGACCGCTGCCCTATTAAGACTATTAAACCGACTTAACGGTAACTAATAAATGGTCCTTAGTTTATTAATTATTCTTTTGTTGATTGGGCTTCCAATTGCCTTTGCTATTCTAGCAACGCTATTCTATTTTATGGCTGTTGGAGAATTTCCTTATACTTTAAAGATTGTATCAACGCAGTTGTTTAGTGGACTTCAATCTTATCCAC
>JAYPYW010000129.1:0-2515 GCA_038154685.1 Flavobacteriales bacterium | reverse complement strand
CAATGAAAGATTCATCATTTGTTATTGTTCCTCCGTTGGCATCATTTGTTGCAGCAAGAGTGTTTACAAAAATCATCAATGAATCGTCTACTGACTGCGCTTGTTTTTGGGTAAGTGAAGAGCTTGCGTCCTTACCAATTGTTAATACATCGTTATTGTAACCCGAATTAGCCGACGCATCCCAATAAGTAGTCCCCCCTGATGAAACATAATCACCACCTGTACCACCATCAGCGTCGCTTAATCCAATACCATATTTTAAACTTAAGTACGCCTCTACTTTTTGAATCTCAGAATCCGTCAATTCTTTGTTAAATATGATAAACTCACCAATTCTTGAATCTGAAGACTCTGAACTATTCGCTCCTTGATTAAGGTCTAATCTAATTCCTGAGGCACTGTTTGTTGAGCTAAATGTCTTCAATAAATCACCATCTACTCTTGCATCAATCGTCCCTCCTGAGTTTTCTCTAACATATGTAAACACATGAGGTTCTTCAATACCTGAAGTTGTTGCAATACCAGAATTATATTCACTTGGTGTACCATTTACATTAATACCATTCCTGTACCCTCCTTGGTATCCAAATAAGTAATCTCCTGAATGACCATCAACTAACCTACCGTTATTGTCTGATGATAATAAGGCAGACACAAAGAAGATTGTCCAATCTGTTCCTAATTCAGCACCAGAAGGCGCATCAAAACCACCGGAAGCAATTTCAATTACTTTATTATAGTTCCATCCATCAGTTTCCACTGTTGGCCCCGCAACTGTTGTGTAATCAAATCCATTACAACTCTGATCTTGCCATGAAGTTCCAATCGACCCAGTTCCTGCGTCCGCTTTTAACCAAACATGTAATTCATCAGTTAACCCAGCCGGACCATCACTTGCTACGTTTTTAGTTGCTGTAACTGCTGTTCTTGAGGTTGACGTACACGTTCCATCATCAGCTTGTGCATAGTAAGTAGTTGTTGCCGTAATACTTGGTGTTGTCCAATTCACACCAGATGAACTTGTCCCTAAAGACGAACCTCCAGAAGAAGCCGCATACCAATCAACATTTCCAGCACTAGTTGTTGCCTGAATTTCTACAGTACCATTATTACATCTTGAACCAGATGTTGACCCTGTAATTGTTGGATTTGCATTAATTGTTGCTGTTACAGCAGTTCTAGAAGCCGACAAACATGAACCGTTGGTTGCTTCTGCATAATATACTGTTGTTGATGAAATACTTGGCGTTGTCCAAGAAGCACCAGATGAGCTCCCTCCTAAAGAAGAACCTCCTGAAGCCGCTGCAAACCATTCAATCGTACCAGCACTTGCTGTTGCATCAATTGTAGTTGTTCCTGTTCCACATCTAGAATTTCCATTTGACCCAGATATTGTAGGTAATGCTGTCGCAGTAAATGACACTTCATTACCATATGAAGTTCCCTCACTGTTTGTTGCATAAGCCCTAACGTAATAGGTTGTCCCTGCTGTTAAACCAGTAATTGAAGAAGCGAAACTAGCATCTCCTGACCCATCTGATGTTGTATTATCTGAAGTTGTTGGGTTTGAACTTGTACTCCAACATACACCTTTTGCAGTAATAGAAGCCCCTCCATCATCAATAGTATTACCTCCACTAGATGCTGAAGAACACGTTGTAGATGAAATTGCTGTTGTTGATAAAGTAGGAGCAGTTGCTGCCGAACATGCAAAATCTGAAGTTGTAATTTCAGCTGTCGATGAACTAGTGTTTACTTTTAAATAATAAGTCGTAGCTGTAGCAGAAGAAATAAGCTGCAAACCACTTGTACTACATGCACTAATCCAGTCCCCAGAATATGAGGCTCCAGTTAATGAGTAACTTAAACATTTTATATGAGAACCACCTACTGTGATTTTAACCCTTGCCTTATCAAACCCATTGGCTGACATCGTAGATTTGTATATACTAGACCCACAATCTGTAAAAGCGGTTACCGAAGTACATTGCGATGTACCACAGGTTGCTGAAGGTGTTTGGGCAAATACTTGACTCGAAAAAAGAGTCATAAAAAAAATAAGCAATTGCCATTTAAATCGATCTAATTTTGGGAAGTAAAATATTTTCATGATCTAATTATTTTAAATATAGCTTTTCTATCTACGAAAAGTATTCCTTTAGTGTTTCAAATATGACAGCTTATCTGCTAAACATTACATTTCATCGGTTAAATTAAAGACAAAAAAGCCGACAAAACTGCCGGCTTCCAATTTAGAATATTTTCAATCTTTATCTAATCACTCTTTCCTGTGTTACATTACCTGCTTCATCTCTAATCACAAAGAAGTACACTCCCTTATCTAATAGATCTGCTTGGTAACTGAATTGGTTAATTCCTTGAGCTCCCATTACAGAGGCCTGATCAACTACCTGTCCACTTTGTGAAATCACTGTGAAATCAAACATTCCATCTTCGGGTGCTACAAACATTACGTTTGCTGTTCCATAAACCGGGTTTGGACTAACTGTAATAG
>JAYPYW010000128.1:0-2900 GCA_038154685.1 Flavobacteriales bacterium | reverse complement strand
CGTTAGGATTAGTATTTGATGTCCCTTCACTTCCTGCTGGAATTAAATCCATACCGCAAATTGGACAATCTCCAGGTTCGGGAAATTGAATTTGTGGATGCATTGAGCAAGTCCAAATTTCATTTTTGGCAACTTCTTTTTTGTGGTCATGAGCCTCCGAATCATTACCATTCAGAAAATACCCAACTCCTAATCCAACAGCCAGTGTAATAGCTACTAATATGATGTTTTTCTTTTCCATTTTATATTCCTTTGTTTAAAATGAATGCCAACTTAGATTGGGCAATTCTTAAATCTGTTAAAGCTTTTTGCTCTTCCATTTGATACATGATTAATTGAGCCTGAGTAGTGAAAATAGATTCTACCATTGCATTTCCATTTTCATAGTCCGACTTCAATACTTTCAGTATAGAAAGTGCTGTTTCCTTTTGTTTTCGGTTTAATTCAATACGCTCTTTAGCCGATTGGATTTGTGTTTGAACCATCACCAATTTCGAGTTTAAATCGAGCTCCTTACTCTTTATTTCTTCTTCTATACTTTCTCGCTCCAATTCATTCATTTTTGCGAGGGATTTGTATTTCTTTCGATAGATAGGAAGTGTAAGAGAAACCTTAGGCATGAATATGTCTTTACCATTATCGGCTGGATTCATGTCTGTTCTTTCCCCAACAAAAACGTAATTAGCACCTACTGCAAATTTTGGTAATCCTTTTTGAGCAATAATGGTTTTTTGAGCTTCATTCATAACTAACTTCTCTTCACTCATTTTAACCATTGGGTGGTTATTTATGGTAACCGAATCTGATAACTCTCCAGATGTTAAAGATGGAAACGTTAATAATAAAGAGTCTCTTCCTGTTACCAGTTTTAGTTGGTCTAATCTTCCTCGATAATGAATCTTAGCAATATCGGATTTCGATTCCAATTCATTGATTTTAAGATTCAACCTCAATACATCTGTTGTTGAGCCAATACCAGCTTCAATTTTGCTTAAACCAATAGTTTTTATTTGATTTAATAGAGCTATGTTTTGTTCAAGTAATTCAACGTTAACATCCATTTTTTCCGCCGAATAGTATAGCTCTTTTACTTCCTGAAATAATTGGAGCTTTAACAATTGGAACTTTTCAAACTTCATTTTCGACTCGGCAATCGCCATCGATTTTTGAGCCTTTAAAGTTCCTCTCCAAGGAAACATTTGCTGAAATCCTATGCTACCATTCTGAGGTCCAACTCTAGTCTCAGGCGAACTAATGAAGTAACCAAAGGAAAACATTGGTTCGGGCAAAAATCCTGAACCATGTACCTTTTGTAAAGATGCTTCATAAGCTAAATAAGCCGACTTCAATTCAGGGTGGTTCTTAGCCGACCATGTTAAAAGGCTATCCAACTCAGAGGCATTTGATTCAAACCTCAATATCAAAATGAGGCCTAGTATTATGTATCTAATCTTTAATCTCATTTCTAGTCTTTTTTAATTGAATTTCTTCTTTAATCGAATACAAAACAGGCACAACAAAAAGTGTAATAATTGCCACCGTCATTCCTCCAAATGTTGGAATAGCCATCGGAATCATTATATCAGCACCTCTTCCGCTTGATGTTAAAATGGGTAATAATGCCAAAAGCGTTGTAGCTGTTGTCATTAAACATGGACGAATCCTTTTTAAACCAGCTTTCACAACGGTATTTCTGACCTCCTCTATAGAACTGTGTTTACTTTCCTTGAACTGCTGTTTTAAATAGGTTGCCATTACAACACCATCATCAGTGGCAATACCAAACAACGCAATAAAACCAACTCCAACGGCCACACTTAAGTAGATGGTGTTTATTTGGAAAACGTCCCTTAAATTCTGACCAAGAATATCAATATTCATAAACCAATCCGTTCCATATAATCCCATCATCATAAACCCTCCAGAGAAGGCAACAAGGATTCCTACAAATACCATCAATGCGGTTGCAACGCTGCGGAATTGAAGATAAAGCACTAAGAAAATTACAATCAATGCTAATGCTGATACCCAAATCAATCGATTAAAGGCTCTTACCTGATTTTCGTAAGTTCCAGTAAAGCTGAAGCTAATTCCATTTGGGACTTTCAAGTTTCCAGTAGCAATAGCGTCGTTAATTGTTTGTTGAGCGTTTTCAACTACTTCCACTTCAGAAATCTCTCCTTTTTTGTCGAATAACACATAACCTATTAGGAATGAGTTTTCACTCTTAATTACCTGCGGTCCTTGCTGATATTTAATTTCTGCTAAATCACCCAAAGGAACTTGAATTCCTGTTTTAGTTGTGATTAAAACATCCTTTAGTTTTTCAGGGTTGTTCCTTAACTCTCTTGGATAGCGAACTTTTATGGAATAACGCTCACGTCCTTCAACTGTTTGACCTAAAACTGTTCCTCCAACTGCTGTTTTTAAATGCATTTGAACTGTTTGGATTGAAAGACCATAACGAGCGATTTTCTGTCTGTCGATATCTACTAATAAGTATGGCTTGCCAACCATTCTGTCTGCAAAAACAGCTTCTGCCTTAACGCCTTCAACATCTTTTAAAATGGATTCTAATTCATATCCAAACGACTGAATGCTCTCTAAATCGGGACCTAAAACTTTAATTCCCATTGGAGCTCTCATTCCAGTTTGAAGCATTACTAATCGGGTTTCGATAGGCTGAAGCTTAGGTGAACTTGTTAAGCCTGGGTAATTGGAAACCGATAAGATTTCTTGCCAAATGTCATCAGGTGATTTAATGTGTTCACGCCAGTTTCTTACTCTATCTCCATTTTCGTTTGTACTGTATTCAGGATGGTACAAAATCACGTTTTCAAACATTGAAACAGGAGCTGGGTCCAATGCACTATTAACTCTACCCATTTTTCCCAACACGC
>JAYPYW010000127.1:0-3029 GCA_038154685.1 Flavobacteriales bacterium | reverse complement strand
ATAAATGTTTACCATCATCGAAACTTACAGCTAGTGGTTTCTCGCCATAAATATGCTTACCATGCTCTAAGGAACTCCTTGCCACTTCATAGTGTGCTTTTGGAATAGTTAAATTTAAAACAATTTCTATTTGTGGATCGTTTAGTAATTCTTCTACTGAACAAGCCTGAATTCCATATGTTTTTGCGCACTTATCAGCTACTTCACGATTAATATCTGCACATTTGATTATTTTAAAGTTATTAAAGTAGTCATGCCCACGAAAATAGGTTTCTGCAATATGTCCGCAACCTATTAAACCAACATTAAATATTTTATTTGCCATTTATTTATCTAACCCCGCCATATTGATGTATTTAATTTCAATGAAGTCATCAACTCCATACTTCGATCCTTCTCTACCTAGCCCAGATTCTTTTATACCTCCAAATGGTGCTTCCGCCTTGGATGTTAAGCCTGTATTGACACCGACCATTCCATATTCCAGTGCTTCAGCTACACGCCATATCCTACCGATATCTCGTGAATAAAAGTAAGATGCCAACCCATAAGGTGAATTATTAGCAAGTTCAATAACCTCCTGTTCATCTTTGAATTTATAAACTGGAGCAACCGGCCCAAAGGTTTCCTCCGAGGTAATCTTTGCCTTAGCGGTAACATCGGTAAGAATAGTTGGTTGGTAAAAATTCATTCCTAATTGGTGCTTAGACCCTCCAATTGCAACTTTATCTCACATTTGAACGGAATCCGCAACATGTTCTTCTACTTTTTTTAAAGAGCTTTCATCAATTAAAGGACCAGAGCCTACTTCTTCGTCTAAACCATTACCTACTTTTAGTTTAGAAACAGCTTCTACAAACTTTTTACAAAATTCTTCATAAACACCCTCTTGAACATAAACTCGATTAGCGCAGACGCAGGTTTGTCCCGTATTCCTAAACTTACTTTGCATTGCTCCTGCTACTGCATCGTCAATATTCGCGTCATCAAAAACAATAAAAGGTGCATGTCCGCCTAACTCCATAGAAACTTTTTTTACAGTGCCCGCACATTTTTGTAATAAAACTTTTCCAATTTCTGTAGAGCCCGTAAAAGATAATTTACGAACAATTGAATTAGTGGCTAGTTCATCACCAATTTCAGAAGCTTTACCGGTTATCACATTAAGAACTCCTTTAGGAAAACCAGCCTGCTCTGCAAGTGCGGCTAGCGCCAACGCAGAGTATGGAGTTTGGCTTGCAGGTTTAATCACTACAGGACAACCAACAGCTAATGCCGGAGCGCATTTTCTAGTAATCATAGCATTTGGAAAATTCCAAGGAGTGATAGAGGCAACGACACCCACTGGTTGTTTAATTACAACAATTCTTCGATCGGTAAGTGGATCGGGTATTGTATCTCCGTAAACTCTTTTTGCCTCTTCTGCAAACCACTCAATAAAAGAAGCGCCGTATAGAACTTCCCCTCTGGATTCATTAATAGGCTTCCCTTGCTCAACTGTCATAATTTGAGCAAGCTGCTCTTTGTTTTCAATTATTAAATCAAACCATTTACGAAGAATATTAGATCTTTCCCTTGCTGAAATAGATTTCCATTTTGGCCATGCTTGATTTGCAGCATTAATGGCATTGGTTGTTTCTTGTTTTCCACACTTAGGAACAGTTCCTAATGAATCTAGGGTTGCGGGGTTATTTACGGATATAGTCTCTTTATTAAGAGCATCAACCCATTGCCCATCAATATAACACTTATCTCTAAAAAGACTTAATTTAGATATATCCATTAATTGATTATACCACACTCATGATTAGAAAAAAAATATCCTTGTGTATCAAATTGACATTTTTTCAGGTGGCTTAGGAGGTGAAAATGGATAACCCCCTACAACTGATTGATCAAAATCAATCACCGAACCCGTCATCATTCCAGAGTCTTCTGATGCTAAGAAAGTAACAGCTTTCGCAACTTCAAGTGTTCCTAGCAATCTTTTGAAAGGCTGCTCTTTGGCAGCATCTTCTAACCAATTCTCTGGTGCACCATGGAATTTTGTTTGTATTTGATGCTCTCCATCAGATGACATCCAACCAATATTAAGTTGGTTTACTCTTATGTTGTTAATAAGAAGAGCGAATGCCGTATTCTTGGTCATGGTTGCTAAAGCGCCCTTTGATAAACTATAAGAAGCAAGAAAAGGTTGACCCGTTACTGCCGCTTGAGAGCCAATATTTACAATCGACCCTTTAATATCTTGTTCGATCATTATTTTTACAACTTCTTGGGTTAAAAAAAATGGCCCTTTAACATTGATATTAATCATTCGATCGAATAACTCTTCAGAGGTTTCCACAATGTTACCTCTGTCTGTTAACCCTGCTGCATTAACAAGGATATCAACTTTGCCAAATTTATTTTTGGTATGAGCAACGGCTTGTCTACATTGAGAGACAACAGCTACATCTGTTTTTACAAACTCAATGTCACAGCCAGTATCTTTAGAAATTTCTGCAGCAACTTTTTTTCCTTTTTCTTCATTACGTCCAAGGGTAATAATTCCCTTCGCTCCCATTTCAGCAAAGTTTCGGGCAATCGCCGCTCCTAATCCCTGGCTTCCACCAGTGACAATCGCAATTTTTCCATCAATTCTATTCATTTTTATAATCCTCTATTTCATATCCGTATTGGTTTAAACAGGAGACCAACTCTTTATTTCCAATTCTTGCGTACTCCAATGGATTTGCCTTCGCTGGATCTTGTTCTGCCTCTACTACGAACCAACCTTCATAATTATTTTCTGCTAAAGTTTTTACAACTTCTTTAAAATTAATACTTCCGTCTCCTGGTACGGTAAAAGCTCCCTTTAACACTGCATCTAGAAAGCTTTCTTTTGACCTATCTAAATTATTAACCACTTCAGCTCGAATGTCTTTTGCATGAAAGTGAGTTATTCTTTTTGCATGTTTCTTAATGACGTTAATTGAATTTCCACCTGCAAACGTCATGTGACCGGTATCAAAAAGTAAATTTACTGC
>JAYPYW010000126.1:0-3152 GCA_038154685.1 Flavobacteriales bacterium | reverse complement strand
CAATCTGCATTTGAATACCAACTATCAGCTGTTTCATTCGAGATGTATAAAGGGTCAATTCCTTTATTAATTCTTTGAATTCCTTGTGGACGTTTTTCAGCCAATAGCCCACAATGCCTATTATTGAGCTGAACAAAATCGAGATTAGAATCACGAATAATCTTGTTTCCATTAAACCTCTAATTTTTCATTTACTTCAACTTTAACACCTTCCGCCACCACAAATCCTTTTAAGAGAATAGGGATGCCGTACTTGCCCTCGGTTAGATAATTGGAGGCAACTGCACCGCCTCCGCCGGCATCCCTAATAAGATTCCTGATAGCACTTGAAGAAATGAGATAATCAGTTGTAACCAGATTGTTTTGGTTAGAATTGATAAGGATTGGTTCCCTAAGAGGATTTTGTTGCGTCCCAATTTGTTCTCCAGCCTTGTTAAAAACATCAACACTTACTTGTTCCAGATTAAATGAACTTGGCGAAAAATTCGCCAAGTTCAATCTGACTTTTAATGCAATGTCTCCAATTAGGTTTTTGAGAGACAGCTTAGGAAACCGAATCCCTTCAACGCTTATTTTTAACCTCTTTGCGTGTCTGAACTTTTGGATAAAACTCCAACCTTTCTTTCCAAAGATTAGAACAACCAAAATCAACAAAACCGCAATTACTTTCTTCATGATTCAAATATGCAACCATGCGAAAGGGCGCTTTCCTATATAGGTTGAACCTTGTTGTTATTTGCTTGGATTTGTCTTTATTTAAGTTGATTTGAGCTTGATTTTGAGTGAAATCAGGTTGATATGGAGTTGTTATTGAGAAGAATTTGACTGTTGGAGGTAGGTTTCCTAGAAACTACACAAGCTACAACACAACCGCCATTAGTCTATTATTATATATTTAATATTCAATTAGTTATATAATAAGTTGTTTTGTAGCTTGTGTAGTTTAATGAAATATGAATTTTTTATAAGTTCTGAAATAAAAAATGTCCAGTTTATTATTAAAAAAACTGGACATTAAATACAATAAAATCCCGACAGATATTGCTTAGAATAAAATTAACCTAAACCGTTTTTCTAATCGTGGCTAAATATTCTTTTGAATTCATTTTGAATATTTTCAACTTCAACATCAATCAACATTGAAAACTCATTGCTAATTGCTCTTTTCGATAATTTCCCATTCCCTTGTTCCAAAAAGGTTATTAGAAGTGAAACCATATTGTCTGGCATTTCATAAACTTCATCCAAACACCTTTTAAACTCATCATACTTTCTTAAATAGCCAACTTCCTCTGGTATGATATTCTCGATAGTGTCCTTAACGCATTCGTATAAAAACTCAGCCTGCTTTGTTGCATCAAAGTACCTGTAAAAGTCTTTCGTTTCATTTATAACTTTTACATTCTTATCCGAAGAAGTCTCCCATTCAATAAATTCTAAAATTGGAGCTGAATACGATGATAATGCTTTTTGATAATCTCTAATATGACTTAAAATTGAAGAGGATACAGGAAATATCATTCCTTGCTCGGTGTAATTCATTCTTGCAAGCGTATCATGTACGATAAATCGATGAATCCTTCCGTTACCATCAACTAAAGGGTGAATAAAAACAAAACCAAAAGCTAACTTTGTTGCTACTAAAACTGGGTCTATTTCACTTTCTAATAATTTTTTTGATGTTGCGTACCACCCACTCATTAAGCTCTCCAAATCCTTATATTTAGCTGAAATGTGTTCGGGAATTGGTTCCTGAGTAATTCTGTCTCTATCTCCAATGAAACCCTCTTGGGATCTTATTCCTATTTTCAAGAATTTTTTATTGTCAATAACAAGCTCTTGTAAACGTATTATTTCATTTTCATTCAATTCATTTAAACCAGCCTGACCTATTGCTTGTCCCCATCTTGCAGCACGATTACTTCTCGGTTTTTCTCCTTCGATATCAAAAGACGCTTTTGAGTCTTTTAACAACAAATAAGCAGATGCTCTTTGTAATACATCTTTATGGACACTCCCTAAAAAAACATTCTTTTGCTCTCCATAATTCTCCGCGATGAGATTTTGCAATGTTTCTGTTTTTCTTATCATTGGAGCAAACTCTAAAGAGCCAGGGATATTATTTATAACTATGTGCCGTTGTGATTTCTCTACAGTTATCGCATATTGCTATTTAGTATATATACAGTCAACATAACTCTTTTTTGATAAGTTGAAATCATTATTCAGTTCTTCCTCCAAAAGCCACTCTAATAAAAACCATATTCTGCGAGAGTATTGTCCAGTTGGTTCGAAAGAAATCAATTCCTCTAATTTTTGTTTAGAATAATGCTCAGCAACTTTTTTAAAAACCAACAAATTAACTCCTTCATATTTCAGCGCGAAAACTAGGTGTAAATACAATGCCTTTAACTCGTTCGTCTCATCAGCGTCATCAAGCCTATACCTATTGGGTAATACCATAAATACTTCGGTAGAGTATCTTTTATTCTTTTCACTAACCAAAGCAATTGGTTGAACCATTGGCATTGATAGCTTTAACTTATGGACGATTGCTGCATAACCTGTTATATGCCCCGTTTCTGGAGTATGTAACTTATGAAAAACGGGCGGAGAGCAAGAAAAACGAGCGCTATTGTTCATTTACAATAATTTTAGGCGCAATATAAAAATAAAATAGGCGCAAAAGTTATTTTTCAAGCGCAAAAACACCATCCGTAATAAAATCGAGCGCAAACTAAACATCCTTTCGCTCAATTACAGGAAAAACCTTTCTTGAACTCCCTCCGTTAATTCTTTTAGAAAAAGGTTCTTCAAACCCTAGTTTTCCAAGAGAAGTCATTAGTTTTTTAAGCGATAAACGCATCCCTGAAAACGCGTTTATCTGAGTCAAAATTTCAGAAGCCATTAAGAACTTTGCTTTTGGGTTCTCACGTTCGCAAGGGTCGTAAAGTTTTTGAAGCCACTCTTCCTCTGGAGGAACTTGACGATAGATTTCGTTCATTTCATTTAACACCTTCATTTCCTCATATGAAAACCAATATGGTTTTCCTTCCTCTAATAAATAGAGGGCTTGAGCCCAAACTTGACTTATATCAACTTTGTGTTTAAAATCTAGTTGTTCTGCTGTAAACACTAAGTATCTCCTGTTC
>JAYPYW010000125.1:0-3238 GCA_038154685.1 Flavobacteriales bacterium | reverse complement strand
TGATGCTTTCAGATTTCGAAGCATGACTATAATAACCAAAATGGTGATTATAATCTCTAAAATAAGTGCTTCTTCAAGGGTGAAAAGCGTTTCTTGAATTAACTCAGTTCGGTCATAAAAGGGAACAATCTTTACTTTTGCTTCTCTACCATCTGACAGTTTTCGAGTTGGTAAGCCTTTTTCTATCTCTGTAATTTTAGCCTTAACATTTTGGATAGTCCGTAATGGGTTCTCACCGTATCGAGCAACAACAACTCCACCAACAGCTTCCATCCCGTTTAAATCTAAAACCCCTCGTCTTTCAGCAGGTCCAACAGTTACTTTGGCTACATCCTTAATTTTAATTGGAACAAAATCCACCACTTTAATCACAGCCTCTTCTATATCTGACAGGGATTGAATGTATCCTAATCCTCTTACTAAGTACTCAGCTTTATTAATTTCAATGGTCTTTGCTCCAATGTCCTTATTAGATTCTTGAACGGCTTTCATTACCTGATGTAAAGCGATGCCATAATTCTTCATCGCCAATGGATTCACTTCAATTTGGTACTCCTTAACGAATCCCCCAATTGACGCCACTTCACTTACGCCTTCGGCAGAGGATAAAGCATATTTAACTTGGTAATCCTGAATGGTACGTAACTCCTGTAAATCGAATCCTCCAACTACATTTCCTAATGAATCTTGAGCTTGTAGTGTGTACCAGAATATCTGTCCCAAAGCGGTAGCATCTGGACCTAAAGTTGGATTAGCATCCTGAGGTAATAATCCATTTGGTAGTGCATTTAGCTTTTCTAAAATCCTACTTCGACTCCAATAAAATTCGACATCTTCATCAAAAATCACATAGATGCTGGATACTCCAAACATTGATGATGAACGGATGGTTTTAACACCAGGTATTCCTAACAAAGCTGTAGTTAAAGGATAAGAAACTTGGTCCTCAACATCCTGCGGTGACCTTCCAGGCCATTTGGTAAAAACAATTTGCTGATTTTCACCAATATCAGGAATAGCATCCACAGCAATTGGGTCTCTAGGTAAGCCCTTAATATCCCAATCAAATGGTGCCACAACTAATCCCCAAACAATAGTGAGGGTTAGTAGGATAAAGGTGAATAATTTGTTTTCTAAAAAGAATTTAATGATTGAATTGAACATTGTAATTAATGTTTAAGTATTGACAAAACAATAGCTTGTACCACCATGCTCATGGTAGGTGAAAAAACATTAATTCAATTTTAAATCAAGAAAACTTGGTTCTCCACTAATATGTCATGTTGAACCAGAGGCGGAGAATACTCTTTAAAGTTAGTCTCCTCATAACCTTCGAAAAGGTTTTGGATGTATACAAAAACGAAAGCCTCAACAAATTGTAAATCGAGGTTAACAGATTTGTCAGCAGTTTGATAATCATCCTCAATTTCCAAATTCATTACAGCATCTTTACAACAACTTGATTTAGATACCTCAGGTGAATCAGAATTACAGTCACTCTTAGCTTGAGCATCCATTCCACATCCTTCAGCAATACCATCTGTTGTTAAAGAAACGCTCACAGCCTCATCCCCACAGTAGTGAGTTGCTACTCTAAATCCTGCACTTAAAAACAGCATCATCGAAGCTAATATGACTGATAAAATCGCTTTCATGAATTATTATTCAACTCTAAAGTAAAACAAAAATTGTTCCAAATCAATGATATAAATCATGAGCTGAACTACAAAAGACAATATAAAGTATTGTAAATCAGGTGTAGTTTTGTAGTTGTAGCAGAAATTGAATAATGACATTTTAAATTTCTGGCAAGAGAGCAACCTGGTTCTCATCATTTAAAAGTCCTAAGGACTTTAAGTATCGCTCCGTCATTTTTATGTCACAATGTCTGCACATTTTTGAAATCTTAACTATGTCCTTTTCCACTTTATACCAATTACATACAGCAGTGTGTTTGAATCCGTAAAGTGTATGGTCCTTATGAAGGTTGAAGTGGTTTTTAACTTTCTTGAAATGTTTTCCCATATAATTCTCTCCCATTTTTTCAGAAGATGGTTTGTGTTCACACCCAAATAGGAAGTCAGTAGGATTACATTTTTCTAATTGAAATTGTAAAAGTTGTTCATACAAGGCAGGGACAATTGGGAGGAGGTCTCTTTTCTTTCCTTTTGCATTTCTTCCATGAATGATTATTCGTCGTCTTTCCATATCAACATCTTTCACTTGAATACGCCTGATTTCTGAAGGTCGCATCATCGTATAATAAATGAAGGAGCAGATGAACCATAAATATGGGTCTTTTTCCTGCATATATTCTTTCATTTCTTGAATTTGAAATTGGGTGAATGGAAGATTTTTTGTTCCGTATTCTTCGGGCAGTTTTTCAATCTTTAAAAAGGGATTTGGTTTGTCCACCCATTCTTCATGAAGGCATCTGTTGTAAAAGGCTTTCAATATTCCAAGACTGTTATTGTGTGTCTTGGGTGAGTTCTTTCGCTCGTCCAATAAATACTCGAAATAAGCTTTGGCAATTTTTTCGTTTAATTCTCCTATCCATCGATTTCTGAATCCTTTCTTATTTAACCATTTGATGAATCGTGCAATTGTTCTTTCCGATTCCTCAATCCCAGTTTTGTAGAGTTGTCTACGTTCGCAATTTTTGACGTAAGCTTTTAAGGCTTCTTCTAGCGTATAGAATTTCTTTTCTTCCTGAACCTCTTTTCTTTCCTCTACTTTTTGTCGGTCGATATGATAGCCCTGTTTAAGAAGCTTGTTTACCTTTTTAATATATTCATGAGAGTAAGCTTTCTTTTCTGCTTCTGATTGATATTCAGTTGGAACTCGATGTCTTTTTCTAACCAGTTTTCCCTTTTGAATATCAAATACATAATACTGAATAAACCATGTGATTTTGTCTTCACTTTTTACCTTCTGAACTCTTGCTAATTTGAATGGATGCATTTTTTCTAACTCTTCTTTTTCAACGTATCCGAGCGTCCAAGCGAACTGTTCTAAGGAGTCCCTATAAACGCCAAAAGCCGCTGTGCTTTCTTGCACAACGGCTTTTGGGGCTACGTCTTTATTATACCTTCTTCTAGGCGATTTTACTGCCACACCTACTGCCACAGCAGAGGTTTCTAAAAATGAAAAAGCCTCTAACTTATTGAAAGTTAAAGGCTTAATCTTGTCGGGGTGGCAGGATTCGAACCTGCGACCTCCTGCTCCCAAAGCAGGCGCG
>JAYPYW010000124.1:0-3681 GCA_038154685.1 Flavobacteriales bacterium | reverse complement strand
TTCAAAGGAGGATTACATTATTGAGAAGGCTCCGATGGAAGTTGTTAAAGAGGAGCCGAAGGTCTTAAGCCAAGAGCCGGTTGATGCTTCGACTCCGCTCAGCATGACAGAAACTGAAGAGGCGGAATCAAATAGCACTTCGACTCCGCTCAGCGTGACGGCACCAATTCAAGAAAAAGAAGAGAAGGAAACATCTACTCAAATTCAAACTTCTGAAACGGTAGAAGAAACTCCACAAAAAGTGGATGAACTTGATGAATTAATTATTTCTTCGGCAATTAGTGCTTCTTTGTCAATGGAAATTGATGAAGTTGCTGATGAAATAAAATCGGAGCAAAAAGAAGAATCAGAGAAATCAAGCGAAGAACCGTCAACTATTAACCGTCAACAAAACGACGAGCCAAAATCATTCTTAGAATGGATTGGTGGAACTGAGGTTGAAATTGTAAATCCTAAACTTGACCCTAAGGAGCAAGAAAGAATTGAGTTTAGAAAAAGAGCGGAATCATTAATTGATCAGTTTATTCAAAACCAACCCAAAATACGTCCAAAAACAGAATTTTACTCTCCAGAAAACATGGCTCAAAAGAGTGTAGAAGATTCGGAAGGTGTAGTTACAGAAACGCTGGCTAAAGTATATGCTGCTCAAGGAAATATAGCAAAAGCTAAAAGCATTTATGGGCAGTTAATTTTGAATAATCCAGAAAAAAAGAGTTACTTTGCATCCCTCCTCGAAAAACTGGGGAAAGAATAAGAAATTGAATTATGGCTTTTTTAAGTGTTTTAATAATAATTGTTGCGGTTTTACTAATCTTAGTAGTAATCATTCAAAACAGCAAAGGTGGTGGTTTAGATGCAAATATTGCTTCTCAAAACCAATCATTCGGTGCTAAAAAAACAACAGAAATTGTAGAGAAAGTAACTTGGTACTTAATTGGTGCTTTAGCAGTTTTATGTATTTTCTCAACTAAGTCTGTTTCTACTGGTATTTCTGAAATTGATTCAGATGTAGAAACTGAGCAAATCGAACAAGTAGACGATACGCAAGAAGAAGAATAAAAATACTTCTCAATACGATATTGAAAAGTCAGCTGATTATCGGCTGACTTTTTTTTGCTTCTTTAGAGGACTTTAGGTTTTTATTCGCACGCAGATTATTCAGATTTCGCGGATTACTATTTAATATTAATCTGTGTAATCTGAATAATCTGTGTGACATAATTTTAGGATCATATGTCATGATGACTTGATATTTAAATCTATCCGCAAAATTGGCGGAGAAAAAGACTATTTTTACGCCGCTTTTCAAATGGCACGCAAAGTGCTAAAAGGGAATCAGAATTTAAAACATTAATTAATCTAAATAATTATAAAATGTCAGTAAACGTAAAACCATTAGGAGATAGAGTTTTAATCAAGCCTGCTCCTGCTGAGGAAAAAACTGCTTCTGGAATCATTATCCCAGACACAGCAAAAGAAAAACCACAAAGAGGTGAAGTTGTAGCTGTTGGAAATGGAACTAAAGACAACCCTTTAACTGTTAGTGTTGGAGATACTGTTATTTACGGAAAGTACTCTGGAACTGAATTAGCTTACGAAGGTGTTGATTACTTAATCATGAGAGAAGCGGATATTTTCGCAATCGTTTAATCACAAAATTTTAGACAAAATGGCAAAAGAAATATTATTCGACGTAGAAGCTAGAGATAAAGTAAAGAAAGGAGTTGATTCTTTAGCAAACGCTGTAAAAGTAACGTTAGGACCAAAAGGAAGAAACGTTGTTATTGATAAAAAATTCGGAGCACCAACAGTTACTAAAGATGGTGTTTCTGTAGCAAAAGAAGTTGAATTAGCTGACCCAGTTGAAAACATGGGTGCTCAATTAGTAAAAGAGGTTGCTAGCAAAACTAATGATGCTGCTGGTGATGGTACTACTACTGCAACTGTATTAGCTCAAGCTATCTATGGAGCTGGGATCAAATCGGTTACTGCTGGAGCAAATCCAATGGATTTAAAAAGAGGTATCGACGCTGCAGTTAAAGCGGTTGTTGAGAACTTAAAAGAACAGTCTCAACCAATTGAAAAATCAGAAGAAATTGCACAGGTTGCAACTATTTCTGGAAACAACGATAGTGAAATCGGTAAGAGAATTGCTGAAGCGATGGAGGTTGTTGGAAAAGATGGTGTTATCACTGTTGAAGAAGCAAAAGGAACTGAGGATGAATTAAAAGCTGTTGAAGGTATGCAATTCGACAGAGGTTACTTATCTCCTTACTTCGTTACTAACGCTGATAAAATGGAGGTTGAATTAGAAAACCCTCTATTATTAATTCACGATAAGAAGATCTCTCAATTAAAAGATGTTCTACCTGTATTAGAAAAATCACAACAAACTGGTCGTCCATTATTAATCATCGCTGAAGATGTTGATGGAGAAGCTTTAGCTGCATTAGTAGTTAATAAGATCAGAGGTTCACTGAAAATTGCTGCTGTTAAGGCTCCAGGATTTGGAGATAGAAGAAAAGCAATGTTAGAAGATATCGCAATTTTAACTGGAGGTACTGTAATTAGCGAAGAGCAAGGTTACCAGTTAGAAACTGCAGACTTACCAATGTTAGGTCAGGCAGAAAAAGTTGTAATCGATAAAGACAACACTACTGTTGTAAACGGAGCTGGTGATGCTGAGCAAATTAAAGCTAGAGTTAACCAAATTAAAGCGCAAATCGAATCAACTACTTCTGATTACGATAAAGAAAAGTTAGAAGAAAGATTAGCAAAGCTTTCAGGAGGTGTTGCTGTAATTTACGTAGGAGCAGCTACTGAAGTTGAAATGAAAGAGAAGAAAGATAGAGTTGATGATGCTTTACACGCAACAAGAGCTGCGGTTGAAGAAGGAATCGTTGCTGGTGGTGGTACTGCTTTAATTAGAGCTATCGCTGCTTTGGATGGTTTAAAAGGTGAAAACGATGATCAGGATCACGGAATCAATATCGTTAAAACTGCTATCGAAGCTCCATTAAGAACTATTGTATACAATGCTGGTGGTGAAGGATCGGTTGTTGTAAACAAAGTAAAAGAAGGTGAAGGTGATTTCGGATACAACGCAAGAAACGATGTATACGAAAACTTAATCGCTAGCGGAGTTATCGACCCAGTTAAAGTAACGCGTTTAGCATTAGAAAACTCAGCTTCTATCTCAGGATTATTATTAACTACTGAGTGTGTTATTGCTGACGAACCTGAAGATCCAGCAGCTGCAGCCGCTATGGGTGGTGGTATGCCAGGAGGAATGCCAGGTATGATGTAAAACACATCTTTAATAATATTTATAAGCCTCAACTTTTGTTGGGGCTTTTTTTTTAACAATTCCTAAGAAACATCTCACCTCTTTAATCCGTAACTTAATATAGCTTAGCAAGCCATTTTAATTTTATCATGTTTAGTTGGTCGAAAAATATCATTTTGACAGGGCTTTTTTGTCTTGTTACACTCCTCACTTTTGCAGGAGAAAAGTCGATTAAATTTGGCACAGGTTACAAACAAATTCATTTTGGATCCCATGAACAATTACTTCACTCTGGACGTTATTTTCATGGTGGATACTCCTATCAATTCGGAGACTTCATTAAACAACAAGTTCAATTTCAAATTTCTAATTCAAATCGAGAAGTAGAATTCGAC
>JAYPYW010000123.1:0-3711 GCA_038154685.1 Flavobacteriales bacterium | reverse complement strand
GAGTAATTCTATGTCCATAGTTTTCGTTTATATGATTTTAGATTTCATTTACAAAGGAAAGGCTATTTATCGATAAATGATATTTTATATTTATTATGAAATACATAACAATTCATTATGGAATATACATTTAGACAACTCAAAATATTCACCAAAGTAGTTGAACTACAAAGCATTACTAAAGCTTCAGAAGAACTATTTCTAACGCAACCAGCTGTATCAATCCAGCTTAAAAAGTTCCAAGAACAGTTCTCAATTCCTTTAACAGAAGTAATCGGAAGAAAGCTATATGTAACAGATTTTGGTCATGAAGTCGCAGAAGCTGCAGAAAAAATCTTAAATGAAGTTGAAGCCATTAATTACAAAGCACAAACATTTAAGAACGAAATCGCTGGAAAACTCAAATTATCAGTTGTATCTACTGGAAAGTATGTAATGCCTTACTTCTTAACCGAATTTATTAAACAGAATCCAGGAGTTGAATTACAAATGGACGTTACCAACAAATCATTGGTAGTGGACAGTTTAGAAAAAAATGAAGTGGACTTCTCACTGGTAAGTGTTCTCCCAGAGCAATTGAGAATTAAGAATCTCGAATTAATGAAAAATAAGCTCTATTTGGTTGGCGGATCTAAATCGGATGAAGAACTAATAATAAAGCAAGGCGAAGTTTTAGAAAACAAACCTATTATATATCGTGAAAAAGGATCAGCTACTAGGGCAGCCATGGAAAACTTCATGAAGGAAAAAGAAGTTTATGCCAAAAAGAAGTTAGAATTAACTTCAAACGAAGCGGTTAAACAAGCAATAATTGCTGGGTTAGGTTTTTCGATTGTTCCATTAATTGGAATAAAAAATGAAATACAGGATAACGACATCCAAATCATTCCTACTGATGGCTTACCATTAACTACGAACTGGAATTTAATTTGGCTTTCAGATAAAAGCTTATCCCCTGTTGCTCAAGCTTATTTAGACTTTATTTCAGAGGAAAAAGATCGAATAATTCAAGAAAACTTTGAATGGACAAAGAAGTATTAAGCTTCTTGTCTTTTGAGAATTAACATTTATTGATAAAATACCTGAGGTCCTTTTGGGACCTCCTCCTCTAAAAAACTTATCTTTGTCCAAATTTTCGGAAATGAAGGTTACAACGAAGAGATACGAATTAGAGAAGAAGAAATACATTTCTATAGCTACACTTGCCCTTTTAAAGAAAGAATGGCTTTACGGTATTCCATTTGCGATTTTAATTGTTTTAAGTTTTGTTATTCCTAGTTGGTTTTGGACTTTTTTCTTAATTGGGCTTTTAGTTCCTGTTTTATATGTTGGGTTCTGGATGATTCAATTTACAGGGTTTACTCAGCATGAAATGGGAAAAATGTTCTTTTACAAAATGAATTATGAGATCGATGGTAGACAATTCTTATTAAAGATCGACGCAAAACACGGAATGCCTATTGAATGGAAAAGTTTTAAAAAAGCTTATAGATCTAAGGATGGCTATATTCTTACGATGAGCAAGGCTCAATTCATCTTTTTACCATTCACAATCTTTAAAAAGGATAACGACATCAAATTACTTGAAACAATTTTTAAAAGAAAAAATCTACTATAATGTTAAAATTCAAATTATTACCAATAGCTGCAGCGGTTGTATTTTCTAGCTGCGGAGGATCAAACGAAGAAAGCACTGTTGCTGAAGATGTAAATGAGAATGTTGAGGCGATCGATGAATCTAGTCTAGATCAAAACAATCAAGCATCTAACCCTGCTGTAATGCCAACGGAGGGAGTAACTGGTCTTGATTCAATTTCTAAAGACAATAAAGAAGCTATGTCAATCATCTTCGGATCTTACCTTGCGACTAGTTTCAAAAAACAAGGTTTAGATTTTATCGAGCCAATCAAATTCATTGAGTCTTACAAAAAATGTAGAGCTACTCAATCAACTGATTTTACTTCTTCAGAGTTAAATCAAAAGTTCCAAGCTTTAGTTGATTCATCTCAACAATTTAAAGCTATCACAGAAAATCAAAAGGAAGAAGCTATGCTTTTATTCCCTCAATTATTCTACTCTGATTTCTGTAAAAGTGAATTATATAAAGAGTTAGTTCAAAACAAGTTTGATGAAGGTTTCTTAAAATCATGGGAAACAGGAGCTACTCCTAACCAAAAGGAAGTACAGGCTTTTACTGTTTTCAATACAGAAATCACTCAAAGAGAAAACGCAAAAAAATCTGCTAAAGCGAAAGCTGAAGGTGAAACGTTCCTTGCTGCTAACGGAAAGAAGCCTGGTGTTAAAACAACAGCATCTGGTTTACAATATGAAGTTTTAAGAGAAGGAACTGGTGAAAAGCCAACTGCTGAAAGCACTGTTACTGCTCATTACGAAGGTACTTTAACAAATGGTGATGTTTTTGATTCTTCATATGAAAGAGGTAATCCAATTGATTTCCCATTAAATGGAGTAATCAAAGGTTGGACAGAAGGTTTACAACTTATGAAAGTTGGCGCTAAATATAAATTTTACATTCCTTACGACTTAGGATACGGAGAGAGAGGTTCTGGTAGAAAAATACCGCCATTTTCAACTCTTATTTTCACTGTTGAATTAGTTGCAATTAAATAATCAGAACATGGCAGAACAAACTGTAGATATCGATGTGGTATCATTCGTGCATGGTGTCTCATTCGCGAGCTCATTAAAACAACAAAACTTAAACTTCTTAGACGCAAAAGAGCTTATTAACCAATTTGCTGATTTAAGAGAAAATGGATTAGGAGACTTTAGTCCACAAGCCGAAATCACTAAGCTTAGAGAAATTGCGGCAAAAACTGAAAATTTTGCAAAAGCGGAAGGTGAAGATGCTGAGATTGCAAAATCTATCTTCTCAAAATTGTTCTTCACTGATTTAGAAGGATCACCTATTTCTCAAGGATTAAACAACGAGAAATTCGAAGCTGGATTATTAGAGTTTTGGGAAACTGAGCAAATGCCAGCCACTGAACAAATCCAAGCATATAATGATTACGTTGCTGGAATTGCTGCAAAAGAAGGTGAAGATTTCTTAGCTGAAAACGCAAAAAGATCAGAGGTTCAAGTAACTGAATCTGGATTACAATACGAAATCTTGGAAGATGCTGAAGGACCAAAACCAACTGCTGAACAATCTGTTGTTGCACACTACGAAGGAACTTTACCAAACGGTGCTAAATTCGATTCTTCTTACGACAGAGGTGAACCAACTGAATTCCCATTAAACAGAGTTATCCCTGGATGGACCGAAGGATTACAGTTAATGAGCGTTGGTGCTAAATACAAATTCTACATTCCTTACCAATTAGGATACGGTGCCCAAGGAGCTGGAGCTAACATCCCTCCTTATGCTGCATTAGTATTTATTGTAGAGTTGAAAGAGATAAAGTAAATTGAGACTAGGGTTTCAGATTTCAGAAAAATAAAAAAAGCCGCTAAAAGCGGCTTTTTTTATTTTAAAACTGACTCCTGAAACCTTAAGTCTGAAATCTATACCTTATACATTCCCCGCAACAAACGGCAGTCTTACCACCTTCGCTAATATCTTCTTATCTCTAATCGAAATGTAGATTTCAGAATCTACTTTAGAGAATTCCTTAGCAACATATCCCATTCCAATAGCCTTTCCTAAAGTTGGAGACATTGTTCCTGAAGTTACTCTACCTATTAAAT
>JAYPYW010000122.1:0-3893 GCA_038154685.1 Flavobacteriales bacterium | reverse complement strand
TAGCTACATCAACAATGCTTCAAAACATTCCTTTCACTAGCGTTGAGCCTGATTTTGAAGTGAGTGGTACCGATACAACTGTTTATGTTGATGTAAGTTTCAATGATTTGCCTGGGATCGAAAATAAATATGTTTTAAGTGTGTTTTCAAGGAATACGAATGATGCAGCGTTAGATGTGAATTTATTTTTCAGTAGTGGATCTAATAGAATTGAATATCAGGAGATATTTGAGGATAGAGGGGTAGATGGAAAAGAAATAACCAAGCGAATTAAGTTGCCAGAAGTTTCGGTTAATGATAGTTTAATGGTTTCCTTATCGAACATTAGTGAAGGGTATTATTCCTTTCTACAAAGCCGAGAAAGATCGGGGAATCTTTTATCTGAAGTTACTAATGAGCCAATCAATTACCCTTCAAACGTTGAAGGTGGCTTGGGGTATTTTAATACTCATTATCCTTCAATTGAATTCTTTGATTTAAAAGAGTTCTTGGATTAATTTAAGTTGCTATTCTGGATTGAATGGAGTTCCACTTGGAGGGGCGAATTTATTTTTCACTTCACCTAGCGGTTTATCAGGAAGCTCTCTCAAGCCTGCCATGATTTTATCGATGTCCTTATCGAATCCAAACGGGAAATTCAGTAGATTATGTGGGCTATTTATAAAGAAAATAACATCAGCGGATTTAAACTCTTCTACAATATCCAATTTCTTAATATTTACAATCGGAACATTTTTGTTGAAGAAAACAGTGTTGTAATAGTAAAGAAACATTGATTCTTCTTGAAAAAAGTGATGTAACATCCACGATCCTTTTATTCCCCAGTAATAACTATCTCCAATGGTGATAACCTTAGGTTTGTAGGCGTTTTCAGCACCTCTTCTATCTACTTTATAATGGAAATAAAGAAAGTCGCTGGTGTCGATTCTACTCATTAGGTTTAAGGTTTTTTCAAAATCTGCGTCACCTGCTTTGATCTTCGCTTTTTCAGTGTAAGGAACCCTAACCTTTAAGCGAGGAGCGTTGATGTTCAGGTTTTCCCTGACGTCCTTTAATAAGTTGAATAAAGTATAGCTCGCACCGTATTTGGTCCAGTGAACACTAGTTTTACTGTAGATAGGATATTTAGCCGTATCCATTATGTTTTTATAATAGTCCAGTAAATCCCAATGTGGAATGTTGTTTTCCTTAAGTGCGTTTATGTAGTTGTTGTAATCGTTGTTAGGATTTTCTTCGGCATATTTTTCAGGTAGATATTCTGCGAAAATTTCCTCTTTAGAAGGAGGTAAGAAGATCCTACAGTGTTTACCTTTTTGCCTTAACAAATCATGAAGTTCTCCCATTTTTTTAACATGGGATTTCATAAGTTCGGGTTTTACCGTTGTTATTTTAGATCGGGATTTAGCCCATCCGTTACTGAAGAAATAATCCTCCTTTCCAACAATAAGGTCAGCCATGTGAGTTTCTCTAAAAACACGGTAATCCATCTCGTGTTTAAGCCTTATAATGCTTGGTCTTATTTTGATGTTCTTTTTTTGAAGCTCTTCTCGATTGGTTTGCCAATTTTTGTTGTACCAGTTTTCACTCGAAAATTCTAAACTATCCAATTTTTTAAAAGCACCATCCAGAGGTTTAATTTTTACATCATTAAACACGTCGGATTCAAAAAAGAATGGAAAGCCTAATAAAAAGATTGGGATTATGAATAATATGTTTTTAACTCTTCTTTTCATTAGAATCTGTAATAAATAAAAGGGTTAAAATCATCAGTCATTAAACTTATTAAGGCCAACAACAAACACGCAACAACAATTGGGTAAGTGATGATTAAATGAAGCTTTAGGCCGCTTGTTAACTTTCCAGGTAACTCATTAAAGAACTGTCTTGTTTTCTTGTTTACACCCATGAATGCACAAAGAACACCTATAGTTGTGATAAGAAGGATTTTTGATGATTCAATTTCTTTTGTAACCGACCAGCTTTCGAACGCGAACATTTTCTTTAGGAATAGGGTAGCTACCTTCATTTCCATGGAAAAGAAAACCCATCCAATTATAACTGTAAAGAATGTGTAAGCAATGCTGATTGGGTTAGGCAATTTTTGTAATATTTTTCCAAGTCCTGCTCTTTCAATCATAAGAAAGAAGCCGTGGAAAACACCCCAAACTATAAAGTTCCAGCTTGCACCGTGCCAAAAACCTGATATGAAAAATACGATCATTAGGTTAATGTATATTCTATGTTTTGCAACCCTATTTCCTCCAAGGGGGATGTATAAATAATCCCTCATCCAAGATCCCAATGTAATATGCCATCTTTGCCAGAATTCGGTAATGCTTTTTGATAAGTAAGGGAAGTTAAAATTCTCTGGGAATCGAAATCCAATCATTAACCCAAGTCCAATCGCCATGTCGGAGTAACCAGCGAAATCGTAATAAATTTGGAAGGTATATGCTAGAATACTTGTCCATGCATCTCCAGTAGTATAGTTTTCTAAACCAATTAATTGAGTGTTTGAAACTATTTCAGCGAATGTGTTGGCGATAAAAACTTTCTTACTTAAACCAATAGTAAACCTAAATAACCCTTCTAATCTATCATCAAATTTGTTTTTGTCAAAAGCTCTAATTTGTTCACTTACGTCCTTAAATCTAACAATAGGACCAGCTATTAATTGCGGGAACATTATGATGTACATTAGGTAGTCAACAAAGCTTTTGAGACGCTTATTGTTTCCTGAATAAACATCCATCATATAACTTATTTTTTGGAAGGTAAAGAAGGATATCCCAATAGGCAATAAAACCTCTTTTATTGAAATGGTATCCATTCCAAAACTTTCACTTAAACTGGAAATATTGTCGACAAAGAAGTTGGCGTATTTGAAGTAAACAAGCAAAAGCACATTAAGTGCTAAGGAAAACCAAAGGAATAACTTTCGGTTTTTAGAACCAGGTTCTAATTTTTTAGAAATGAAGAAATCTATGATTGAACTTCCTAAAAGAAAGAAAATGAATTTAGGCGCACCCCAAGCGTAGAAAACAGTACTGAATAAAAGGATAACCAATTTTTTGTAGGGTCTATCAATCAAATAGAAAACCAACAAAAAAACAGGTAGGAATACTGTTAAAAATAATACGGAGCTAAAAACCATAGTTTGTCTTCAGACACAAATATAATTGATTGAAAATGGAAATATTAGAAATAAACAGGTAATTCTTGTCCTTCTTTTTTTGAAAACTAAAAGGTAGTGGTTTTGAAGTATTATTTATTGAATTGGGACAGTATTTCAAAAGCAGAAGAGAAGACGTGAATTGCACCATTCTCAATCATTTTTTGTTTGGAATTATGTGTTAACATCCCGATTGGAATCATGCCTGCGTTTTTCGCTGCTTTCAACCCCGTGGAACTATCTTCTAAAACCCAAACCTTGTCAAAATCTTGCTCCTTAATCCCTAGTTTTTCGGCTAGTTTAATATAAGGTTCAGGGTGAGGTTTAGGATTGGTGTAATCTTCAAATCCAGAAAAGGTTTCAAAAGGGATATTCAGTTGATTTATACTATTTCCAACAAATTGTTTTGTGGCGTTACTCGCAATTCCAAAGGGGATTTTTTTTTGAATTAAAAAGTTGGCTAAATCCTTTATTCCAGGTAAGAGATCAGGTGGAGTGTTTGAGTTGTGCAGGTATTCTCCCTTAAGATCATATAAGGATTTTGCAAGTTCAGGTTTACTTTGTGTTTCACAGAAGTAAAGAGCGATTTCCATAGGGGACCTTCCTTCGTGAGATTTTTTAGGAAATGGAGGGATGTCTTTTTTAAATAAATCAAAGAAAGCTTTGCTCCAAGCCTGGCCATGAACTTTGAAGCTGTTCACAACAACCCCGTCGAAATCAA
>JAYPYW010000121.1:0-3909 GCA_038154685.1 Flavobacteriales bacterium | reverse complement strand
GAACAATCATATATCGCTTTCCTACCTGTTCTCGATTGGAACATAACACCACCAGAAGGCAAGACAAAATCAGATTTCTTAAACTCATCACCAAGTTTAGGATCTATCTCATTTAGTACACGAAGTACTTCAAAAGTAAAGCCATCTCCACACACTTTATCTCGTGGAAATTTGGCTTTTTCAATAAGAGTATGCTTTATTTTATTTTTAGATAAAAGCAAAGAAGCTGTGCAACCAACTGGGCCTGCTCCAATTATTCCTATTCTTGGTACTGAACGCGCCATCAATTATGACACATTATCCTAAAAATGATTTAGCTTTTTCCAAAGCATTTGGAATACCAGCAACATTCTTACCCCCAGCTGTAGCGTAAAAAGGTTGACCACCTCCACCACCTTGGATTTCTTTAGCTAAGTCACGAATAATATTTCCAGCGTTCATTCCTTTTTCTTTTACAAGATTTTCGGAAACTACAACCGTTAAATTTGGCTTTCCTTTTACTTCAGCGCCAAGAACCATAAATAAATTCTCAACTTCAGATCTCATTTGAAATGCCAAATCTTTAATGGCATCAGGTGAATCTAACTCAATTTTTGAAGCTAAGAAATTAACACCATTAACTTCAGCAACAGCTGATAGTAAATCAGACTTTAATCCTTTCGCTTTATCTTTTAACAACCCTTCTACTTCTTTTTGAAGAGAAGAATTCTGGTTTAAAATACCTTCTAAGTGTTTCTTTAAATCTTTTGGATTCTTCAATAACGCTCGGACATCATCTAATAAGCTTAATTCTTTATTAACAAACTCATCAGCCTTAGTTGATGTAATTGCTTCAATTCTTCTTACACCTGCAGCAACTGCTGTTTCAGTTGTGAAAATGAATTTACCAATTTGAGAAGTTGATGGAACATGAGTTCCTCCACAAAGCTCAACCGAATCACCAAATTTGATCACTCTAACCTTGTCTCCATATTTCTCACCAAACAATGCCATCGCACCTTTTGCTTTAGCATCCTCTAATGATGACTCTCTATCTTCTTCTAGTGAGTGATTCGCCCTAATAGCTTCATTAACCAAATCTTCTATCTTCTGTAATTCCTCATCAGAAACCTTTTGGAAATGAGAGAAGTCAAATCTTAAGTTCTTATCATTTACCAAAGATCCTTTTTGTTCAACATGGTCACCTAAAACTTCTCTTAAAGCATGGTGAACCAAGTGCGTCGCAGAGTGGTTAGCTTCAGTAGCTTCTCTTCTCGCTTTGCTTACAACTGCCTTAAATGTTGCAGATGGATTTGAAGGTAATTGATTCATATAATGAAGTACTACTCCATTCTCTTTTTTGGTATCCTGAATACCGAACTTCTCTTCACCATCAATTAAAACTCCAGAATCCCCTACTTGACCACCTCCTTCTGGATAGAATGGGGTTTGATTTAATTCGACTTGGAATAAATCTTTTCCTTTCGCTTTAATTCCTCGGTATCTTAAAATTTGGGCCTCGGCTTCCAAGTTATCATAACCAACAAACGTTCCTTCTCCCTCATTTACAACAATCCAATCTTCCACTTCAATTGCTGTTGCTTTTCTTGATCTTTCTTTTTGCTCTTCTAAAGCGGCTTGGAATCCTTTTTGATCAACTTCAAGCCCCATTTCACGAGCTAGTAATTCCGTTAAGTCAATTGGGAAACCGTATGTATCCAACAACTCAAAAGCAAACTTCCCTTCAATTTGACCTGAAGCAGATTTTGCATAATTATTAAACTTATCAATTCCCTTATCTAAGGTTCTTAAGAAGTTTTGTTCTTCTTCCTTAATTACTTTTCCTGCTAAAACTTTTTGCTTTTCGATTTCAGGGAAGAATTCTCCCATCTGATCAGCCAAAACATCAACCAACTTGTAAATAAAAGGCTCAGAGATATTTAATTTCGAATATCCATAACGTACTGCCCTTCTCAAGATTCTTCGGATTACATAACCAGCCCCATTATTAGAAGGCATTTGACCGTCTGCTATTGCGAACGAAACCGCTCTAACGTGATCGGCTATTACCCTAATTGCGATATCCGTTTCACTTTTTTCTTTTGAAGTATATTGAACTCCACTCAACTCAACAACTTTATCAATTAAAGGAGTAAATACATCGGAATCATAATTAGATTGCTTTCCTTGTAGAACCATTGCTAATCTTTCGAATCCCATTCCCGTATCAACATGTTGTGCAGGAAGATTTTCTAACTCTCCAGAAGCCAATCTATTGAATTGCATGAATACTAAGTTCCAAACCTCAATAACCTGCGGGTGATCCATATTCACTAAATCCTTCCCATCAACTTTTGCTTTTTCTTCAGCGGAACGAATATCAACGTGAATCTCAGAACAAGGCCCACATGGTCCAGTTGCTCCCATTTCCCAGAAGTTGTCCTTCTTATTCCCCATTAAGATTCGGTCTTCCGAAACATGCTCTTTCCAGAAATCATATGCTTCTTGGTCCATTGCTAAACCATCATCTTCCGCTCCTTCAAAAACAGTAACATACAGCCAATCTTTCTCAATCTTGCAAACATCAGTTAAAAACTCCCATCCCCATGCAATTGCTTCTTTTTTGAAATAATCTCCGAAACTCCAGTTCCCCAACATCTCGAACATAGTATGGTGGTATGTATCAACCCCAACCTCTTCTAAATCATTATGCTTTCCGGAAACACGTAAACATTTTTGACTGTTGCATACTCTTGGTGATTTAACTTCAGCATTACCCAAAAACATATCTTTAAACTGATTCATTCCCGCATTTATAAACATCAGGGTTGGATCATCTTTAACAACCATTGGCGAAGAAGCCACAAAATCGTGTTCTTTATTTTTAAAGAACTCTAAAAAACTTTTACGTATTTCTTTAGCAGTCATAACCTACTTTTAATATTCATTAACACTCTCGAATTCCATAGAATTTGACTACCTCAACCATTTGGTTATCTTTGTAGCATCCTTAACAGGCCTTCGAATTACTCGTTTACTGTTCTATTTATTATTTGAACTATAAACTTTGCGGGGGCAAAGGTAATAAATATGGATAACACTAATTTTAAGTTTAACGATAAAACACTCGAATATGAAAAGGTCGAGGTTTCATTGCGCGAGCGACTGAAAAAAGTTGGACTTCATTTAGGTGTTTCATTGGGGTTAGCCCTCGTATTTATTATCGCTTCATACCCATTAGTTTCAAGATACTCTAACACGGAGAAGGACAGAGAACTTGAAAAAGTAAAAACGGAATACGAAGCAATGAACGCAAAAGTAGAAAACATCTACAGTGCTGTTCAAATTCTTAAAATGAGGGACGACTCTGTTTACTCTGCAATTTTTGGTGTTGCTCCAGTTTCTAAAGACCTTCGAATTGGTGGAACTGGTGGAACTGATGAATTTAAAGAGTTACGAGGATACAGTAATAGTGACTTAATGCTACAATCAGCTGAGTTAATCAAAAGATTAGAGAATCAAGTTCATATACATAAGAAAGGATTTGAGAGAATTGATAAACTATCTAATACTAGATCAAGTAAATTGGCACACGTTCCAGCAATTCAACCCATCCATAATCACAATTTAATTAGAACAGCATCTGGTTTTGGAATGAGAATTCACCCAGTTTACAATGTACCTAAAATGCATTCTGGAATTGATTTCACTGCTAAAGTTGGAACCGATATTTTCTCTACAGGAGACGGAACGGTTGAAGCGGTAAAAAAATCATACACTGGTTATGGTAAGCATGTTATCATTAATCATGGATTTGGTTACAAAACTTTATATGCTCACATGAGCGAATTCTCAGTAAGAAAAGGACAAAAAGTTAAGCGTGGTGATGTTATTGGAAAAGTTGGAAATACAGGAACATCAACTGGACCA
>JAYPYW010000120.1:0-3997 GCA_038154685.1 Flavobacteriales bacterium | reverse complement strand
AATAATACTGATTTCCTTTTCTAGTTTCTTCTTTTGAAGCCTAACAGATAAGTCTTCCTTCTTATTAGGGTCATCTTCGTATGCTATTCTTCTAGTGAGGATATCTATTTCTTCATTGTATTCTTGTGGTGTTTTCATAAGGTACTTTTATTATAAATATCTGCACCTAAAGAAAACTAAACATCCCAAAACAACGCTAAATCAAAATTTAAAAATCATCCAAAACCAATTTTAAAACACTGGTTTACAGGTTAATTAAACTAATGAAAGCTCATTTAAGAATCAGTTTCCACCCCTTTAGGTATTTTGATGCGGTATACAATTCTTTTAAATTTATATACAATTTCCTTTTTTTAAGGTTTAAAGTGTTTGATTTACAGGTTGTAGTGTTAAAAACAGTTTTAGTAAGTTTTCGATAGTTAAACAGAACTTTATACATTTAACTGCGTAATTGCTATTTTGAGAAATAATTAAATGAAAAATAATGTTGACAAAACATTCTGCAATAACAGCCCTTACAAGCTATATATATATATATATATATAATAAACAGGCATTCTAGGAAGTTTTTCCTTACTTTATTTCTTGGTTTTTTTCTTCAGTTTTCGAGCTATTCTCGTGCTTTGGAGTTTGGTACTCCAACAATAATCTCTGCAAATAATTATAGTGGACTCTCCTTTTGTAAGCAGGCTAGTGCTACACAAACGTTTTCTTCTTTTGAAGTTCCCAACTTCAAGAAACCATACGTTTCAAATAGCGAAGCAAAAACACGCTCTACCTCTTCCAAGAAAGAACAAATAAGCCTCAATATTTTGAGCTTGATTAAAAACTTTACACCTCCCCGAAACGGGAAATACTATATATCAACCAGGATTAGTAATCAAAAACACTACAAAACATTGTGGTTGCAATTAAGAACGAAAAACAGAATTGAATAAAGCCAAAATATGAAAAAGTCAAATTGTTTATTCGCATTAGCACTTGGAGCAAGTACGTTAACATTTGCTCAGGTAGGAATTGGGACAACATCACCAAGTAACGCCTTGGACATAGAAACAACAGGCCCAGCTGTAGATATTAACGATACAGGAGGGGGCGACCCAGAGATTAACTTCCAAATTTCTGGAACAACAACATTCTCTATTGGGATAGATAACTCCGATTCGGATAAATTAAAGATAGGAACAACAGCACCCGATGCAAGTACATCTGTTACCATCGATGCTTCCCAAAACGTAGGAATTGGAACTTCTTCTCCCGATACAAAATTAGAGGTTAATGGAGGAGATTTAAAAGTTACCGATGATGCAGGAGAGGTAACCATATCTGATAATGGTCATATAGAGATAGCAAGAGCTTGGGGAGGTAATGCTTCTAGTTATATTGATTTTAAGAATTTGATTGCTGATGATTATGATTGTAGGATTATGCAAGATAATTCCGATGGGCTTCAGTTCTTAACAGGAGGTAACGGAGCTATCGCTACAGCTGTTACCATCGACGCTTCCCAAAATGTGGGAATCGGAAATACTTCGCCAACTGCTACCTTAGATGTAGATGGTTCAGCTATTTTCAATGAAAGTGGAGCTGCCGTTGATTTCAGAGTGGAAGGAGATACCGAAGCGAATTTACTTTTCGTGGATGCAAGTGCAGATAGGGTTGGTATTGGAACTTCTTCGCCAGGAGCAGAATTGGATGTACAAGGAAACTTGTATTTAAGTGCTTCAACAACTGAAAACAGCCATATTGAAGTGGGTACTGGAAGGTCAGGTGATGGTGCTGCATATATCGACTTAGTTGGTGATGCTACATACACTGACTACGGGGCGAGATTTATACGTTCGTCAGGTGCAAATGCAACTACGCAGCTTCAAACAAGAGGGACTGGAGATTTTGCCATTTCAACGACTGAAGCAGCAGATATTGTTTTTAAAACAACCAGCACAGAAAGAATGACGATACTTTCAGGTGGAAATGTAGGTATAGGAACTGCTACGCCTGGTTATACATTAGATGTTTCAGGTAACTTAAATTATTCTGGAAGTTTAACAAACGTTTCAGACAAGAGGTTTAAGAAAGATATTGTAAAAATTGAAAATGCTTTGAGTTTAATCAGTCAGATTGATGGTTATCATTATAATTTTAGAGTTGATGAATTTCCAAATCAGAAATTCGATACAAAAGCTCAAATTGGATTTATTGCACAGGAGTTAAGGGAGGTTTTACCTCAATTAGTTTCTCAAAATGATTCAGGATATTACTCTGTAAATTATATAAAAGTAGTGCCTGTTTTAGTAATGGCTATGAAGGAACAACAAGCCATCATAGAAGCTCAGAAAAAGGAAATAGAAACACAAAAGGCGGAGTTGGATACTCAGAAAGCTGAGAATGCAGCACAGGAAAAAAAGGTAGAGGAAGTAAAAGCAGATGCTTCAACCAACGCCGAAGAAATAGAAGCCTTAAAAGCCCAAGTACAACAATTGTTACAACTCATCCAACAACAGGAGTCAGCATCGGTTAAGTAGCCCTTCGACAGGCTCAGGGTGACAATAAAAAAAAGATTTTTAGTAATGAACTTACATCAATCGGTTAAAGCATGGTTGGCATTGCTTCTAATAGTAGGAACAACGCTTAAGGCTCAGTTAGCTTTTAATAACAATGGGAGTTTAACGCTGCAAATTGATAATGGACTAACTGTTCATTCGGATGGTGATGTGGCGAACATGAATACATCTACACTTGTATTTGAATCGGCTGGTGAACCTAATTTGGAGTTTGATGGGGATTTCACCAATGGTACTTCAGCTACGTTAACAGCAGGCACTGGATTGTTGGAGCTTACGGGAAGTGCTAGTCAAAACTTAGATTTTGGTGGGGATGATTTGTATAACCTCGAAATTAACAACTCTGCAGGTGGCGTTTTTACTCGTTCGGCAACGGTTAATAATGAAGTTCAATTCACCGACGGTGATTTCACCACAACGGATTCGGAACTGTTAACTTTTGAAACAGGAGCAACGGCTGCTGGGGCAAGTGATGCGAGTCATGTAAATGGTCCTGTTGCTAAAAACTTTAACTCAACCACAGCTTTTACCTTTCCTATTGGTCATGGTTCATCTTACAACTCTCTTGCTTATACTCCTAGTGGAACAGGAGCTACTACTATGAAGTCTAAGTACAATTATACGCAGCCAAGTAACCGTAGTAGTTTAGGTGCTGGGATATGTAAGGTAAGTAATGTAGAGTATTGGGATTTAACCCGTACATCGGGTTCTCAGGACGGAACAGTTACCTTGGAATGGGATGGCGAGAGTGCTGTATCCGACTTACCCGATTTACTTGTGGCTTACTGGGATGGTTCTAACTGGCAAGATGGTGGCGGAACAGCATCTGGTGCTGCGGGTTCGGGAACAATTCCTTCGGGAAGTGCGATGTCTACTTTTAATAAGTATACATTAGGAACTAACCCATGTGATAACCCCTTACCAGTTGAATTAATTGAGTTTACCGCCCAACCAATGAATAACGAAGCGGTTGATGTTCATTGGGTGACGGCTACTGAGATTAATAACGATTACTTTGTGGTACAACGCTCTAAAGATGGGGTTGATTTCTCACCAATCGACTCGGTTGACTCGCACGGAGACGGAAACTCCACAGAGATGCAAAACTACAACTTATTGGATTACCAACCTTATTCGGGAACATCCTACTATCGTTTAAAACAAGTGGATTACGATGGAACTACAAGTTACTCCAACATCGAAATAGTAAACTTTGAAGGTGTTGAAATCATAACACTTTTCCCTAACCCATCAAGCGGAGAGATAAACATTACGGTTAAATCATCGGAAACAGGTACAATAGCTTTTAGAGTTCATGATGCATTAGGAAAAATTATAAAATCGGAGCAGTTTCAAATTAACGAAGGAAACAATCAAATAGGCAGCTTCATCAACGGTGCCAACGGCAAGTACTTCGTATCGGTAGTTACCAG
>JAYPYW010000119.1:0-4615 GCA_038154685.1 Flavobacteriales bacterium | reverse complement strand
GACAGATAAAGTCTCATATAAAATTAAAAGACCTTCTGCTCTCAAAAATGACCAAGGTTGAACATGAAAAGGTGGTTGTAAACTAAAGTTAGTTAGAGATGTCAAAGATTCGGGTAAAGTCATTAGCGATTAAAAATTATAGGTCATTTGGAGAGAAAGTTGAGTTTGAGTTTCCTGATGAAAACTATAGAAAACCTATTACTATAATTGGCTATAATAATACTGGGAAGACGAATTTGTTATCAGCAATTAAGTTTGGATTATTCGAATCCATAAGGGAAGAAACTTTTGAAATAGCCGATTTTCATGATTGTAACTATCTAAACCCTCCGTGCTTTGCATTAAAATTTAGCTGTGATTTTCATGATAACAAACTCTTGCCCAACCATGATTATACAAATGTTTCAATAGTTCATTCATCAGATAATAAAATTGAGAGTGTTGAAGATTATTGTAATTGTTATGGAGACTCGAAGCTTTACAGTAAAAAATGGAGTATAAAACAGAATGCTCCAATTTATTATGTCAACTTTCATAACATTAAAGATGAAATTTCAACTCAAAAAACTAGCTGGGGTACATTAAAATCATTTTTAGGAAAGCATATAGATAAACTGGTTAAGTCAGATGTTAATATGCTTGAAAAGAAAAACGAGTTTCAAACAACAATTAAAAATATTACAACAGATATTTTAGAGGGTTCATCCTTAAAAAGTTTTGTTTCAAGCATAAAGAAGAATTACGAAAATAATTTAAGGGATAACAATTGCTTCATTGATTTTGGTTTACCGAATTATGAGGACATCTTTTTAAAGATGATTTTTAAAATAGGTCTTAATGGCAAAGAGGACAAGCTTGTGCCATTAGATCATTTTGGGGATGGTTATATCTCCATGTTTGTAATGGCAGTTATTCAAGCCATAGCAGAAACCAATACCGAAGATGAGTGTTTGTTCTTATTTGAAGAGCCGGAAAGTTTTCTGCATGAAAATCATCAAGAATATTTCTACAAAACTGTTTTGTGTGGTTTGGCAGAAAAAGGACATCAAGTAATCTATACTACCCATTCAGACAAAATGATTGATCCCTTTGATACAAAAGGATTAATTAGACTAGAGCAAGATGAAAAGAACCAAACGGTTTGTAAATACAATAAAACAGAAGATTTTACTCCTGATCCGATTGATGAAGATACTGGAGAGATTATTAATATGTCTCGATACAACGAGTTTATCAAAACAATTGAGCCAAACCTAAACCGAATACTTTTTAGTAAGAAAGTCATTTTGGTAGAAGGTCCAAACGATGTGTTGGTTTATAAAACTGCCATCAAGAAAAAAGTATTGGATTTGATTCAAGACAATGCTGAAATCATCAACAAAGAGCGATATGCCGAAACATATTTGAATTTCCACAACATTTCAATCATCTGTCATCACGGAAAAGGAACTGCCCAATACTTAATTCAACTATGTAAGTGGTTCGAGTTAGACTACTACGTGATCAATGATTGGGATTTTGAAACAGATTTCATCCCATACGTTTCAAAAAGTTTCGATGAGTTGAAAGCATTGCCTGTTTGGGCTTCTATTGCCCAAGAAAAGAACAGTAAAGGGGAAAATTATTCGGAAGCCACTCTCAAAAAAATGATAGGCACAAATAGAAACCTGGTAGCTTCCGCTAAAGAGGGTCAGATACATTTTAATGTTAAGAAGCTTGAAACAGTGATCGGTTATGAATCAAATGATAAAAACAGCCTATCAATTTGGGAGCTACTCAATAACGATGATTTTGCTTTTGACGAACAGTTGTTCCCTGAGAGCTTGGAAAGGTTTTTAGAATTAAAAGAATCGGAGCCTGATGAAATAATTGCAGAAGAAGAAAACGATTTACCGTTTTAAAATGAGGAGGGTGAAGGACGTGAATAAGAAACTTGAGAAGTTAATATTATGAAAATAACGAGTGTGAGCATAAAGAATTTCAGAAGTTACAAAGATACCATTAAAGTCAAATTAGATGATTTAAATGTTTTTGTGGGTAAAAATGACATTGGCAAATCTACACTCTTAGAGGCATTAGATATTTTCTTCAATGATGGTTCGGGTGTGATAAAATTGGATAAAGATGACATTAACAAAGAGGCGTTAAATGAAGGAGATAATGAAATTATTATTGGTGCAACATTTTCAGAGCTACCACAATCCTTAGTGATTGATGCAAGTCATGAAACAAATCTATCGGAAGAGTATTTGCTGAACATGGAAGGAGAATTAGAAGTTATAAAAAAGTATCCAAATGCCGGAAAGCCAAAATGGTTTTTGAAGGCAAATCATCCAACTTCAGAAATTTGTTCAGATCTACTGAATAAGACAAATGCTCAGCTTAAGGGAATCATTAAAAGTGAATCCATTGAATGTGATAATCAATCAATTAATTCAGTTATCAGAAAAGCGATTTATAGTTCATTTCAAGAAGAATTAAGTTTAGAAGAGCAGGAACTAGATTTGAGTAAGGGGGATGGAAAATCTATCCCTACTTCACTTGAAAAGTATTTTCCAATGTACACACTTTTTCAGTCTGACAGAAAGAACAGTGATGGAGACAGTGAAGTACAAGACCCAATGCAGTTAGCTGTAAAGGAAATATTTAGTGATCCGGAAATTCAATCTACACTAGCATCCGTAGCACAAACAGTTGAGCAGAAATTAAATGAAGTATCAGCCAAGACCTTAGAGAAGCTTAGCGAGATGAATCCTGAAATTGCTAGTAGTTTAACTCCCGTAATACCACCATTGGAGAGCTTAAAATGGAAGGATGTTTTTAAAAGTGTTTCTATTTCAGGAGATAACGATATACCTATTAACAAAAGAGGTAGCGGGGTAAAACGTTTGGTTTTGTTAAACTTTTTTAGAGCAGAAGCAGAAAGAAGAAGGCAAGAAAAATCACTTCCAAGTATCATATATGCTATTGAAGAGCCCGAAACTTCACAACACACTAATCATCAAATAAAACTAATTAAGGCATTTAAAAGTTTATCTCAATCAGCTAATACTCAATTATTGCTTACAACGCATAGTCCTGCGGTTGTTAAGCAATTAGAATTTGAGAATTTAAAACTCATAAAGTTGGAAGAAGGTGTGAAGAAAGTTGAGCAAATTGAAGAGAATCAATTGCCTTATCCATCATTAAATGAAGTGAACTTTAGTGCTTTTGGAGAAATCACAGAGGAATATCACAATGAGCTATATGAACACTTGAAGTCAATTCATGGAGAATCTATGCATTATAAAAAATTTGATATTGATTATTTTCAAAATACAAAAGGTGAAGTGGCAAACTCACCTTGGAAAGGGAACCATAACGAGGTGTCAATACATACTTATCTAAGAAATCAAATTCATCATAGAGCGGATAATGGTGAAGCAAACGTTTCAGACCTAGATTATTCAATTAGAAGAATGAGAGAATTTATAGAAAATTGAAAATGAGATTCACAGAGGAACAAATAGTGAAAATACAACTGTCCGGAATTTCCGAACAGTTGAAACAAATGCACAATTAGAACAAATATGAGCGAAACAAACAGCGAAATATTAATATATCAAAACCAAGAAGGCAACATCAAAATAGATGTGCAGTTGCAAGACGAAACAGTTTGGTTGAGCCAAGAACAAATGGCTACACTTTTTGGTAAGTCTAAATCAACAATAAACGAGCATATTCAAAATATTTATAAAGAGGGAGAGCTTGAAAAAGAAGAGACTTTACAGAAATTCGGAATTTCCGAATTTCAGCAGAAAGCGACCAACTATTACAATTTAGATGTTATTATTTCGGTTGGCTACCGGGTAAAATCTACACAGGGCACGCAATTTCGTATTTGGGCTACGCAGCGTTTAAAGGAGTATATTATTAAGGGATTTACTTTAAATGATGATCGCTTTAAATCGGGTAATTCTATGAATTACTTTAACGAATTACAGAGCCGTATTCGAGAAATACGTCTATCGGAGAAGTTTTTCTACCAAAAAATTAAGGATATCTATGCTACCAGTATTGACTATGATCCGAAAGATGAAAAAACAATTACCTTTTTTAAAATAGTACAAAACAAACTGCTTTGGGCTATAAGCGAACAAACCGCAGCAGAATTGGTGTACAGACGTGTGGATGCTAGTTTACCATTGATGGGTATGCTTTCTTATGATAAGCAACAAGCCATTTCTGTAAAAAAATCAGAGGTTAGTATCGCCAAAAATTACCTAAACGAAGATGAATTAAAGCTATTGGGCTTATTGGTAGAACAATACCTGGCATTTGCCGAAACCATGGCACAACAGCAAACTCCTATGTACATGAAAGATTGGATACAACGATTAGATACCATCCTTCAATTAAATGGAAGAGAGCTATTAACCCATGCAGGTACAGTCTCTCATCAAATGGCATTGGATAAATCTTCTGATGAATACGAAAAATACAAACAGCAGCAAAAAGCTATTGAGAAGGAAAATAGCTTAAAAGAACTGGAACAAGATATTAAAAAACTGAAGCCTAAAAAATGAAATTCACAGAGGCACAATTAGAACAGGCAATTATAGATTTATTGGGTAAA
>JAYPYW010000118.1:0-5187 GCA_038154685.1 Flavobacteriales bacterium | reverse complement strand
AAACGGGAATAAAACTGAAAATTCAGATTATTCCCGTTTAGTACTCGAGGCGGGAATCGAACCCGCACTCCCGAAGGAACTGGATTTTGAATCCAGCGCGTCTACCAATTCCGCCACTCGAGCAATTTGAATTGGGATCACAAATCTAAACATATTTTTCCTCTTTTCAATGAATTTTAAAGGGAGTGCCTAACTAGTTGATTTAACTAAAACTGAACCAGCAAAAAATATTCTCTAGTTATTAACATTTACCATTGGATTAATCAAAATTAATTATGTACCTTTGCCAGCCCTTTTTGGGGCTTTTGTTTTTGAATACTAAGTAATTATGTCAAATAAGTTTAAAATATTCGCTGGCTCAGCTACTAAAGACTTAGCAAACTCTGTTGCTGAGAAGTTGGGTACAACTACTGGAAATGTTGAGATTTTCAGATTTAGTGATGGTGAATTCCAACCTTCTTTCGAGGAGTCGGTTCGTGGTCAGGACGTATTTATCGTTCAGAGTACAATGCCACCTACCGAAAACTTATTTGAAGTTTTACAAATGGTTGATGCTGCCAAAAGAGCAAGTGCCGCAAATATTATTGCTGTTCTTCCTTACTACGGTTTCGCTCGCCAGGATAGAAAAGACAGACCAAGAGTTTCAATTGGAGCTAAATTAGTTGCAAATCTTTTATCGGCTGCCGGTGTTACTAGGGTAATTACAATGGATCTACATGCTGATCAAATTCAAGGTTTCTTCGAAGTTCCTGTTGACCATTTATTTGCTAGTACGATTTTCTTACCATACATCGAATCTTTAAAGAACGATGAGAAATTAGATATCGTAATGGCTGCTCCTGATACAGGAGGTACAAAAAGAGCAAACGCATATGCTAAATACTTAGATGTAGATTTAGCTATTTGTTACAAGCAAAGAGAAAAGGCAAACGAGGTTGCGTCTATGACGGTAATCGGAAATGTTGAAGGAAAAGATGTTGTGATTGTAGATGATATGATCGATACTGCTGGAACTTTAACTAAAGCTGCTCAAATGATGATGGAGCATGGTGCAAAAAGTGTAAGAGCTTGTTGTACGCACCCAGTTTTATCTGGTCCTGCTCACGAAAGAATCGCAAATTCTGTTTTAGCTGAATTAGTAGTAACTGATACTATTCCTTTAGCACAAGACAACCCAAAAATAAAAGTTCTAACTGTTGCTGATTTATTCGCAACTGTAATTGAGAACTTATTAAGTCAACAATCGATTAGCAAACATTTTATTGCATAAAAGTTTAAATTTTAAGTCATGAAAACTGTTCAAATTAAAGGAGAGGCAAGAGAAAACTTAGGAAAAAAATACGCTGCTGAAGCAAGAGCAAAAGGAAACGTTCCTTGCGTATTATACGGAGGAGAAACACCAGTTCATTTCTCTGCTCCTGAAACAGCATTCAAAAAATTATTATTCACTCCTTACGCTTACATTTCAGAAATTGAAGTAGCTGGAGAGAAGTACAACGCTGTATTACAAGATACTCAGTTCAACCCAGTAACTGATGCTTTAACTCACGCTGATTTCTTATTAGCTCCTGCTGATAAGCCAGTTGTTGTTAACATCCCAGTTGAAACTGAAGGTTTAGCTCCAGGTGTAGTTGCAGGGGGTGCTTTACAAACGATTTTAAGAAAATTAAAAGTTAAAGGTGCTGCTGATGCAATTCCTGAAACTATCGTTGTAAACGTTGAAGCTTTAGAGTTAGGTCAGTCTGTTCAAATTAAGGATATGCCTGCTGCTGAAGGATATGAAATTTTAAATGCTCCAGGTGCAGTAGTTGCTAGAGTTCAAGTTACTCGTGCGGCTAGAATGTCTGCTGCTGAAGCTGCTGAATAAGATTATTCTCCATGAAATACTTAATCGTAGGATTAGGTAACATTGGATCTGAATATAAGGAAACACGCCATAATATTGGCTTTAAAGTATTGGACGCATTGATTGATGCGTCCAATTCTTCTTTTAAGACGGATCGTTTAGGAGATGTTGCTGAATTAAAACACCGAGGAAGGACTTTAGTGTGTTTAAAGCCTTCAACTTACATGAATCTTTCGGGTAAGGCAGTGAGATATTGGATGCAACAGGAAAAAATCCCTCAAGATCGAGTACTTATCATCACCGATGAATTGGCGTTACCTTTTGGTAAAATCAGACTGAGAGGGAAAGGTAGTGATGGTGGTCACAATGGGTTGAAAAATATTCAAGAACTACTTGGAAATCCTAATTACGCTAGGGTTAGGTTTGGAATTGCCGCTGAATTTTCTAAAGGAAAACAAGTGGATTATGTGCTAGGTGAATGGACATCCGAAGAGAAAGAAACGCTTGGCGAGCGTATTAAAATCGTTACTGATCTTATTAAATCTTTCGCGGTAAACCCTATCCAGAGGGTTATGAGTGAGTTCAATGGGAAGTAATTTAGCTTTTATTTTTTCTCTCAGAGCTCTCATGAAGTTTCATAAACTTGTCTGAAACCTGAAATAAATGCCCAAAGACTTTTACGACGACACAAAATCTGATTTTTTCAATCAAGTTTATCAGGTTGTTGCCCAAATTCCAAAAGGAAAAGTAACTTCATATGGTGCAATTGCCAAGTTTTTAGGTGCAGCAAGAAGTAGTAGAGTTGTTGGATACGCGATGAATTCATCCCATGGACTAAACCCACCTATTCCTGCTCATCGAGTTGTGAACAGAAATGGTCAGCTAACCGGGAAAAATCATTTTTCCAATCCAAACGAGATGGAAGAAAAATTAGTTGCTGAAGGAATTCAAATCAAGGATGATCAAATAATTGACTTCAAAAATCATTTTTGGAACCCTATTGAGTTGCTTTAAATAGGTGTTTTACCTTATCTTAGCGGCTCAACCAACTTGAATGACCAAAATTTCTGCTGTTATAATCGAGGATGAAATTCCCGTAGCAAAATCACTGGAAACTTTACTAAGCTTTAATGAAAACATTGCCTTTAAAGGAATGGCACATGATATTAATGCAGGCGAAGAATTAATAAGAAACGTTAATCCAAACATTGTTTTTTGCGACATTCAGTTAGGAAAAAACGCTACTGGTTTTGACTTGATTGAGCGTTTCGAAAATCCACAATTCAAGCTGATTTTTGTTACCGCTTACAACGAATACGCGATAAAGGCATTTAAATATAACGCAATTGATTACCTACTGAAACCAATTGATCAGGAAGAATTAGAGGTTTCTATAGACCGTGCGAAAAAACAAATCCAAGAGAATGATGCTGAAAACCAGTTAAAATCTTTAATGGAAATGATGACGCAGAAAAATGATCAACCAAAAAAGCTGTTATTTAAAACATCTGAGCAAATTAGAGCGGTTGATCTACAGGATATAATCAGACTAGAAAGTGAAAGTAATTACACTAGTGTTTACTTAAAGGATGGAAAAAAACTCCTTGTTTCTAAAGCTTTAAAAGAATACAGCGACTTGTTAGAAGATCGAAATTTCTTCAGAGCTCATCAATCACATCTGATTAATCTAGATTTTTTTGAGATCTACGAAAAACAAGATGGTGGTTATATCATTTTAAAGGATGGAACCAATATTCCATTGGCTAAACGTAAGAAAAATCAATTATTCGATTTACTAGAAAAGCTTTAAAATTCCCCAACTTGGTTTTCTTCAAGGAAATCTACTAATTCTGTCCCTTCAAAGTTCGAGCATCCAATAATTAGTTTGGTTAGAGCCGCTTCTTTCGTCATCTTTTCTCCCGAAATTACTTCGAGTTTACTCAAAACCGACCCTGCCTCGTATTTACCAATCTCAACTCCTCCTTTTAAACATTCTGAAATAGCAATTACAGGAATATTTTGGCAGGAAATAACTTCAAACAAAGCATCCCCTTCCTGCATTCTAGTTGTACCTGTTCCAAATGTTTTTAATACAATTCCAGCGTAGCTATGATTTCTTATTTGCTCAGCTTCTGCTTCTATACTTACACCTGGAGAAAGATCTAAAACTTTAATAGAAACCTCTTTGCATTTTTTAAAAACAAGCTCCTTCTTGTCTAAAAAACCAACATCTTTATTGTACTTCAAGTCATTCCCCAAAGTGGCCAAAACAGGATGATTCAAACTTGCAAAACCCTCAAAATCAGCAGCATATATTTTGCTAACATTTGCTCCTCTAAATAAAGTTTTATCAAACCATATTGCAACTTCATTTACTAAACCTTCTTTAGCTATCTTGATTGAATTAATAAAATTGCCAATACCGTCCGTCCCTTCTTCACAAATTGGAATTTGAGAGCCAGTAAGAATAACTGGTTTATCAATTCCCTTTAACATGAAACTCAAAGCAGATGAGGTATAAGCCATAGTATCGGTACCATGTAAAATCACAAAACCATCAAACTCATTGTAATCTTCAAAAATTCGGGATGCAATCTCATTCCATTCAGACGGACCAACAAAAGCTGAATCTAATGGCTCTGCAAAAGCATCAATTATGAGTTCAACCCCCTGTTGATTTGCCTCTGGAACAAAACTCAATAAATTATCTACCGAAAAAGGAACATAAACTCCCTCATCGGATTTTATCATTCCAATAGTTCCTCCAGTATAGATTACTTTAATTTTCTTCATTCGGCTAATAGATCTTTTGCCAATTTAGTCAATCCTTCTCCTGCCCCAGCTTTTATGTGGGTTAAATTATTCAAACCATTAGTGTTCACATCCGCTGGGTCCACTAGATATATTGGGGTTCCTGGTTTGGCTTCATGACTTAATCCTGCAGCAGGATAAACGTTTAATGATGTTCCAACTATGATTAAAATATCGGCCCCCTTTACTATATCAATAGCTGGTATAATATTAGGAACATTCTCTCCAAACCAAACAATATGAGGGCGCAACTGACTATCTTTCTCGCAGGTATCGCCCTTTTTCAATTCCCAAGAATCCATTTCATAAATTAATCTTGGGTCCAAAGTTGATCTCACCTTTTTTAACTCTCCATGTAAATGCAAAATATTTGAAGATCCAGCTCTTTCGTGCAAATCGTCTACATTCTGAGTCACAATATTAACTTCATATTTCTGCTCCAATTCAACCAAAGCTCGGTGCCCATCATTAGGCTCTACCTCAAATAGTTGTTTCCTTCTTAGCTTATATAACTTCACAACACGTGCTTG
>JAYPYW010000117.1:0-5361 GCA_038154685.1 Flavobacteriales bacterium | reverse complement strand
CCAATATCACCAAACAGAGAAGGAGATTCTAAGTGAAGAACAAATTCTAAGGAAGGCTATTAATCACCCTACCGCCTTTGCACCTATTTACGAAAAGTACTACTTGCAGATTTTCAAGTTTGTACTACAGAGAGTTGAGAATGAGGAGTGGGCAGCAGAAATTGTATGTGATGTTTTTGCAAAAGCGCTATTTAATCTAAAGAAATATAAGTTTAAAGGTACTCCTTTTAGTGCTTGGCTTTATAGAGTTGCTTATAACGAAATTGCTTCTAAGTTTAGAAAAAACAAGAGAAACAGAACGGTAAACATACCAGAAGAAAATTGGGCTCTTTTTCAAAGTGAAGAAGAAGAATATCAAGACAATTCAATTTCCATTAAGAAACTAAAATCTTGTTTACAACAATTAAAACCTCATGAAGTTGAGTTAATTGAAATGAGATTTTTTGAAGAACGTCCTTTCAAGGAAATGGGCGAAATATTGGAGTTAACAACCGAAAACGCAAGAGTTAAAACACATAGAGCTCTAAAGAAACTCCAAAAATTATTTAAATCCGCAAAGTGATGAACGATTTTAAATATCAAAAGAAAACTAATAAATCAGACAACGATCTGATAGCCTACAAGGATTTTAATAAAGTCCTTCAAAAACATAGCGCAATTAAATCAAGTTACAACTTGGTTAAAAAATGGGCTATTATATCAAGTGCAGGATTAACCATTGGAGCTGCTTTTGTACTTTTTAATCTTTATAAGAAAGAAGAAATTGTTAAATCATCAAACTCAATCGTTATTGCAGCCTTGCCTGAAAAAGCGGCCATAATTCCAGTGAATAATTTAATTATTGAAGAAACTCCTATTGTAAAAGAAAACCAAAACGTTACTAATGTGGTTGAAATTCAGGAAAAGGAGATAATTAGTAAAGAAAAGATTAAGCCAATAGAAGAAGAGCCAAAAGAAACAGAATCTGATATTGAAAATGAAGATTCTCAAGATTCTTTGGTTTTTAAAGAACAATCTTTTAAACCAGAAGTTTGGTATACAGTTAATGAACTTCCTGAAACAGAAAAGGTTAAATTACCAACTCTTTTCGTCTCTAAATTGGCTTGGCCAGAGAAACTAACAAAAACAGAATTAGTAAAGTTTCCAAATATTAATGCTTTATATAAAAGTGTTGCTCGTGAAATACCAATAGTTGATGGAATGGCTTATATCACAACCAATGATTCCAAGGAAAAAGAAAACGGTATAAGGCTAAAAGGAAATAGCTTCCCTCCTGCTTTAATTAGAGCTATCCATAAATCAGATGAAAATTCAGTTCTTTTACTAAAGGACATAAAGTTGTTTTTACCTGGTAAAGGTTATGTGAATATCGGAGACAAAAAGATTGATATTGTAATGGACCGGAATTACAAAAAGAAGCTAGAGCAAACCCAAGTTATCGAATAAAAAAAGGCTGATCAATTGATCAGCCTTTTGTCTTTTGTATTTCGTCTATTGTCTTTCGAATTATCAGATTCCTATTCCGAAATAACAATCTTCTCAATTTCATCTCCCTGGCGGATATCATTGATAACATCTAATCCATCAATTACTTTCCCAAAACAAGTGTGGTTTCTGTCTAAGTGAGCAGTGTTATTTCTTGAATGACAAATAAAGAACTGCGAACCTCCAGTGTTTCTTCCTGCATGTGCCATACTTAAAACACCTTTATCGTGAAATTGGTTGTCACCATCTAACTCACAATCAATTTGGTATCCAGGACCGCCAACTCCAGTTCCTTGAGGACACCCTCCTTGAATCACGAAATCTGGAATTACTCTGTGAAAAGTTAATCCATCATAAAAACCTTCTTTTGAAAGTTTCACGAAGTTAGCTACTGTATTCGGAGCGTCCTTTTCGAAGAACTCAACCTTCATTGTTCCTTTTTCTGTAATAATTTCTGCTGTAATCATTGCTAGTTTTTGTTTTTTGTAAAGTTATTATTTAAATCCGTTTTTAATAAACTGGATAAACGACTTAAATTCTTGCTTGCTTTTAAAAACACTAAACATCACCTTACCTATTGATGGTTTAGTTGCTTCTTGCTCTTGTTCAATACGCTCTATTTCCTCTTTCCTTTTTTTATCAGCCTCTTCTTTAGCGTGAGCTTCTTTAATTACGTTTTGAACCTCTTTTTGAGCTTCGTTTTGATCCATTAATTGCTCACCAGCTGCATTAAATTTTCCAAAGAAAGGACTTTTTTCATCCTTACTTATTTCATCTGCCTTTTGAAAATGTTTTTCAGCTTTTTGCTTTCTACCAAACTTTTCCTCTAACATCCCCAAGTTATTGTGAGCAACAGCATCTTGAGGATCTAGTTCAATACATTTTTTGTAATCGGCGATGGCACCAGGTAAATCTCCACATGCATCTCTTATGTAAGCCCTACTAGAATATCTGTAAGGATTTTGAGGTTCTAACTCTTGCGCCTTATTCATATTTTCCAATGCGCTAGCTAATTGTTTAAGGTGAAATTGCGTAACTGCCATTTCACTGTAAACAGAAGCATTAGTAGGAATTAAATTTGCAGCTTTTTGAAAATCAACCAAAGACTCATTAAATTTTTGAGCCTTTCTGAAAGCTACACCTCTTAAACAAAGTACATTTGGATTTAATTCATCTGATTTTAAATGATCAGAAAAAGATTGGATTGCTTTATCAAACTCACCCTCTTGTAAATATTTACTTCCTTCTTCTATCTTATTCATCTTCTGAATTAATTTTTAAGGTTTATGCGTACATTTCCTCACGCATCGTTTTTATTTTTTCACTTGCTAAATACTCATCAAAAGGCATCATTCTATCGATTATACCTCTAGGAGTAATTTCAATGATTCTGTTCGCAATTGTTTGAACAAACTCATGATCATGAGAAGTAAATAAAATTGTTCCTTTAAAATCCGTTAACGAGTTGTTTAATGCTGTAATAGATTCAAGATCCAAGTGATTTGTTGGATCATCTAATAACAATACATTTGGCTTTTGGAGCATTGCTCTGGATAACATACATCTCACTTTTTCACCTCCTGAAAGCACATCACATTTCTTTTTAACCTCTTCACCAGCAAATAACATCTTCCCTAAGAAACCACGAATAAACTCTTCGTCCTTTTCTTCTGAATATTGTCTTAACCAGTCAACTAAGTCTAAGTTCACTCCTTCGAAGTATTCTCTATTTTCATTCGGAACGTAAGCTGTTGTAATTGTTTGACCCCAGTTATAATTTCCAGAGTCAGCAGACTCAGTTCCGCTTAAAATTTGAAATAACGAAGAAGTAATTTTACTATCCTTAGAATAGAACATTATTTTATCACCTTTCGCCATTCTAAACGAAAGATCTTGTAATAATGGCCCTTCCTCATTGTGAGAATTTATGTTTTCAACTTCCAAAATTTGATCTCCAGCATCTCTTTCTTGATCCCAAATTAATGCAGGATATCTTCTAGTTGAAGCTGTAATTGTTTCTACATCAATTTTTTGAAGCATTTTCTTACGAGCAGTTGCCTGCTTACTTTTCGCAGCATTGGCAGAGAATCGCATGATAAACTCTTGTAATTCCTTTTTCTTCTCCTCGTTCTTTTTGTTTTGATCTGCTTTTTGTTGAAGTGCTAACTGACTAGATTTATACCAGAAAGTATAGTTACCTGTAAAGAGAGAAATTTTCCCAAAGTCAATATCAGCAATATAAGTACAAACGGTATCTAAAAAGTGTCTATCGTGAGATACAACAATTACAGTGTTATCAAAATCTAATAAAAAGTCCTCTAACCAGGTAATTGTTTGAATATCCAAGTCGTTAGTAGGCTCATCCAGTACTAACACATCCGGATTTCCAAATAAAGCTTGAGCTAATAAAACTCTTACCTTGTACTTGTTATCAAGATCAGCCATTTGTGTCCAGTGGTATTTTTCAGGAACACCTAAACCACTAAGTAATTGTGCTGCATCAGACTCAGCATTCCAACCACCCATTTCACCATATTGCTCTTCTAATTCAGAAGCTTTAATCCCGTCTTCATCAGAAAAATCAGGTTTCATGTAGATCGCTTCTTTCTCTTTCATTATGTCATACAATTCTTTGTATCCCATAATTACAGTATCTAAAACAGAGAACTCATCAAACTCAAAGTGATCCTGTTTTAAAACAGCCATCCTTTTACCCTGCTCCAAAGAAACCGTTCCTTTGTTAGCGTCCTGATCTCCTGTTAAGATTTTTAAGAAAGTAGATTTCCCAGCTCCATTTGCCCCGATAACCCCATAGCAGTTACCTTGCGTAAACTTTAAGTTTACTTCATCAAATAAAACTCGCTTTCCAAATTGAAGTGTAAGATTATTTACAGTTAACATGTGTGTATTGTATTTTGCTGCGCAAAGATACAATAAGGAGGGAGAAGGGCGAATAGAGAATTGAGATTTTTCTCTTTACTCCTTTTTCATTTCTCTATTCTGAATCATTCCGCCGCCATAGCGTTTAACGTTTCCGCCAAACTAGAGAGTAAAGCAATTCGACTTTCGTCTTCTATTTCGTGTAAGTGCTCATTGATAATTAACGAAGCTTCAGTTACTTCATCATAAGGGAATCCACTTTCAATATTTTCTATGATCGTTGTAATTTCAACAATCGTCATATAGTCTGAAATAACTGCAATTTCAACTAAGTCAATTAATCGATCTTCTGCATTCAACCCTGCCTCCCATATAGCGGCAGCAATATCAGCTCGATACTCAACAAAATTATCACTCTTTAAGGCATTCAATAATTCGCCAACAACATTTTGATCTTTTACGTTAAAAAGGATCTTTTTTCCTTCTTCTAAAGCCTCTAGAAAACCGCTTTTAAATGTAGCCTCTAACAAGTGGTGAATAATTGCTGGACTACCATCATGTGCAACTTGCTTAATTGCTTTTACAATTTTATCCTTATCCCCAGACATTAAGTCTTTTTGAAGGGCTAGTGTTTTCTTGTTATCAACTGACATATTGCAAAGATAAGACAAGGAGTTGTAACTAAACACCCTCCTATTAAAAACAAAAAAGGCTGCAAATGCAGCCTCTTTCTAATATTGTTCTATAATTATTATCTAACTACTCTTTCCTGAGTAACATTACCCGCTTCATCTCTAATTATGAAGAAGTAAACTCCTTTGTCTAATAAATCTGCTTGGTAACTGAATTGGTTAATTCCTCGAGCTCCCATTACAGAGGCCTGATCAACAACTTGTCCACTTTGCGAAACTACAGTGAAGTCAAACATTCCATCTTCTGGCGCTACAAACATTACGTTTGCTGTTCCATAAACCGGGTTTGGACTAACTGTAATAG
>JAYPYW010000116.1:0-5416 GCA_038154685.1 Flavobacteriales bacterium | reverse complement strand
AAAAATTGAACTTTTTTGAGAATTCACAAATCCGGCTTTAGATTTCTGGAAAAAAACGACTGACTCCTGAAACCTGAATTCTGAAATCCTTTAATACGCTTTAGCAAAAAGAACTCTTTGCGTTGAAGGTTTACCTGTTAAAATACAAGCCCCTGCTTCTTCTTTATTTACTAAAGGAATACATCTAATTGTAGCTGCAGTTTCCTCTTTAATTTTTAATTCTGTTTCTGTAGTTCCATCCCAATGTGCTGAAACAAAACCACCTTTACCATCAATTACTTCTTTAAACTCCTCATACGAATTTACTTCAGTAATATGCTCATCTCTGTATGACTTTGCTTTATTAAATAGATTTGCTTGAATTTCTTCGAGTAAAGATTCTACGTGCTCCACTACACCATCAAAAGCTATTGTTTCTTTTGTTTTTTCGTCTCTTCTAGCAACTTCTATGTTTCCTGCTTCTAAATCACGATTTCCTAAAGCTAATCTAACAGGAACGCCTTGGAATTCATATTGTGCAAATTTAAATCCAGGACGTTGGTTATCTCTGTTATCAAACTTAACTCTAATTCCTTTCGCTCTTAAAGCCTTAATTACTGGCTCTAATTTATCAGATATAGCCTGTAATTGCTCTTCTCCCTTATAAATTGGAATAATTGCAACTTGTACAGGAGCTAATTTTGGAGGTAACACTAAACCTTCATCATCAGAGTGACTCATAATAAGCGCTCCCATCAGTCTTGTAGAAACTCCCCAAGAAGTTGCCCAAACATGCTTTAATTTTCCGTCCTTATCAGCAAACTTAACATCAAAAGTTTCTGAGAATTTCTGACCTAAAAAGTGAGATGTTCCAGCTTGTAAAGCTTTTCCATCTTGCATTAAAGCCTCAATACAATAAGTATCTAATGCTCCAGGGAATCTTTCATTTTCTGTTTTCACTCCTTTAATAACCGGTACAGCCATATAGTTCTCAGCAAAATCAGCGTAAACCTCTAACATTTGCTTAGTTTCAGCGACAGCTTCTTCTTTAGTTGCATGCGCTGTATGTCCTTCTTGCCATAAAAACTCAGATGTTCTTAAAAAGATTCTGGTTCTCATTTCCCAACGCATTACGTTGGCCCATTGATTAATTAAAATTGGTAAATCTCTATGAGATTGAATCCAACCTCTATATGTATTCCAAATAATTGTCTCAGACGTAGGTCTGATAATTAATTCCTCTTCTAGCTTCGCTTCAGGATCAACAACAACACCATCACCTTCCTCATTATTTTTTAATCGGTAATGAGTTACTACAGCACATTCTTTAGCAAATCCATCAACGTGTTCCGCTTCTTTACTTAAATATGACTTAGGTATTAATAATGGAAAATAAGCATTACTGTGTCCAGTTTCCTTAAACATTCTATCTAACTCAGCTTGCATGCTTTCCCAAATAGAGTAACCGTAAGGTTTAATAACCATACATCCCCTAACATCGGAGTTCTGAGCTAAATCAGCCTTGATCACTAACTCATTGTACCATTTTGAGAAATCTTCCGCTCTACTTGTAAAATCCTTCGCCATATTTTGGAATAATTATTGCTAAATACCTATAACTTTAAAACGCTGTAAAACTAGTATATTAGCGTTTTGAGTTGCCAAAAATACAAATAAACGATCGATTTAAAGATGAAGCAGATTAAACAAATTTCAATTGGAATGTTACTTGGAGTCTCATTATTAATGGGAACATATTCTTTTGCTTTAAATAATGAGTCGCCTACATTAATTGAACAACAGGATAAAAAAGATAAATCAAAGAAAAATTCGTCTTCAAAAGATGACAAAAAGAAAAAGAAATCAGGATCTAGAACAAGGACTTATACTCCTCCTAAGAAGGATAAATAAATAGATTACAGACAACAGGTAATAGGTGAAAATTAAACGAAAAAAGCCAGCGAATGCTGGCTTTTTAATTCTTTTATCTATTTCCTGTAATCTATTACCTCTACAAGATTAATTCTTATCAGCTACTTCTTCAGCTAAATCTGGATCAACCAAGATTCTTCCACAGTGCTCACAAACTAATACTTTCTTTCTTAATCTAATTTCCAACTGTCTTTGAGGTGGGATAGAGTTAAAACACCCTCCACAAGATTCACGCTGAACTGAAACAACAGCTAAACCATTTCTCATAGAACCTCTAACTCTTTTGTAAGCAACTAGTAATCTTTCGTCAATTACTTTTTCAGCTTTCGTTGAGTCAGCTTCTAAGCCTTTTTCCTCTTTTTCTGTTTCAGCAACGATGCTTTCTAATTCGTCTTGCTTTAATTTTAAATCAGCCGCTCTAGCATCAAGCTTTTCTTGATTCTCTCCAAGAACTTCTTTTTTACTGTCAACTTTAGCTTTTGCTTCTTTAATTCTTTTGTTCGCTAATTCAATTTCTAAAGTTTGAAACTCAATCTCTTTAGATAATGAATCATACTCTCTGTTATTTCTAACATTATTCTGCTGCTCTTTGTATTTTTCAATTGCAGCTTCCGCATCAACGATTAAGTTCTTCTTATCAGAAACGGCTTGATCTAACTCAGCTATCTCTTCGTTGATTTTGTCAATTCTTTTATTTAATCCTGCTACCTCGTCTTCTAAGTCCTGTACCTCTAGCGGTAACTCTCCTCTTACGATTCTAATTTTATCAATTTTAGAGTCAACAAGTTGCAATGAATAAAGTGCCTTCAACTTGTCTTCTACTGTAATTTCCTTAGCTTTTGCCATCTTAATCTTTATAAGTAATTAATCGGATTAGTATTCACTTTCGAAAAATGAGGGTCAAAGGTAGTGAATTTTTTGGACAGATAGTCATAAATCAACTCCCGTGTGCAAATTTCCGCTTCGAAATGTCCAATATCAGCAATCACTATTTTGTTTTCTGCATCAAAATACTGGTGATATTTAAAATCGCTAGTTACAAAAACATCAGCTTCTGCAGCGATTGCATCTTTTAATAAGAAGCTTCCACTCCCTCCACAAACAGCTACTTTAACAACATCTTTATTTAGTAATTCAGTATACCTTAAAGAACCCGCTTTAAACTTTTCTTTTATTGTTTTTAGAAATTCCATTTCAGAGACAGGACTAGATAATTCTCCAATCATTCCAGACCCAACTTGATCCTCCCCTTGTTTAGGACTTAAAATAGATCGGTTCTCTAAACCAAGTAGATCACAAATTTTTGAATTCACTCCATCCATAACCGAATCTAAATTGGTATGACAAGCATAAATTGCAATATCACTTTTAATGGCTTTTATTACCGTTCTTTCTACGTAATTTGAACCATTAAACTTTTTCAACCCTCCAAAAACAATTGGATGATGCGCTATAATTAGATTTGCTCCTTTTTGAATAGCTTCTTCTACAACACCCTCTGTGCTATCCAATGTAAGTAAAACTCCTTTTACCTCTGCAGATGCGTCTCCAACAATTAGTCCGGCATTATCATAACCTTCCTGATACCTTAGAGGAGCCCATTGCTCCATTACATCTGTAATGTCTTTAATAGTTGTCATGGTGTAAATATATAAAACGCCCGCGGTTCCCGAATATCTTGAGGATCTAATAAGAAGTATTTAATAGAAACTACCCCCACTGATTAGATACCATGAAGTTAAGTCCCGCAGAAGGTTTGATAACCTGAATCACTTAATAGAGGAGTTTGATATGTAGCAGAATTGTATGAATTAAATGGTTTCTGCAGTTTTTCTAATAGATCATTAAATGGTTTTAAGTTTTCGGATTCGCTCGCTTCTATAAGTGCCTCTTCTACTAGATGATTCCTGGGAATTACAGATGGATTTTTTTCTTCAATGATATGCTCGTATCGATCAACTGAAGCTACTCTTTTTTGCCATTTTTCTTTCCAATGAACAAAATCTGGCGATTTGAAAACCTCACCCTCATGTAAATGCGGATCAATTAAACCTCTGAATGTATTTGTAAAATCTGGCTTCGCAGCTTCCATCCAGCTCATCAATTCATTTAATAGTTCTTCATCCCCATCTTGCTCCAAGATTATTCCCAGTTTAGCTAAATGATTGATTTTCCAAACCTCATTAAACTTGTCTTCAAATTCATCAAATAATGGCTGAACTAACTTTATAGCTTCTTCAGAATTTTCGTTTACCTGAGTTAACAAGGTCTCTGCGAATCGCATTAAGTTCCATTTGGCAATTTTTGGCTGATTTGCGTAAGCATATCTTCCGCCCTCATCAATTGAACTAAAAACTGTTTGAGGATCGAATTTATTCATAAAAGCACAAGGACCATAATCGATTGTTTCACCAGCGATACTCATGTTATCTGTATTCATTACTCCATGAATAAAACCAAATCGCATCCAATCGTTAACCAATCTTATCTGTTGATTGATTACCGTTTTAATAAAACTTAAAGCTGGATTTTCTTCCTCCAAAACTTCAGGATAGTGCCTTCGAGCTGTGTATTTAAACAATTTTTTAATAAATTCCGGATTCCCCATTCTTGCAACTAGCTCAAATGTTCCAACTCTAATATGACTCGAAGCAACTCTAGTTAAAACTCCTGCTGATTCTACTTTTTTACGATAAACAGGATCATCACTTTTAACAACTGCCAAACTCCTAGTTGTTGGAATACCTAAACCATGCATTGCTTCGCTAATTAAGTATTCTCGAAGCATTGAGTAAAGTGTTGCTCTACCATCTCCTCTTCTTGAATAAGGAGTTTGACCAGAACCTTTTAATTGTAGGTCATATCTTTCTTCATCTACCCCTATTATTTCCCCAATCATTACAGCTCTACCATCGCCAAGTACATTAAAGTGTCCAAACTGATGTCCTCCATAGGCTTGGGCAAACGGAGTTGCTGTGTTAGGAATATGATTTCCAGATAGAACCTGAGTAGTATATTCCTGATCCTTAATTAAGTAGTCTAATCCGAGTTCAACTGCAAGCTGATTATTAAACAAAAACATTTCAGGGTCCGATAATGGTGTAGGTCCAACTGCAGAGTAAAAAGTACTTGGCAAGCCTAAATAGGAATTATCAAAGCCCCAGTTTTTGTCTAATTCTTTCATAACACAAAGGAATGGAATTCTTAATGTTTAGACAATAGTGGCTGATTGATAAAACAAATGGGGAAAGTTGTTCTTTTTAAACTTGCCTCCTCATCTAGAGCCGCCCTTCGACTCCGCTCAGGGTGACAGACCGTGCGCTTGGTCATCCTAAGCGGAGTCGAAGGGCGGCATGAGTGAGTTGCAACGCACTTTTAGAAGATCCTTTATCTTCTAAAAACAAACACCTAAATGCCAACTACTTACAATTGAAATTAAAATTAATTTGGATTAGTCTTTTTTTATAAGAATAATTAATGTAAATTTGCCGCTCGATTACTGATG
>JAYPYW010000115.1:1394-5543 GCA_038154685.1 Flavobacteriales bacterium | reverse complement strand
AAACAAACATCGCTAAAAACAACTTAGAAAAGTGTATCGATTTAGCCCAACAATCTAATGCACTCCCGGAACTAGTTGATGCGTACAAAGTGTTATCAGATATTTATGCGGATGACGAACAAAAGGAAATGGCTTATGATTACTTGGTTAAGCATAACAACTTAAAGGATACGCTTTTTTCAATTGAAAGAAGCAGACAGTTTTCTGAAATGGAGGTTAAATTCCAAACTGAAATTATTGAAGAAAAGTTAGAAGAAGCAAACGTTAAAAAAGAAAAAGAAGCTAACAAAGCATTCACCTTTACCTTGTCTTTTTTCCTAGGTTCTGGTGTTTTTGTTGTAATTGTTCTTTTAATGAAAAGAAAGAACAAGGAATCTCAAGAAAATAATAAACACCTTGAAAGAAAGAATAAATTAATTGAGAAAAAGAACAATGAAATTTTAGATAGTATTCTATACGCTAAAAGAATTCAAGAAGCCATGCTTACCTCCACTAGTTATATTGATAAAGTGTTTGAAGAATACATGATATTTTTCCGACCAAAAGATATTGTAAGTGGTGATTTTTACTGGGCCTATCAAAACAAATCCAAAAACAATATTTTTTGGGCTACTGCTGATTGTACTGGACATGGAGTCCCTGGAGCATTAATGAGTATGATCGGAACAGTTTTACTTAACGAAGCCGTGATTGTGAAAAAGCTTGAAGATCCAGGTGTAATTCTTAATCAAATAAACAATTACCTTCAGCGATATTTCAACAAATCAGATTCATTGTACCAAACACAAGACGGTATGGACATCGGTTTTTGCAAGCTAAACAAAGATAATTTAATCCTAGAATTTGCTGGAGCCACACACTCTATTTACATTATAAGAGAAGGTAAACTCACAGAATTAAAAGGAGATAAAATAACTTTAGGGCAAGATCCTTATGGACGAACAATTGATAATTTTACAGTCACAAAATATCAACTTGAAATGGGTGACCTTGTCTACACTTTTACCGATGGATTCCCTGATCAAATTGGTGGTGAAAACAGGAAAAAATTTAAAGTTGGAGCGCTTAAAAACCTTCTATTAGAAATTGCCCACTTATCTATGGCAGAGCAACGTCACCTAATCAAAGACTCTCTTTCTAACTGGCAAGGACAAAATCCACAGCTGGATGACATATTGATTATGGGCGTTAGGGTTTAGAGAGGTTTCATGCTTCGGGTTTCTGCTTTCCGGTTTCAGGAGGTTATTTATTTATTCTCCCACAGATTTCACAGACTTTAACAGACTTTTTGTAGGGACGCCGTTTTATGCCCGCCCAATTTAATAACTTGTTTATAATAGTACCTACCGGCAGACAGCTGCTAAAAAAGACATAAAAAAAGGGACTAGAATTAGTCCCGTTTTCAGTTTAGCTTGTTGTTAGTTCTACTTACTTAGATTTAACTTTTAAAAAATCCATTCCGTTGTACGAATCAATTCTATCTAGAATTTGCTCTAACTCACCTTTAACCTCATCAGAGATTTTTGGTAGGCTCATTAGTTTAACAAGTTTCTTGATCGTCTGATTGTACTCAGTAGTTGACATTACTGCTTCCATAAATAGATAAATAATAATTGCTCCCCTTAAACGTAGGAATCGTAAAATAGTTTCAGTTATTATTTATTATGATATTGCTCGTACAATTGATTAGCTAATTGAAGACTAATCACCTTTCCTTTGTACAAACCAATAACTTTAGCTTCTGAAGCATGTTTAATGTAGTTAGGCAAAGCTTTCTTTGCTGCCTTTTCATCATCAAAGTAACCTACTGCGTAAATAATTTCGTTTCTAGCTTCATAAGTGTAAACGATCTCGTTATTTAATTTAGAAACTGCCTCAAAAGGGTCATTTCTACTCTTAACACTACCTAGCATTACTTTATATAAAGGCGGTTCGTCAACAATAAAAGCTGGCTTTTTCTTTTTTTCTACAGACTCCTTTACTTCTTCTGTTTTAACCTCCTTCTTCTCAAGAACAACTTCTGCTTTAACAGTTTTTACTTTTGCAGCTTCTGCTTTTGCTTTTCTTTCCGCTGCTTTTTTCTTCATAGCTTCCACTTCCGCTCTAGAGTATATTTTTTGAGAACTATTTGTTGTTGCTTTAGATGCTACGGAACTTGTTTGAACAGTCTTTTTTGACTCCTCTTGAATAATAACTTTCTTCTTAGCATTTTCGATGTATTGGTCACCTACTGGCTTAGAAAGCATATTGCTGTATTTAAAAACTCTAATAAAAGCTGATTTAAAACCAACAGCTTTCACTTCTTCTAACCTTGCTTGTGCTGTTCCGATTTTATTAAAATAACCTCCTGAGAAAAATATTTTATTACCCGACGGTAACGTAAAGCTTTTTAATTCTGGAATATCTGATAATTTTTCAATTAAATCCTTATCTGCGCTTGTAGCACATTGGATTCTGTATTTGATTTGCTGGTTGCTAGAAGCGATTGTTGTTTTGCTTAAAGCAAACAATAAAACTAGTAGGGGGATTAAGTTTTTCATAGTGTATTTAGTTAAGGCATTCATGTTCAGGCGTTTTTATTCGAATGCTCATAATAGATGCAAAATTAATACCAAGGTTTACCCAAGTCCAGTCATAAAACTTTAAAAGCCGATTTTTAAACCTGAAATGTCGATTTTAGACACTGAAATGAATTCTCGATCGTAAAAATGAAAATTGTTAACAAATTTTAACGCTCATTTGAGTCTCAACGACCTATATTTTGCTAGGCTTTATTAAATTTGTATACCTATATATTTCGACTATGGAAACGACGACTTCTTCAGAGGTGAATATTGCCGAATTGAACGAAAAGATTGAAAAAGAAAGCGCTTTTATTGATTTAATAAAAGTTGAAATGTCCAAAGTAATTGTTGGTCAGCCACAAATGACTGATGCGTTATTAATTGGGCTACTTTCGGATGGACATATATTATTGGAAGGTCTTCCGGGATTGGCTAAAACTTTAGCGATTAATACACTTGGAAAAATAATAAGTGCAGAATTCAACAGAGTTCAGTTTACGCCTGATCTTCTTCCTGCTGATGTTATTGGTACTTTAATTTACAATCAACGAAAAGAGGAATTCGTGGTTAAGAAAGGACCAATCTTCGCCAACTTTGTTTTGGCTGATGAGATTAACCGATCTCCTGCTAAAGTTCAAAGTGCTTTATTAGAAGCAATGCAGGAGAAACAAGTTACAATTGGAGGGGAAACCTATCCTCTACCACAACCGTTTTTGGTTTTGGCTACACAAAACCCAATTGAACAAGAAGGGACTTACCCTCTACCTGAAGCACAGGTGGATAGATTTATGTTAAAGGTGAAACTGAACTACCCTAACAAAGCTGATGAACAGAAAATTATGCGTCAGAACTTGTTAAGAGATTTCCCTGAACCTAATTCGGTTTTAAAAACAGATAAAATTCTTGAAGCGCGTAAATTGGTAAAAGATGTTTACGTTGATGAGAAAATTGAGCAATATATAGTAGATTTAGTTTTTGCAACGCGTGAACCATTTGCAGAACATAGCAACCTAATTAGTTTTGGAGGTTCTCCTCGTGCCACTATTGCATTAGCTAAAGCTGCTAAAGCAATTGCTTTTATGAATCGCAGAGGATACGTAATTCCTGAAGATGTTAGATCGGTTGCCACTGACGTTTTACGTCACAGAATCGGGTTAACCTATGAAGCGGAAGCCGAAGAAATTAATTCTGATCAAATCATCAAGGAAATAATCGATAAAGTTCAGGTTCCTTAATTCTAAAACTAATCCCTTGGATTCTACAGAATTACTGACTAAAATACGAAAGATCGAAATCAAAGCCCGAGGAATGAGCAAACAGCTTTTCTCTGGCCACTACTCTAGTGCTTTTAAAGGACGAGGAATGACTTTTGCCGAAGTTCGAGAGTACAATTTCGGGGATGAAACAAGAACAATTGATTGGAATGTAACGGCTAGGTTTAATGAGCCTTTCGTTAAAACATTTGAAGAAGAGCGTGAACAAACAGTAATGTTAATTATCGATGTTTCTGCCTCAGAATCTTTTGGAACTACTAATCAAACCAAAAGAGAATATATCACTGAAGTTTGTGCTGTTTTGGCATTCT
>JAYPYW010000115.1:0-1384 GCA_038154685.1 Flavobacteriales bacterium | reverse complement strand
TCTCAGCCATTACTAACAACGATAAAGTAGGTGTGATTTTCTGCTCTGATCAAATTGAAAAATTCATTCCTCCAAGAAAAGGTAAAAACCATATCCTTAGGATTATTAGGGATTTATTGGAATTTGAACCAGCCAGCAAAGGAACTAATTTAAACGCAGGTTTAATGCAACTTACTCACGCTGTTAAAAGAAGATGCACAGCATTTTTAGTGAGTGATTTCATCACAAATGATTATTTCACCGCTTTAAAAATGGCTAAATCTAAACATGATTTAATTGCCATTAAATGTTTCGATCCTTTGGAAGAAGAACTGCCTAAAATTGGATTAGCTCGATTGTTCAACCCAGAGACTGGTGAAAAAAGCTGGGTTAACACCAACTCAAGATCAACAAGGAAAAGTTACACGGAATGGTGGAATGAATTATCGGAACAATTTGATGATTACTGCAAAAAAACAGGAATAGATCAAGTTATTCTTAATACTAGCGAAAGCTACACTACCCCATTAATGAAAGTTTTTAAAAGACGAGAGGGAAAATAATGAAGCTGTATTTAATCACCATATTACTCTTTTTAACCTCAACAATTTTTGCAGGGAGTTTAACTTTTAAAGCCGACTCCTCTACATATTTAATTGGTGAACAGGCTGTTTTCACTTTAAAATACAAAGGGGAATCAGACGTAATTTGGCACGGATTTAAAGATACGCTTACCAAAGAGCTTGAAATTGTTGAGCTGAGCCAAATCGACACCATTTCAGATGGAGAATATGAACAAAAGTTTTTTATTACTTCTTGGGACAGCGGATATTTTGTGGTGCCACCAATAAAAATTGGAGAAAACCAATCAGCCCCTTCCCTATTAAGATTTAATACTGTTCAAATAGATCCGAAAGCGGATTTCAAACCGATAAAAGAACAGATGGATACGCCTTGGGTATTTGATGAAATAAAAGAGATAGTTCTTTTGAGTTTATTAGTCTTGGCACTTTTAATTGGAGGATTCTTTATTGCAAGACATTACTATTTAAAGAACAAAAATCTTGAAAAACCAGAACCTATAATTCCAGAACGACCAGTTATGGAAGTACTATGGGAGCGCTATGAATCACTTGCCTCAAGTAAAATCTGGGAACAAGGAAAAGAAAAAGAGTTTCATGTTGAGCTTTCCCTAATCCTTAGAAAGTACCTCGAATTTAAATTCAAGATCAAAGCCCTTGAGGAAACAACTGGAAACATTACCCAACAGTTAAATTCTTTAGGCGTTGATCGTGTTTTAAAAGATGAAGTAAGTCACATTCTTAACTTCTCCGACATGGTGAAATTTGCCAAACAGAAGGGAGTTTATACACAGCACGAAAATGCATTAAACATTCTTGATAAG
>JAYPYW010000114.1:4197-6228 GCA_038154685.1 Flavobacteriales bacterium | reverse complement strand
ATTATTTTTCATTTAATTATTTCTCAAAATAGCAATTACGCAGTTAAATGTATAACGTTTCGGTTTACCATCGAAAATCTACCTAAATACTTTTTTAACACTATAACCTGCACAATTTAAAGCTTATTATTGGACTTTTTAATACAAAAATGCAGGTTGAAACGATTTTTTAAATGGTATTTAACTTGTTCAAATGACTGAATTACAGTTATTTAATGCGTTTTTGGGTGATTTTTAAATTTGACTTGGATTGAGTCGCTCTGGGTTTGGGTGGCTATCACCCTTTGTTTTTAATATCAACCCCACTCTTTCACCATGAAAAACACAATTTAAATTTGATTATTTCATTGTAAATAACTGCTTTTAGTAAGATGATTGAAAGGATTAAAACGGAAACATTTGATGAATTGCAAGGCAATCCAATCATTGGAAACTCGTTGGAAGGATATGCATTGGAACAAATTTGTAATTTACTCCCTGAAAGGGTGGAACCCTATTTTTATAGAACCCATCAAAGGGCAGAGTGCGACCTAGTACTCACAAAGGCAGGAATCCCAGAAATAGGAATAGAAATTAAGTATACTTCAAGCCCCAAGCTAAGCAAGGGTAATATTCAATCCTTTGAAGATTTAGGTACAAAAAGAAATTTCATAGTAACTCCAAACTCCGATGATTATTTAATCACCAAAAATGTTAGGGTTTGTAGCTTAGAAACGTTTTTACTGAAGTATTAAAAAAGGTAAATCCTCCCTCTCTATAAGTCTCCTATTTCTTGAAGTTTGCAACTTAAAGGGACGGACTTATTTATGTCAAATTTTGTGCAAGTCCAGCCAAATAAACCCGTCATTCAGAGCGCAGCTAAGAACCTCTAGTTTAACACTAAATTATGCTTTTGATAGAGCTTAAGGTCCTTTAATGGTAACATTCTTCTGGATGACGTTTGTGCTTATTTCCCCCAAACACAAATTTGCTTATCATCCCCAATGGAAACTAGTGCATTTTTTGAAGGGATAGCTACCAAATTATTGATTGAATTTAAATGCCCTTTATACTCGGGAAAACATAATCGCTGTTTTACTTCAAACGTTTGAGCATCCCAAACTTTTACAATTTTATCTCGGCTACACGTTGCGAATTCCGATTCGTTTAACCAAGCTATTCCGTAAATAGGCCAGTTATGACCAGCAACACTAAGTACTTGCTTTTTACTAGCGATATTTAACGCGGTTAAATGAGCGTTTTTGTCTCCGATTAATAAGGAGTCTTTAGATGGTAAATAATCAAAACAATAAATGGCATGTTCTAGGGTTGAGAACAATTCAGCTGTACCAATGTCACTTAAATTAATCTTAAAAACTTGCCCTTCAGAATTACCTATAAACACACCTCGTTCGTCATCCTGAGCGGAGTCGAAGAATTGAATAGCTCTTATCTTTCCTTCTGATATTTTATAGTTCTTTAATAATTCGAATTTCTTTGTATCCCAAATGGATAACGTTCCATCTCCTGCTCCAACAAACAATAAATCTTTATCAGCTAAATAACACGAACTAAAAACACCCGATTTATGGTAAGGGAAAAATTTCACTTCTTGCTTGGACTCTAAATCGATGATATGAAAGTTACCGTTGAACAAACCAATAAATAAATGCTTGTCGTTATTGAGTAACTGAAGGTTTAAAACAGCCGAATCGGTTTTAATACTGAAAGGTGTGTTTTCATCCTTCTCTAAATCCCAAGTTGCCACAATCTTATCGGCCCCTCCTGTGAAAAGTAAGTTATGCTTTTCAGAAAAAGTAACAGCGTATAATGAACCGCTGTGCTTTTTGTATTTCTTTTTTAAAGTGTACACAGTGCGAAAGTAATTAATCGATTAATCAACTCCTCAATTAATCAATTAGAATTGCTCTATTTTGGGATTTAAAGTACTCGTCATTGCGAGAAGGTACGACGTGGCAATCTCTAATTTTTTTTATAATTTTTTTTATATATTTCTTAATAGTATTAAAAATATTTCACGGGGTAACTGCT
>JAYPYW010000114.1:0-4187 GCA_038154685.1 Flavobacteriales bacterium | reverse complement strand
TCGTACCTCCTCGCAATGACGGATGCGGCTTACTTATAATTTCAATTAAAATCAGCGATATCCGCGATATCTGCGGGATTATTTTTCAATAAAATAAGAAACATCAAGAAAGCAAGTCATCAATATAAGCCTTTGACTGTTGGAAAATCTCCGTCAAGCCTTCGAAGGGAATGTCTTTATCCAGAAAAACATCAACACTTTGCATGGATTTCCGTCCTTTAAAATCTAGGAGAGGATGATTTAACTGCTTGCCATAATTAAATAATACATAAGCTTGGCCACTTTTATCTTTGAAATGATAGCACATTATTTTACCGCGATACAAATAACAAGGCGACCCATACTTCAAACACTCTGTAATCTGATCATCCCATGAAAGGACAATATCTCGTAATGCAAAGAACAAGCTCTTGAAAGGTTCTTCTTGTTTAAAATAATATTCTTCTAGCTTATTCATTGTATTTCAAATATCGTTCGTACTCACGCTCCATCAACTTATCAAACTTTTGAGGAGCATCAATTTTTACATTAACATCCTCTCCCGAAATTGGATGTTTGAAACTCAATTCAACCGCACACAAAAACAATCCTTTATGCAAAAGCGTATTTCCTTTTTCTCCGTATTCTTTATCGCCAATAATTGGATAGCCCGCCTGAGCCGTATGGATTCTTAATTGATGCGTTCGACCAGTGACAGGCTCCAACATCACCTTTGATATAAAACCATTATTTAAACTTTCTTTAACCTCTAAAACTTCAATTTTTGATTGTGCTGATTTCCCGTCAATTGGCGTTTCAATAAAAAAATCTCCTTGATACTTTCCTGCTAAAATTGCGCAATACTTTTTGGTTAATTCCTTTCTCTCCAACATTTTCCCTAACTCAATTCTGGCAGAAACAGATTTAGCTATTATTACTAATCCGCTCGTTGGGCCATCCAATCTATGAACAGGCTTCGGCCATTTTAAAGGATTATTTGCACATGGTTTTAACGTACCTTGAATAGCATTTTCAAGTGTTCGGAAAAGGTTTCCAGAAGTAACCAGTCCAGCAGGTTTAAACACAACAGCTAAATCGTCATCTTCATAAACCACATCAATTTCCATTTCATAAGACTGTGGTGCTTTCTCTTCCAAATCCCACAATTCAACTTCATCTCCTTCGTTTACAAAATATGCCGAAGTGACGTTTCCCCCATTAACCCTAATTGTCCCTTTTGAAACTGCCTTTTTCACGCTCTTATTGGAAGGCAATTCAGGAAACAAACCTCTGCAAAAAGCCTCTATCCTTTGCTTTTCGTGTAACGTTTTAACTTTTTGGGATTTCAATTTATACATATGCAGGCAATCACCCTATCGAAGATAAAAAACAGGTATATTTATCCGTTGATGAAGGTAGTAAAAAACAAACGACCTTATTACGCTCAGTGGTGGTATTTTATTTCCCTCCTTATTTTGGGATGGCTTACTCCTATAACCAAACATTGGGATCTGTTTGTTTTTGGAGAAACTGCTACTGCCTACCCAATTAAATACGTAAACAATTTCCATGGCTTTTCTTACACATATATTTATTCCATTGATGGTCGGCAATATAACGTCCCAATAGAATTGGAGCCTTATGAAATTCCCGAACCGGAAGGAGTTTCGGTTATTTACAATCCAAACGACCCTTCGGATTACCTAAGCTGGCAATTTGAGGAATTATACGCTGATGAAAACCTATTTTTCCCTGTTGGTTTTCAAATTGCTTTTGGTGTTTTCTTTTTAATGATCCGATTTAAAGACTTATAAAACAACACTTTAAACAACTGTCTTCTTTTTGTCTTGTACGTTTTTTTGGTGTAAGCTTTTAAGCACTGTAAATTAACATCATCAAAACAGTTACTATGAGAAAACTATTCGCTATTACACTTTGCTTATTAAGTTTGGCTTCACATGCCGGGCATAACATTATCCCAGAACCTGCGACTTACAATGAAGCTGAAGGAAAGCTTCAAGTTCAAGGTTTTAAATTCTCTGATAATTCTAAAATCAAAGAAGTTGGCTTTTCAAAGGCAATATTCAATGAGTTTCTTTTAAATTCTGGCCTTTCAGTTAATAACGGTACAGTTATCAACTTAATTAATGATGCAACTATAAAAAACAAGGAAGGATATAGTCTTCAGGTTAGCAAAGAAGGTATTGCAATAAAAGCAAGCGCTTTTGGTGGTTTTCACAATGGACTTCAAACCTTAAAGCAATTATTACCTGCTAAAACAACGAATAGTTCAACCGACATACAATTTTGTAAAATCAACGATGAACCAAGGTTTGGCTGGAGAGGTTTAATGCTTGATGTAAGTCGCCATTTCTTCACTGTTGATGAAGTAAAGCAATACATCAATAAAATGTCGGAATACAAGTTCAATACTTTTCACTGGCATTTAACTGACGATGAAGGATGGAGAATTGAAATTAAATCTTTACCAAAACTAACAGAAGTTGGTGCATGGAGAGGAGAAAGAGCTGGAAGGTTTGGAGATAAGCGTCCTGCTCCTACTGCTGAGGAACCTAAAACTTATGGTGGTTTTTACACTCAAGAGCAAATAAAGGATGTAATAAAATTCGCTGCTGAACGAAACATAACTATAGTTCCTGAAATTGATGTTCCTGGTCACAGTATGGCTTTATTAGCTGCCTACCCAGAACTTTCTACTAAAAAAGAAAAAGTTCAAGTATCTGTTGGACATAAGTTTGCTGAATGGTTTGGAGACGGAAGCTTCAAAATGTACACCGAAAACATGTTAAACCCTGCTGATGAAAATGTTTACAAAACATTAGATAAGATATATGGTGAAATAGCTGCTCTTTTCCCAGGTGATTACATTCATATGGGAGGAGATGAGTGTTATAAAGGATACTGGGAATCGAGCGAAGAAATCAGCAAATTCATGAAAAAGAAAAAGCTGAAGGACATGCATGATTTACAAGCTTATTTTGTAAATAGGGTGCAAAAGATCATCAAATCGAAAGGAAAGAAGATGATTGGATGGGACGAGATCACAGAAGGTCATTTAAATAAAGACGCAGCTGTTATGAGTTGGCAGGGAATGAAAGGTGGAATTAAAGCTGCAAAACAAGGAAACAAGGTTGTAATGTCACCTACTACTTATGTTTACTTAGATTATACACAAGGAGATAAAAGTGTTGAAAATCCAATTTACGCGGATTTAAGTTTAGAGAAAACTTACTTATTCGAGCCAGTTCCAGACAGTATTGACCCTAATTTGATTTTAGGAGGACAGGCCAATTTGTGGACTGAAGTAGTTCCAACACTTCCATTTGCTTACTACATGACTTACCCAAGAGGTTTATCTGTTTCGGAAACACTATGGAGTCCTAAAGAAAAGAAAAACTGGGATAACTTCGCTAATAAAACTTTAGTTCACTTTGATAGATTCGCAGCTCAAAACAAAAACATTAGTAAAGCTGTTTTGGATCCAATTATTAGAGTTTATAAAGAAGGTGAAAAATTGATGTGCGAATTAAAGAACCACGTTCCTGGAACTAAGATTTACTATTCTATTGACAATACCTACCCTGTTGAATTTGGAGTTGAATATAATGGGCCGTTTGAGATCCCTGCCGGAGATTTAAGTTTGAGAACACAAACCTTCCTAAACGGTAAAGGAATTGGTAGATCATTACAAATTCACAGAAAAGATTTAATTAAACGTCTTTAGATTAAACTAAAGCTGATTTTGCTGGGCAGACCTTGGGGTCTGCCTTTTTTTTCGCCCCTGTCTCCCGTCTGGCAGGCGCGGATCCCACGGTTCTCGTAGGTGTGTTAGACTTAGTTATTCGCCCTCAGATCTCTCAGATTCCTCAAAGTTCACATCCTAATTTCATCCTTCTTGAATAGGAAGGAAGGACATATTAGGTTCAGAAAAGTAGTAAATTATCAAAACCTAAATTAACAAGTGACCGTCATTGCGAGGAGAAATAATATTTAGAGGAGAAAGCTAAAGAGCTTTCGGAAAAACAACGGTATGCTCCACAGAATTCTAAATAAAGAGACTACCACGTCGTACCTCCTCGTAATGACATAACACTTAAAACCATTCGCATAAAAAACTCTGAGGAATCTGAGAGATCTGAGGGAGAAAAATTTCCAAGTAACAATAAAAAAGCCACCCAATAGGTGGC
>JAYPYW010000113.1:5744-6243 GCA_038154685.1 Flavobacteriales bacterium | reverse complement strand
ACATAGTACAAGTTTTTTATTCATGCATTACAGAATACAATATATGCAATAGTTTTGAAGCGATAAAGGGATGAAAGGATCTTTTTTTGGGGTTTGAACGATGTAAGAGGTTTTGAAAAAGCCTTTGAATTTATCCTTTGTAGAGACGGAATATTTTCCACCCGAAAGCCTATTTATGAGTTTTGAAGGCGGAAAATGTTCCGCCCCTACACGAAAACCATCACTTTTAATCCACATTTAAATTGTTGAAATGATCTTAAGCACAGTAAACAACCTCATTTCAAACAAACCAGTTAAACACTGAATTACAACAACTTAAAATAATACTTAGCTCGTTTTTAATTCTAAAAATCAGGTTTAGACACCGTATCACCTTTTTAAGGTTGTCTTTATTTAACTCAACTTCGGTTCTATATTAGGGGCTCGCTTAAAAAGTAAGAACAGATTAAACTACCATTTATGAGTGATAAGGTTCAAATATTCGACACCACATTAAGAG
>JAYPYW010000113.1:0-5734 GCA_038154685.1 Flavobacteriales bacterium | reverse complement strand
CATTAAGAGACGGAGAACAAGTCCCTGGATGTAAATTAGTGACTGAGGAAAAAATCATCATCGCTAAGAAATTAGAGGAACTTGGAGTAGATATTATTGAAGCTGGATTCCCGGTTTCATCTCCTGGAGATTTTAATTCGGTTGTTGAAATTTCAAAGGCAGTTTCAAATCCTACTATTTGTGCTTTAACAAGAGCAGTTGAGAAAGATATCGATGCTGCTGGGGAGGCGTTAAAGTTTGCAAAGAAAGGGAGAATTCACACTGGTTTAGCTACATCAGCTATGCACCGTGAATACAAATTAAGAATGACTGCCGAACAAGTTATTGAAAAAGCTTCTTTCGCTGTTGGTCATGCTAAAAAATACGTTGAAGACGTAGAATTTTATGCTGAAGACGCAGGAAGAACTGATAATGAATATTTAGCAAGAGTTTGTGAAGCTGCAATTAAAGCTGGAGCAACTGTACTAAATATTCCTGATACAACAGGTTACTGTTTACCTGATCAGTACGGAGCTAAGATTAAGTACTTAATGGAGAACGTAACAGGAATCCACAAGGCTACTTTATCTACGCACTGTCATAACGATTTAGGTTTAGCGACAGCTAACTCTATTTACGGAGCAATTAATGGAGCGCGCCAGATTGAGTGTACTATTAACGGTATTGGTGAAAGAGCTGGTAACACTTCATTAGAGGAAGTTGTTATGATTATGCGTCAGCAACCTGATTTAGGTTTATACACAGATATTAATACGCCATTATTAAACTCAATTTCGAAGTTAGTTTCTGAAATGATGCAAATGCCAGTTCAACCAAACAAAGCAATTGTTGGTGATAACGCATTCGCACACTCTTCGGGAATTCACCAAGATGGAGTTATTAAGCATAGAGAAAACTACGAAATCATCGATCCTAAAGATGTTGGTGTAGATCATTCAGCAATTGTTCTTACTGCACGTTCAGGAAGAGCTGCTGTTGCCTACAGAGCTAAATTATTAGGATATGAGCCTACAAAAGATGAATTAAATGTAATCTACGGAGAATTCTTAAAGGTTGCTGATTCAATGAGAGAGGTTAATGATGATGAACTTTTAAAATTATTAAAGGCCTAAGCCCTACTCTAACGAGCAGATAATTTTAAACGGAACAAACAAAACTATTACAATGGGAAAAACATTATTTGATAAGATTTACGATAAGCACGTTGTGCAATCGATTCCAGATGGACCAGATGTATTTTACATCGACGTTCAATACATTCACGAGGTAACTTCACCTCAAGCATTTGATGGATTAAGAAACAGAAACATTCCAGTTGCTAGACCAAAGCAAGTTTGTGCTACGGCTGACCACAATGTTCCTACTGAAAACCAACATTTACCAATTCAAAATGATTTATCACGCCACCAAGTTTCTACTTTGGTTAAAAACTGTGAGGAGTTTGGAATTGAATTATACGGTTTAGAGCACCCTTACCAAGGGATTGTTCATGTTGTTGGACCAGAATTAGGAGTTACTAAACCAGGTATGACTATGGTTTGTGGTGATTCACACACTTCTACTCACGGTGCTTTTGGAGCTATCGCTTTTGGAGTTGGTACTTCGGAAGTTGAGATGGTGTTAGCTACTCAGTGTTTAATGCAATCTAAGCCAAAAAGAATGAGAATCACTGTTGATGGGGATTTACAAAAAGGTGTTACAGCAAAAGACATCGTTCTTTACGTGATTTCTAAAATCACTGCTGCTGGTGGAACTGGATACTTTATCGAGTTCGCTGGATCTGCTTTCCGTCAGTTAACAATGGAAGGAAGAATGACAGTTTGTAACATGTCTATCGAAATGGGTGCTCGTGGAGGATTAATTGCTCCAGATGAGACAACCTTCGAATATGTAAAAGGAAGAGAGTTTGCTCCAAAAGGTGCAGATTGGGATAAAGCGGTTGCTGAATGGAAAGAGTTATACTCTGACGAAGATGCGATATTCGACAAAGAATACAACTTTGATGCAGCTGATATTGAGCCAATGATTACTTACGGTACTAACCCAGGTATGGGAATTGGAATTACTCAAAACATTCCTTCTGCTGCTGATATAGGAGCTACTACTGAAAAAGAAGTTGAGTCTTTTGATAAGGCAATGAACTACATGGATTTTCAACCTGGACAAGCTATGTTAGGAAAGCCTGTTGATTATGTATTCGTTGGTTCTTGTACTAACGCAAGAATTGAGGATTTCAGAGAAGTTGCTGAAGTTGTTAAAGGAAAACAAAAAGCAGATAATGTTACTGCTTGGTTGGTTCCTGGATCGAAGCAAGTTGAGAAAGCTATTTACGACGAAGGTATTGCTGAAATAATCGAAGCTGCTGGATTTAAAATCCGTCAACCAGGTTGTTCTGCTTGTTTAGCAATGAACGACGATAAGGTTCCTGCTGGAGCTTACTGTGTAAGTACTTCAAACAGAAACTTTGAAGGTCGTCAGGGACCAGGAGCTCGTACAATGTTGGCATCTCCTGCTACTGCTGCAGCTACTGCAATTGCTGGTAAAATTGCTAACCCAGCTGATTTATTGTAATCTACAAACAACTTAGAAAAATGGAAAAATTTAACACTATCATATCACCTGCTGTTCCAGTTTCAACTGAGAACATCGATACAGATCAAATCATCCCAGCTCGTTTCTTAAAAGCGACTACAAGAGATGGTTTTGGAGATAACTTATTTAGAGATTGGCGTTTCGACAAAGAGAACAACCCTATCACTACTTTCCCATTAGAGGATCCAAGTTACTCAGGGAATGTTTTAGTAGCTGGTAAAAACTTTGGATGTGGATCATCAAGAGAGCATGCTGCATGGGCAATTGCTGATTACGGATTCAGAGTAGTTATTTCTTCGGAATTCGCTGACATCTTTAACAACAACGCTTTAAACAACGGAGTTTTAACAGTTACTGTTTCCCCTGAGTTTTTAGCGAAAGCTTTCGCTGCTATCGAAGCTGATAACAACACTGGAATTAAGGTTGATTTAGAAAACCAATTCGTGGAGTTAGTTGCAACTGGTGATAAAGAATCTTTCGAAATTAACGGATACAGAAAAGAGTGCTTATTAAATGGGTACGATAACATCGACTATTTATTAGCTCAAAAAGATAAGATTGAAGCTTACGAGCAAGCTCGTTAATCTTTGGATTATATTGAATTGATGAGGCCAGCTTTTGCTGGCTTTTTTTCACCCTCAGATCTGAGGAAAAAAAATCCCTATATTCCAATATCAATGGATTACAAAAAGAAACTTCGAAGGCTTAAAAGATTATCTGATCAGGAATTAGACAAGAAGTTTGAAATTGAAAACGAAAAAGCTTTTGAAAAAATAGATTGCCTATCCTGCGCAAATTGTTGCAAAACAAAAGGTCCTGCATTTTCAAAAAAGGACATTAACAGGATTGCAAAACACCAAAACCTTTCCCCACAGGAGTTTTCTGATAAATTTCTTAAGATCAATGATGATGGGAATTACGTTTTAAACCAGACTCCTTGTTTGTTTTTAGAAGCTGACAATAGATGCAGCATTTATGAAATAAGGCCCGAAGCCTGTGCTTCATATCCACACATGAATACAAGAAAGGTCAGTCAGCTATTCCCCTATTTTGAAATACATGTTTCTACTTGCCCAATAATTGAGGTAGTCATCCGTGAAGTGAAGGAATAATTGCTATTTTTACAGCGGCTTTGTAGATGGGAAAAATCGGAAAAACAATAAAAGGATTAATTCAAATCGTTAAAAACCCATGGTTGTTAAACCATGTGCTCGAAGACGATGTTGTTTGGAAAAGCTATATTAAAAAGCACTATAATTTGGACGGCTCTTTAAAAACGGTTGAGCTCACTAGCTTACTGCCAAACTTTAAAGAAGACTTAAAAATCTTTTCTTTTCTCGATGGCGGATCTCTGCCAACTGATATAGCGCTGCTAAAAGCTTTAGCAGGAACAATTGAAAACTGCTCCTATTTTGAAATTGGAACTTGGCGAGGAGAAAGCGTTGTAAACGTTGCTGAAAATGCTAAAGAATGCTATACACTTAACTTATCCTCTGAGGATATTCAAGCGTTAGGCTTATCAAAAAAATACGCAGAGCAGCATGCCTTCTTTTCAAAAAGAAAGGAAAACATCACTCATTTAACAGGGAACTCAAAAGATTACGATTTCGCTGGACTCAACAAAAAGTTTGATCTGATTTTCATTGATGGAGACCATCATTATGAAATGGTGAAAAATGACACGGCTAAAGTTTTTGAAAATTTAGTTCATGACAATACAATTGTTGTTTGGCACGATTACGCATACTCTCCTGAAAGTTACCGACCTGAGGTATTGGCAGGAATTTTAGATGGTATACCGGCTAATTTAAGACAAAAAGTATATCACGTTTCCAATACAATGTGCGCTATTTACAATGGGAAAGATTTAAAATCTGACATTTTAGAATATCCAACAGAGCCTAAACATACTTTTTCAGTAAGTTTAGAATCCAAACCTATTTAATTTAAAAATGAGCGGAAACACAGAAAGAATAGACCTAGTTAACATTGGTTTAGTTGTGATTTCTTTGGTATTAGCTATTTGGCTTCCGTTTAAGTTATTTTTATTTTCCTACGCTTTCCTTGGTCCATTGCATTACATGACCGAGATGAACTGGTTAAACGAACACAACTTCTTTATTAAGCAAAGTAAAAAATGGATATATGCTTTATGTGGGATTTGTTTTTTGATAACCATTCCAACAATTTTCAGTTATCTGGATGGAGAGTTTGGTTTAACGCTAAGTAAAATCCTAGCGCCTTTTGCGCACTATTACTACCACCTTTTATTGGGATCCTTTCTTTTATCACTTTCCCTCCTACTATTCAAGCAAGTAAAGCATATATTAGTCTCTTTACTTCCTATTTTATTAATAGTTCTTTGGTTTAACAAAGAACAGTTTCAATTCCTTGTTTTCACTGGATTGTTTCTGCCTACGATTGTTCATATCTATTTATTCACCCTTTTCTTTGTAATTTTTGGAGTAAAGAAATCTGGAAGTAAAAATGGTAAATGGTTAGCCTGGGCAATTGTTGCAGTTCCTTTTATAATCGCCTTTTTACCAATTGAAGATAACGTATACAAGATTTCAAAATCCATTATCCATCCCCTTGAGTCTGTTAACATTGGTAACATAACCTCAGCAATGGCTTATTTAATGGATACTTCTGGAGCCAAAAGTTTTAATCCTCTTTCCGCTCTTGGAGTTAAAATTCAAATCTTTATAGCTTTTGCGTACACTTACCACTATTTGAATTGGTTCTCAAAAACCTCGATAATTGGCTGGGGAAAGAAATTAAAAGGAACAAAGGCAATTGTCATCCTAGGAATTGGGGTAATCTCAAGCATAACTTACATAATCGATTACAAGTTAGGATATACCCTTTTATTCTTCCTAAGTTTTATGCATGTGGTATTGGAGTTTCCTTTAAACTTTGTTTCTATAAAAGGAATTTTCAGCAAATCCTAAATCCCTTTTCTAGCGTGTTTCGAACAAATTGGACACTCCTCAACTTTGTGTCCTCTTGCAGGGCAATACTTTCTACCAAAAAAGATAATTTGCAAGTGCAAATCAATCCAAATTTCTTTTGGAAACAATCTTTTCGCGTCCTTTTCAGTCTGCTCAACATTCTTACCATTTGTTAAGCCCCATCGGTACAT
>JAYPYW010000112.1:0-6471 GCA_038154685.1 Flavobacteriales bacterium | reverse complement strand
TAAAAATTGATACCGCTCTTTTTACTGTTGAAAAAAACAACCCTTCTCTAAAAGGTGCTTTGCCTGATAACTATTTCTCTCGCCTTAATATGGATGTGAGTAAACTAGCTTCTTTACTCGATACGGTAAACAATATTGATACACTCAAAGACAAGCAGCAAGATATTGTAGGGCGTGTGTACGAATACTTCCTTAGCAAATTTGCATTGGCAGAAGGTAAAGGAAAAGGAGAATTCTATACTCCTAAGAGTATTGTAAACCTGATAGCTGAAATGATAGAGCCTTACAAGGGAACAATCTATGATCCGGCTTGTGGTTCCGGGGGTATGTTTGTGCAGTCCATGAAGTTTATTGAGAGCCATCAAGGAAATACCAAAGACATTTCTATTTACGGACAAGAATATACTTCTACTACTTACAAACTGGCAAAAATGAACCTTGCCATTCGAGGGATAAACGCCAATTTAGGAGATGTTCCTGCTGACACTTTTGCCAAAGACCAACATCCTGATTTGAAAGCGGATTTTATTATGGCAAACCCTCCATTCAACCAAAAAGACTGGAGAGCAGATAATGAACTTACTGATGATCCACGATGGAGAGGTTATGATGTACCACCAAAAAGCAATGCCAACTACGGTTGGATTTTGAACATGGTGAGCAAACTATCTGATAATGGTGTAGCAGGTTTTATCTTGGCAAACGGTGCATTGAGTGGCGGTGGTGAAGAATATAAGATTCGTAAAAAGTTGGTAGAAAACGGATTGGTAGAGGCTATTATTATTCTTCCACAAAACATGTTTTATACTACCAATATTAGTGTAACGCTATGGATTTTGAATAATAACAAGACAGAACGAACACTTAAATTACCCGATACTACGAGAAACTACCGAGATAGACAAAAGGAAGTCTTGTTTATGGATTTACGTGAAATTGGAGAACCTTTTGAAAAGAAGTTTATTCAATTTTCACCAAAGCATATCCAACAAATTGCTCAAACCTATCATAACTGGCAGCAAAAGGATAGTAATTATGAGAATATACCTGAATACTGCTATGCTGCTACCCTCAAAGAGATAGAGAAAAAGGATTACTCCCTGGTGCCTAGTAAGTATATCACATTTGTAAATCGTGATGAGAACATCAATTTTGAAGACAAAATGAAAGCCCTTCAAAGTGAATTTACCGATTTACTCAAAACCGAAGAACAGTCGAAACAAGATTTATTAGGCGTATTTAAAGAGCTAGGCTATGAGATCGAATTATAGAAGAATAGGCGATTTTATAGAACTCGTTGATGAGCGAAATAAAGACTTGTCAATTGATTTGCTACTTGGATTAACTGTAAATAAGCTGTTTATACCATCGGTAGCTAATACCATAGGGGCGGATATGGCGAATTATAAGATTATTCGAAAAGGTCAATTTGCATGTAGTATAATGCAGGTTAGAAGAGATAAAAAAATGCCAGTTGCTTTATTGTCAGATCATGACGAAGCTATTATTTCTCAAGCTTATCCTGTTTTTAGAGTAAAGGACGAATCGGAGCTTTTACCTGAATATTTAATGATGTGGTTCTCACGTTCTGAATTTGATCGTGAAGCGTGTTTTCATGCTGTCGGTGGTGTAAGAGGTAGTTTAGAATGGGAGGATTTTTTGAACATGGAACTCCCCATCCCATCCATAGAAAAGCAGCGAGAAATAGTAAAAGAATACAACACGGTAGTGAACCGCATAAAACTCAACGAACAGCTCAACCAAAAGCTGGAAGAAACCGCTCAAGCTCTTTATAAAGAATTAGTGAAAGAAAGTCTTTGTAAAGAATATACATTAAAAGATTTCTGTTCATTTCAAGAAGGCTATGTTAACCCTTCACAAAAACATCCTAATTATTTTGACGGAAATATTAAATGGCTTCGTGCCAATGACGTAAATGGAGGTTTTATTTTAAATACAAGTAGAACATTAACAGAAGAAGGGTTTGCTAGTGCAGGTTCTAGCGCATTACTTTTCGCTCCCCAATCTATTGTTATTACAAAATCAGGTACTATAGGAAGACTTGGGATTTTGGGGGATTATATGTGTGGTAATAGAGCGGTAATTAACATTAAGCCGATAGAATATAGTTATTTACCTTTTATATTTTTCAGCTTAAAAAGCAATTATGATGAGTTAATTGATTTGGCTGTTGGTAGTGCCCAAATGAATTTATACGTGCCAATTTTAGCCACAATGAAAATAAAAGCACCTGATAAAAATGAAATAACTCGTTTTAATTCGGTTGCAAATACTCTTCTTGAAACAATGAAATTAAAAACACAGGAAAACCAAAATTTAACATTATTGAAAGATTTACTTCTTTCCAAAATGACCAAGGTTGAACAGGGAAAAGAGTTAATACAATAAATTAAATTGATATGTCGGTATATAAAGATATAATAGACTGGTCAACGGACAAACCACAGTTTTTTAAAGATGCAATTAGACGTTTATTACTCGCTAATGATTTAACCCACACGGACATTTCAGAACTTACATTAATACTGAAAAAAGAAATTGGGTTTACTGGAATTTCTGAAACTGCAATTGCTCCAACAGAATCAGATATTTCTTCCGCATCACTACCAACAAGGGTTTTTGCAAAGTTAGTTTCGATTAAAAACCCAATTAATATAAATGCCTTATATGATAAGGCTGAAATTGAATTTTCACAAGATGGACTTACTGTGATTTATGGCAGTAATGGCTCTGGAAAATCAAGTTACTCGAGAATTCTTAAAAAAGTTTGTTGGAGCAGACAAAAACAGCTTGAATTAAATCCTAATGTATATAGGAATAATACAACTGAACAAACTTTTGAGATAAACTATGCCCTAAATGGTTCTTCATCTTCTTTCAATTGGGTGTCGGATCAAGAAGCTAGTGAAGAGTTAAATTCAGTTTATGTATTTGATAGTAAGTGTGCTGATATTTATTTGAATAGTGAAAACCCAACAGAATATAAACCTATCGGTACTGATTTATTAGAAAAGTTAATTGTTGCATGCAAGACAATTGAAAGCAAAATTAATAATGAGATTGCTCATTTGACTATACAAAAACCCGAATTGGATTCTTCTAAGTTTTCTGAATCTAAATGGTTTAGTTGGTATAATGAGATTGAGAAAAAGAAGAAAGAGGAAATCGAAACCAGTATTCAATTTACAGTCGAAAATGCTGCCAGAAAGAAGGAACTACAAGAAATCTTAAAGCAAAGCAATCCTACTGAAGATAACAAAGTACTGACACAAAAAATAATACGTTTTAATACAGTCACAAATTCAATTCAAGCAATTGAAAAACTTTTTTCAGCAGAGGGTATTGAAAAATTAAAGACTTTAAAAGGAGAGTTTAATACGAAGAAGCAAGCCTATAAACAAGCACAAGAATTGCAAAAGGGCAACGACCCTTTAGATGGTGTTGGAACAGAAGCTTGGAAATCTTTATGGGATGCGGCTAGGGAATTTGCAACTAAAGAAATACATCCCACCATTGAAGAATTTCCGTCTGGCAAAAGTCAAGAAAATTGTGTTTTATGTCAGCAACCATTACTTGAAGATGGAAAGAACAGAATGTTAAGATTTAGTGCCTTTGTAGCTGATAAAACAAGTAAGGAGTTTTCAGATATTTCTGAAAAAATAAATTCTCAAATTGAAGTAATAGAAAGTTCAAAGCTGGAAATTACTGACACCTACAAGGAGATTTTCAATGAGTTTAATGATTTTGAAACTCGATTAAATGAGTTTCAAAACTTGATTATTTTAGTTAAAAAGCAGGTGCTAGACTATATTAAAAATCTTGATAAAGATGAGCCATCCACTTTTCTTACCGATGATTTATCTAAATCACTTGTTGATTACGTTGCAACCTTAACAACCAAAGTAGAAAAGAATAAAGAACTGATAACGAATCGCTCCAAGTACATTACTGAGCTTTTAGATTTAGAAGCATTAGAATTTCTTAATGTTAAAAAAGATATAATCTTAAAGTATTTTGATGAGTTTCATCTAAAATACTGGCTTAATCAATGCATTCAAAAAACTAAAACTACTAGCATTTCAAAAAAAATTGGAAACATTTTAGAATCAGATTCGATAACTCTTCAACATCAAGAATTTGTTAATCACTTAACGGAATTAAATCCTAGTCTGGCTAATAAGATTCATATTAAGAAAACTAAAACAGCCAACGGAGAAACATTTCAGAAGTGTAGTTTTTCTGAGGTTAATGAGAGTATTCCTAACGTTTTAAGCGAAGGAGAACAGAAAGTTGTTTCATTGGCAAATTTTTTATCTGACTGTACAATTGATAACGCAAAAAATTCGATTGTTTTTGACGATCCAGTTACTTCGTTAGACCAAGATTACCGAGAAGCAATTGCTGAAAAAATTGTTAGTCTTTCCTCTGAAAGACAAGTTATTGTATTTACTCATGATTTGTACTTCGTTCGTCTTCTTTTAGATACTCATAAGGCAGTTATTCAATCTCCTTGTGCGATTGTTGGTTTAAAGGTATCAAGAGGAATCTCAGGTATCGTATCAGATGAAATCCCATATCTAGCTAAAAATGTTCAGGAAAGAGTAGATACGGTAAAAAGTGACTTGCGTGACATAAGAAATTGTGATGTTTCTGAAACAGATAAGATTGATAGGCTACTAGATAGTTCAAGGCAACGTATGAGAAAGCTTTTAGAAAAGTCAATTGAAGATATTTTGATAAATCGAACCATTGTGCGATTCAGTAAAAATATTAGTGCTAAAAGAGGAAATCTAGCAAGTCTCATTGTGGTGGAGAAAAACGACACGGATTTCTTGTTGGGATTATTCGGAAAGTATTCAGTTACTGAACACGATGGTAGTGTAGAAACAATTCCATTACAACCAGATGAGGCGATAATCAGTCAGGATTTGTCTGATTTCTGTACTTGGAGAGATGGTTTTGTAAATAGAGTTAAAGCTTATAAGGCTGCACATAATTATAGTTAAATGAGTTTTAAAGAAGCACAATTAGAACAAATATGACAGAAACCAATCGCATAGAATACAAAGCACAACTCACCAAAGATTTAGATTTGGAAAAAGAAGTGGTAGCCTTTTTAAACTATCACGAAGGCGGTTTGGTCTATATCGGTATCGATAAAAACGGCAACACCGTAGGTGTAGAAGACCCGGATGCCGATATGCTAAAAATTAAAGACCGAATTAAAAACAACATCGCTTCTTCGGCTATGGGCTTGTTTGATGTGGTGGCAGAGGAAAAAGACGGTCAGCCTATCATTAAAATCATTGTGGCCAGCGGTAGCGAAAAGCCGTATTTCAAGAAAAAATATGGAATGACCGAAAAAGGCTGTTACCTCCGTATTGGTACAGCCGCAGAACCTATGTCTCAAAAAATGATTGAGGAATTGTTTGCTGCTCGTACTCGTAACTCCATTGGTAAAATAAAGGCGAACAGGCAAGACCTTAGTTTTGCTCAACTGCGTATTTATTACGAAGAGAAACGCAAACCGCTTAACCAACAGTTTAAAAAGAATTTAGAATTGCTCACCCCACAGGGCGATATTAACTATGCAGGCTATTTGTTGGCAGACGAAAACAATGTATCAGTAAAAGTAGCCAAATACAAAGGTACTACCCGTTCAGATTTAGCCGAAAGCAATGAATACGGTTATGGTTCACTCATTAAAGCTACCAAAAGTGTACTCGATAAAATAGAACTGGAAAACCGTACCCTTACACAAATCACCAGTAAAGAACGTTTAGAAAAACAACTTTGGAATGGTATTGCTATACGTGAAGCCATTATCAACGCTTTTGTGCATAACGACTATACCCGAGAATTAGCACCCAAGTTTGAAATATTCCAGGACCGTATAGAAATTACTTCAACAGGTTCTCTAACTGAGGGTTTGAGCGAAAGTGAGTTTTTTGAAGGTTATTCCGTTCCACGCAACAAGGAATTAATGCGGGTATTTAAAGATGTGGACTTGGTTGAACAATTGGGTTCGGGCATCCCAAGAATACTAGAAACCTATGGCAAAGAATGCTTTCAATTTTCGGCTAACTTTCTGCGTATGGTGTTTCCATCGGCAGAACCAGTCTATAAAGAAGAAGAAAAAGTATCTACCAAGGAAGGGTTGGTAAAAGAGTTGGTAATAAACTTGGTAAAAGGGTTGGTAAAAGAACTTTCAGATACACAAATAAAGATACTGAACTTGGTAAGTGAAGATAAGTACATTACCAAAAGTGCAATGGCAAAACAAATAGGAACCAGTACTACCACTATAGACAATCATATAGAAACATTAAAAGAAAAAAATGTTTTACAGCGTGTAGGTGGTAGGAAAACAGGCTATTGGCAAATTATAGAACAATAATGAAATTCACAGAGGCACAATTAGAACAGGCAATTATAGATTTATTGGGTAAA
>JAYPYW010000111.1:2666-6820 GCA_038154685.1 Flavobacteriales bacterium | reverse complement strand
TTTTCTCTGGAGATACGCTTTTTATTGGAGATGTTGGTCGACCAGATTTAGCTGTTAAATCTGATCTTTCGCAGGCAGATTTAGCTGGGATGTTATTTGAAAGTTTAAGAAACAAAATAATGCCTTTAGCTGATACTGTTACAGTTTATCCTGGACATGGAGCAGGTTCTGCTTGTGGTAAAAATATGAGTAAAGAGACATCTGATTCTTTAGGTAACCAAAAAGCGAATAACTATGCCTTAAGGGCTGATATGACTAAGGAAGAATTTATTACAGAGGTTACTACAGGTTTAACAAGTCCACCTCAATACTTTCCGAAAAACGCTGTAATGAATAAACAAGGATATTCTGATATTGATGAAGTTTTGTCACAGGGGACAAAAGCATTGTCAGTAGAAGAGTTTGAGGCTCTTGCCAATGAAACGGGGGCTTTATTATTAGATACAAGAAAGCCGCAAACATTCAAAGATGGGTTTATTCCAAACTCGATAAATATAGGTGTAGACGGAGGTTTTGCTCCGTGGGTAGGAGCCTTGATCATAGATTTAAAGCAACCTATTTTATTGATTGTTGATGAGGGAAGAGCCGAGGAGGTTGTTACAAGATTGAGTAGAGTTGGATACGATAATACCCTTGGTTTCTTGAATGGAGGAATTGATGCATGGAAATCAGCAGAGAAAGAAGTGGATTCAATCGAATCAATTTCTGCTGAAGAATTTGCAAAAAGGATGGAAGGGGAGATAGATGTTCTTGATGCACGTAAAAATTCTGAATATCAAGCAGAGCACGTTGATAACGAAAAGGTTGTTAATTTCCCACTCGATAATATTAACTCGAATATGGATCAGTTAAATAAGGATACTGAATACCATATTCATTGTGCTGGAGGGTATAGAAGTATGATTGCAGCCTCTATTTTAAAGGCAAGAGGATTTGATAAAGTAATTGATGTTGCTGGAGGATTTAAATCTATCAAAGAAACAGCACTTCCTTTAACAGCTTACGTTTGTCCTTCAACACTATTATAAACTGGGAAACAAAACATAAACGATGGAGATTTTAACTCAAGCATGGCCCTGGTATGTCGCAGGGCCGTTAATTGCCATAAATATGGCTGTGCTTATATATTTTGGGAAGCGTTTTGGACTTTCCTCAAATTTTAGAACAATGTGTTCTATTGCAGGGGCTGGTAAACTTGCTGAGTTTTTCAGGTTTGATTGGAAGAAAGATATCTGGAATTTAATGGTAATTCTGGGAGCTGTAATAGGTGGTTTTTTAGTTTCAGAATATTTAAAGTCGGATGAATTAATGGATTTAAATCCAGAAGTAGTAGCTGAACTGAAAGGTTTTGGCATCAAGAATCCAGGAGAAGCTTTAGCGCCCGTTGAGCTTTTCTCATTAGATCAACTATTTACACTAAAAGGATTTATTTTAATGGTTATTGGAGGTTTTTTAGTAGGCTTTGGAACCAGATGGGCTGGAGGTTGTACTTCTGGTCATGCTATTAGTGGATTAAGTGATCTTCAGTTACCCTCGTTGATTGCGGTGATTGGATTCTTTGTAGGAGGAATTATTACGACTTATTTTCTTTTACCAATTATTTTAAATCTGTAGTTATGAAATTGATAAAGTTTTTATTGGTAGGTGTTTGGATGGGGGTTATTTTCTCCAAATCAGAAATTATTTCGTGGTTCAGAATTTATGAAATGTTCAAGTTTAAATCATTCCACATGTATGGTGTGATTGGTTCTGCTGTAATTTTAGGGATCATCTTTATTCAGTTAATAAAAAGCTCTAAAATGAAATCAATCCAAGGAGAAGAAATTTCAATTGCAGGCAAAGATAAGGGGTGGAAGAGGTACCTCTTTGGTGGAACTGTTTTTGGTTTAGGTTGGGCTTTAACAGGTGCTTGTCCAGGACCAATGTATACACTTTTTGGAAGCGGTTTCACTAGTTTTCTAATTGTCATCTTTAGTGCTGCGGTTGGGACATTTGTATATGGTTTGCTCAAAAATAAACTGCCGCATTAATCAGGTTTTATTCATTGTTTCGTAAATTACTGTTAGTCAGTATTTTTGATTGCTGACGTGATTTGCGGGAAAAAGTTACGTTTTGCAGTGTTTTTTGTTAAAAAACTGTAACATTTTGTATTGTTAATTGTTTTAAATTTGGGAAACTGCATCTCTAACAGAGATGTAACCCTTAAAATTACCCGGCCGCTAGGCCAAGAACACTTAACTACGATGAAAAGAAGTTGCCTGATAATTTTATTGTCTGTCGCATGTTTTTTTGTGACTGATTCATTTGCTCAAAACGATTGTCCCAGTTTACCTTCTAGAGCTAAATTTGATACTCTAGGATATATTAAAGCTGGAACACCAACAGATCCTTCAAATCCAGAAGGTAAGCTGTATTTAGGTCAAGGTTGGGCTAACAGAAGTGGTATAATTCGTCCTGGATTTATTCCTTCTAACAAACCATCTTGGGCTATCGCTACTGCTGTTGCTTGGAACTTAGGTAGGAATATGGTTCAGAGGGTTGAGTATCCAAACATGAACTATTGGATGGCTACTTTGATTCAGGAAACTGAATTGAGGTGTGCAACAGATATGACATGGGACGACCCATCGAAAGTGCCAGATGCTTATAACCCAGCTACTGTATATGCTGCTCAAATCAACAACGGTTGTTTGCAAATAGAAGGGCCAGGTTCTGCCTGGAGTGCCTTACAGCAAGCCTATCCAAATGGAAGAATTCCAATTTCACCTGACCCTGCTACTAATGCTTCACTTTACGATCAAATTATTGAAGGGGTTGACGGATTTGAAGGTAGTGCCTTAGTTAAAACCTACTATGATGCCTATACATCTCAAATTTTCAATTATAACGTTGGATGGGATTTTTATGAGAATGTAGATTGTAAACAAAACAATGGTCATGATCCATATGCTTATACAAAAATGTCTGCTTCCAATTACAATGGAGGTCCGAATGCATTTATGGGGGCAGAAGGTATTTTAAATGATGTTGGCCCTGGGACATGGACTGGATTGCCTGCGACAACAGCTGGGTATGCGAACGATATTGCAAAATGGGTCTCTGTTCTAGAAGATAATACCTCATATGCTGAATACCCAGCAGGAAGTTCATGGGGAGGTTGGTATGATGATGCCGTTCCTTTTTCTGAAGTAACAAAGTATATAGATTTAATCAGGCCGATGTTTCCAGATGTAGATATTGATGGGACAATGGTGCCTGATGTTGAAGCAGCATTTATCGCAAAAGCTGGGTCTCTTGGAGGCACAATTAATTTCTCGGATTTTGGGGAAGTAATTGATGCTATTGTATTAAATATTCCAAATGATAAGCCAACGCCAGTAGATGGTTCACCAATTGGAATTGATTTAGGATGTACAGGAGACTTCTTACCGTACGGTCATGTAGATATAATCAACGGAACTACAACAATGTGTTTAGGTAGATCTGTTACTTTAGAATTAATGGTTGATGCAGGGAATGATCCTGATATTGAGTTTAAATGGTTTAAGGGTGACCCTGTAACTGGTACTCAAATTGCTTCAACGAAGCAAGTGACTATTACTCCAACTGCTTTAGGTACTGAAGTATACTCTGGTCAGATTTGTAATCCGAATGGATGTTATACTGTATACAGTAATAACCAGAATGCTTGTCAGGACGATAGAAATTTAAATGGTTTTACAGTTACTGCTAACGACTGTGATTTATGTCCTTTTACAGCTTCTGCGACAGCAAAAGATGCTATCTGTAAAGGTACTGCTGATGGAAGTATTACATTAACATTAGCCAACACGCCAGCAAACTACAGAGTTTCATATATCGCCACAACGCCAATTGGGAATGATACAATCTCTTTTGAAAGTACTGGAGATGTTGTTGAAATTGAAAACATCAGAGACGGAGCATACAACTTCGTTTTAGAAGATTTAACTGATCCTGATTGTAAAGCTTACACAAACGTAATCGTTGGTTATGTAACTGAAATCAATGAGTATATAGATGCTGACTTGTTAGGTATAGCTGATTGTGAAGCTGATCTGGGTGCTGAAATTAAAGAATTACCAGCACCATGTTTATGGAAAGTTCAGGTTCATACGCCAATTTATTTCCAATGG
>JAYPYW010000111.1:1743-2656 GCA_038154685.1 Flavobacteriales bacterium | reverse complement strand
TGAACGCAGTTGTAAAAACTTCGACTGGGAAAGTATTAATTCAAAAAGACACTAGAGTTGCTCCAAAGCCAGAGATTGATGATTGGAATAATACGCCTGTTTCAGAATTCTGGTTGTCATTGAATACGGGAGATGAGATTACTGTTGGGACCGCTTTAACTACAACTCCTGGAGCTTCACAATTAAGAGAGTACGAATTTAACATTTTCGATGAGGCTGATAATAAGGTTTATACTGCATCATCACCTGCAGGGTCAGCAAAGTTTGGTATTAGTCCTGATGTTGGAACATACACAGTAACTTGTCCAGACGTTGTTCCAAATTATACTATCGCCTGGACTCCGGGAATTAATGATGAGGTTACTACGGGAACATCCTCAACTGGAAATGTGGCTGTTCAAAATGATAATAGAACCTATTTAGTTACTGCGACAAATGTGGATAATCCACAGTGTATATTAACAGACACTGTTGTTGTAGAAGGAGACCCTTTATGTGGAACGGTTTGTGCAAATCCTGGGGATGTTACTTTAACAGATTTAAGTGACGTTAAATTAACTGATACGATCAGAGCATGTTCTGCTGACACAACTATAAAGGCATTACTTACAGGGAATGATCCGGGAACCTTCTTGTATGAACTATTCAAAGATGATGTTTCTGAGTCATCAAATACTACTGGAGAATTTACTTTAACAGAAAGTGGGACATATCATGTTTTTGTTAGTGATAATGCTGATGCAGGTAATACTGATTGTCATGCTTACTCAGATACAATTGAATTAATAATGTTAACTCCACCAACGGTCCCTGTTTTAACTTCAGGAAATGTTAACATTTGTGCAGGTGCTTCTGGAGAAGAATACATTATTGATAGAGTAGATGGCGCAACTGATTACGCATGGAGTTATGA
>JAYPYW010000111.1:0-1733 GCA_038154685.1 Flavobacteriales bacterium | reverse complement strand
TCCAACTGCTTTATTTGAATGGAATGATGGAACAACAGATCAAACTTTAGATGTTACCACAGCAGGAATTTACTGGGTGGCTGTTACTAATGGAAATTGTTCTGATACCGACTCAATTGAGGTGACTATTAACGTAATGCCTGCTGTAGACTTGGGTAATGATACAAGTATTTGTGCTGGCGATGTTACTTTCGATGCAACTGCTGCAGGAGCAACATATGAATGGCACGATGGTACCACCGACCCTACTTTTACAGGAGCTACATCAATTGATCCAATCTGGGTTGCAGTTACAATTGCAGGATGTTCTGATACGGACTCAGTAGCGTTATCAGTAGGAGGTGAGTTAATGATTGATTTAGGAAGAGATACTACAATTTGTGAAAACGAGGCTCCGTTTGGAGTTACGGTTTCAGCATATGCAACAATCGAATGGTCGGATGATTTTGGAGGTTCTGGGTCTTCAACAACTTTTGATGTTAATGACAGTACTGCTGTTTACTTAAGAGTGGAGGATCCAACTGGATGTATTGGAAGAGATACAATTATAGTTGATGTCAATCCATTGCCAACAGTTGATTTAGGTCCAGCTGATACAAATATTTGTGCTGCGAGTGGTGGGGTTACTTTAGATGCAGGAAATGCCGGAGCATCTTATTTATGGGAGCCAGATGGTGAAACATCTCAAACCATCGATGTTACTGCAACAGGAGAATATAAGGTTGAAGTTACTGTTGACGGTTGTTCAGCTAGAGATTCGATGGACGTAACTGTTTTAGGAAGTGTGGTGCTTGATTTAGGTAACGACACAACTCTTTGTACAAATGATGGTGATTTAACATTAGATGCTGGTGCTGGATTCACATCTTACGATTGGGATGGAGGTCCTAATACTCAAGATTATGTTATAAGCACTTCAGGAACTTATACTGTTAACGTAGTTGATGCAGATGGTTGTGAGGCTTCAGATGATATTGAGGTGACTATTAACATGTCTCCTGTGGTTGATCTAGGAGGAGATACTACTGCTATTTGCGCAACTTCTCCGGATGTTAATTTCGATGCTGGAAATGCTGGATCCGCTTTTGTTTGGAATAGCGGTGAGAATTCACAAGTGATTTCAAAAGGTGCTGGCGATGAAGGGGAATATAAAGTTATTGTTACAACTCCAGAAGGATGTTCTGATTCTGACTCAATTTACTTAAAGGTTGATACTGAGCTTACAGTTAATTTAGGTCCTGCTGATACCGCAATTTGTACTGGAACTACCATTACTTTAGACGCTGGTTTTGGAGCTGGATATTCTTATGATTGGAATGGAGCTGGACCAACAGCTGACAAAACATTTGAAACCGGTGCTGGTTTTGTAACGGTTGAAGTTTCTGATCCGGGTGGATGTACAGGTTCTGCAGATATCACAGTTACAGAGGTTAATCCTTTATCTATAGATTTAGGTAGTGACGTTACAATTTGTGAAGGTGAACCTGATGTTGAATTCGCGATGGTTTCAGGAAGAACAGACGTTACCATTGTTGGATGGACAGGAGGTTCAACGGATAGAACTTTAACTACAGGCGATGCTGGTGTTTATACTTTAGAAGTGGATAGTGCTGGTTGTAGAGCAACAGATGATGTTGAGTTAATTATAAATGCTTTACCTAACGTTTCGCTTGGTGCTGATACTTTTGTTTGTGCTGGAGTTGCTTCCGTAATTACATTGGATGCAGGTGCTT
>JAYPYW010000110.1:5277-6837 GCA_038154685.1 Flavobacteriales bacterium | reverse complement strand
ATTGGGGATTTCAAACCCTAGGATGGATTTCCTTCACATCTGGAAACTTGTTTTTCAACTATTTAGCCAATGGTAAAATATCAACTTGGGACATCATATATTCTGCACTAATTGTTGTCCTCGGTATTTCCTTATCTCACTTTGTGAGGTTCGTTTTCAATCTTTATGGTTGGAGAAACGAGGGTATTACAAGGATTTTCCACAAACTGGCTATTCTAAGTGTATTAGTAGGAACGTTTAACATTACCCTTCTCTACCTTATTTCTTCCATTTGGAATACAAATCTGATTGAAAACTTTACGAAGGCTGAATTCTTTGCACAATCAGGAACCTTTGCAACGATCTATTTCATTTGGGGAATCATTTACTTCGCTGTTTACTTCTTCCGAAACTTTAAAAAGGAGGAAATCAAGAACCTAACCCAACAAAGTAAACTCAAAGAAATCCAATTAAATAAATTTAAATCTCAATTAAATCCTCACTTCATTTTTAATAGCATGAATGGGATTCGATCTTTAATAGATGAAGACTCACAAAAAGCGAAAGAAGGAATTACGCAGTTAAGCAACATTTTAAGACACACACTTACACTCGATAAAAAGAGTTTAATTTCTGTTGAAGAGGAACTTAAATTGGTTGAGGACTATTTAAACTTGGAGAAAATAAGATTGGAAGAGAGATTGGAATACGAAATAAACACTTCTCCTTCTTGCTTGCATTACCAAGTTCCACCTATGCTTATTCAAACACTTGCGGAAAATGCAATAAAGCACGGAATTAGTAATCTTATTAAAGGTGGGAGATTAATTATTAACTCTTCATCTGATCAAGACTATTTGTTGATGCAAATCATTAACACTGGTCAGTATCAGCCTAACAAAGAAAGAACTGAAACCGCAAGTGGTTTCGGATTAGAAAACAGTAGACAACGACTACAATTCATTTTTGGTAGCAAAGCCGAGATGGAAATACAAAACTTAAACGATCACGAAGTAATTACTAAACTAAAAATACCTAAATCATGAGAGCATTATTAGTTGACGATGAAAGATTAGCGAGAGCTGAACTAAGCAGACTATTAGAAAAGTTCCCTGAAATTGAAATAGTAAGCGAAGCTGCCAATGGTGAAGAAGCAATTGAAAAAATTGAGGAATTAAATCCTGATTTAGTTTTCTTAGACATTCAGATGCCAGGAATGACGGGGTTTGAAGTTTTAGAACACCTTCATATAGTACCTCACATCATCTTTGTTACAGCTTACGATGAATATGCTTTGAAAGCATTTGAAGTTAACGCGCTTGATTACGTGCTTAAGCCAGTTGAATTAAACCGATTGGAAAAAGCCATCGAAAAGGTAAAAGAAGACCAAGCTCAGGAAGAAAACAAGTCGGAAGAGAAACTAACATACGACTCTCAAATTTTCATTAAGGACGGTGAAAAATGTTGGTTTGTAAAGATGGATAAGGTAAGAATGTTTGAATCAGAAGGTAATTATGTAAGACTTTACTTTGAAGACAGTAAACCCATGATCCTTAAATCGTTAAACAACTTAGAAAAACG
>JAYPYW010000110.1:0-5198 GCA_038154685.1 Flavobacteriales bacterium | reverse complement strand
TAGTGTTGGAATGGTAATATCCAATACAATTTTTTTTTCAGAATATCGAGAAAATACATCATCAACTTAACTTGGATCGATAAAGTTGAAGCCTGGTTTAACGGCGGCTTAAGGGTTACTTTAAAAAGCGGAGAAAAATTAGAAATTTCAAGAAGACAAACTTCAAGGTTTAAAGAATTGATGTCGATTTAATAAGAATAGAGTTTTGAGAAGGGAGAATAGAGCTCCATTCTCCCTTCTCCATTCTCCATTCTCTCTTCTCAAAACATGCTCCTCCTATTCCTTTCTTCCTTCCTAGCAGCCACTTTCATTCCTTTCAGTTCTGAAGCGCATTTTGCTTTAGTGGTTAGCGATAAAAATGTGCTCACTGCAGTTTTGGTAGCTACTACTGGTAATTCTTTAGGAAGTTTCTTTACCTTTTATTTAGGCTGGCTAGCTAAATGGGAATGGATAAAAAAAGGCTTAAGAACCTCAAAACAAAAAGTAAATCGTTTTAAATCAAAAATCGAAAAACATGGTAGTTGGCTAGGTTTACTTTGCTGGACACCAATTATTGGAGATGTTATAGCAATTGGATTAGGTTTTTTTAGAGTATCTCCATCAAAAACACTTCCATTAATTGTGATTGGAAAAGCTCTTCGATATATAATTATTGGATACTTAATCATCTAAACCTGATTAGAACAACTCCTTAAAAGCCAACAGATTCCGTTTTGATTTATCATAAATTCCGAGTAATTTAAAGGTCCCTTAACAAGAACTTTTATGAAACTTATCAGCAAACTAATTGTAGCGTTAGTTATTACCGGGATTACTAACACTGCTACAGCTCAGTTATGTGACACTGAGGATCCAACAAATTCAGAACAAAAAACATTCTTTAAAACACTTACTAAGCAAAGATCGAGCAATTGGAAGGTTTCCACTGAATCAGATTTCTTCCTTGCACCACTTACCGTTCATATTATCAGATCTTCTGCAGGTACTGGTGGTATTAGCGTAGAGGATTGGAATGCAGCTTTAGACAGGATGAACGAACAATACAAACCTGCTAAAATAAAATTCTACGTTTGTGGTGATATTAACTTCATAGACGATGACAATCTTCATTACTACGAGAAAAACGAGGATAGAGACGCTGCATTAGTGTACGCGGTTGAAAATACTTTTAACCTATATATTTCCGACAACTACACTAGTGGTGGTAGCGGAAGCTGTGGGTTTGCCTACTATCCTAACCTAGGAAGCCCAGACATGTCTGTTTTGGCAACAAGCTGCGTAAGAACAGGAACAACATTGGAACATGAATTAGGTCATGCCTTTAACCTTAGACACACGCACAACGGTAGCGGAAGTGAACTAGTAGCGAGACCAGAAGATGGTAGAACTTACAACTGTGATGTAAATGGGGATGGGTTTTGTGATACTCCCGCGGATCCAAGTTTATCAGGATGGACCATCAATTACGAAACTTGTGAAGTAACAAATACTGATGATGAAAGAGATGCTGAAGGTTACTTGTTTCAACCGGATGGAAAAAACGTAATGTCGTACAGCCCAAGTAAATCTTGTAGATCAATTTTCTCCCCTGAGCAATACGATCACATGAATTACATTGCTAACAATCATGCAGATTGGCAAAAAATGGCTTGTATTTCATTACCAGAAGCTGATTTTGAGGTTGATGAATTAGTGGCCGTAACAGAAAGATCAGTACAGTTGTTTAATAGGTCAACAGGCGATGAAATATCTGCTTTCAATTGGACTTTCACGAATGCAACTACTAGTTCTTCTTCAATTCAAGATCCTTATGTTACTTTTAATTCAGCAGGGAATCACAATGTAACGTTAAGAGTTACTAATCCAGCTGGCGATCACGAAGTAACAATACCTGTTCAGGTAGTTGATCCAACTCCTCTTCCTATTAATGAAGACTTTGAAACCGGAAGTTCACTTTTAACTTCTAACTATGGTGGTTACGCTGCATCTGAAGCAACAATTGAAATAAATGGGACTTCTGGTAAAACAGGTAATGGACTAGAAATGTTCGGGTCTGAAACATCACCTCCTTACTATGTTAAAGGACAAGAATTGGAAAAACCTTTCCTTTCGAACCCTGCATTTACTTCTAAATTTGTAATTCCTAGAATAGATGCAACAAGCTACATTGATCTTACTTTAAGTTTTGATGCTAAACTGTTTTACAGATCATATGCTTGTTATACAAATATGAGGGTTTTAATTAATGGAGAGGCTATCTCTCCTACTTACACTGTAGCAAGTTATGCTGCAGAAGCTTGGAACAATTACGAATTCGATCTTTCAACATATGCAGGAACTATTTTTGATTTAACAATTGAAACAAATAACAAATACTACAATAACGGAACCTACATTGATAACATCAACATCCATGGTACTTTAAACAATGTTGTTGACTTCATCGCTAACAAAACATCTATAGAAACTTGTGAGCTAATAGAGTTCACAGGATCTGGACCTGTTTCTATCACAAACTTCGAATGGGATTTCGGTGATGGAGCAATTCCAGCAACTGCTTCTGGTAAAGGACCACATAGTGTTTACTATACAACTGCAGGAGACAAAACCATAACATTAGATGGTGACGCAGGAACGCTAACTGAGACAAAAGTTAATTATGTATCAGTAACTACTGGAGCGGATCAAGAACCTACAATCAGCATTACTGCAAATCCAACTGGGTTATCTTGCTCTTGGTCATCAATTGATCTAACAAGTAACATAACCAACGGAGGGTCTAGCCCTACTTACAAGTGGATGGTTAACGGAATTGAAGTAGCAACAACTGAAGATTATTCTTACACCGACATGAATGATGGTGATGTTATCACTTGTGAGTTAACCAGTGATTTCGCTTGTGCCTCAACAGATAAAGCGTTATCAAATGAATACACTGTTAGTATTGAAGACGGTGTACCTTATGAATTCTATATTGCTGAAGGGTCATACGATGCAAGCTACTCTTGGGATATTTCATCTAGAGGATCATCTGTAATATCAAGTTCTTCTCTAAATGTAACGCAATCAATTTCCGGTTCATTTGTTTCGGATGTATTTTGTTTAATTGAAGATTGTTATGAGATTCAAGTTACCAACGCATTTGGTTCAGGAGGATGCGCGGTTGCAACTTGGGACTCAGAAATCGCCTACACAGAAGCTATGCAAGCTGAATATGGCGGACAACTTTACGAGGCTAAATGGTGGACAAAAGGTAACCAGCCAGATTTATTCTCAGGACCAAGTGATCAATGGTTGTTAATTGGTGAATGTGAATCTACTGTACCTACCGATGTTTACGGATTGAAAATCCAAGGGCAGCCAGCATTTTTCGAAGAAGAAGTTCAAACATACTCTTCACCTGAAACACACGCTTTCGGAGGAAGTCTCATTCCTACCTTATCAATATCTAACACTGAATCATTTCCTGTTTGTATTGATGGGTCCGTAGACTTCACAAGTAATGCTGAAAATATAGGTACTGCAACAATCTCATGGTATGTAAACGATGTACTCCAAACTACTGGTGCAGACTTTAATGTTGCCTCTCCCGTTAATGGAGATATTGTTACAGCCAAAGTAACTTCAGATATAAGTTGTGCTGCTGGTGCTGGAGAAATCACATCAAACGAAATAGAAATGATAGTTGATTTATGTACTGGTTTTGAAGAGCTTTCGAAAGATTGGTCGGTGTACCCAATACCAACCAATGGGAACCTAACTATTAATTCCTATGAAAACACAACTATTCAGATTTTAGATATTCAAGGAAAGCTATTTTTCGAAGGTTTAACATCTAGTGAAACAGAGATTATCAATTTGGTAAATCTTAAACCAGGAATTTACTTTGTAAAACTTGAACTAAATGGTCAAAGTAAACACATCAAAATAATTAAAAAGTAAAAAGAAAAGCCGGCGATAATAGCCGGCTTTTTTATTTCAATTTCTATTTCATGCTTACTTCAATCTTTTTATGAAGAAATAACCTATCACCATAAAAACCAATCCAATACCTAAAAGTATAGGAACCAAAATTGGATCTACTTTCTCATACTTCCTAGCCTTTAACTCATTTTGAGTTTCACTCTTCTCATTGAAACTATTTTTTAAAAAGCCTAGATCTTCTGAAAAGGAAGTTCCTCTCATTTCTGCTTCGTAATCTTTTTCACCAACAGGCAATTGCTTTCTTGAATGTCCGCAAAAACTCAATTGAACCTCTAACGAATTATTCATCTTGCCAAAAAGTATCCAATACTCCCCTTTAGAAACAGCTAGCCCATCACCTTGACATTTAGTGTATAAATCTATGTTTTTAGAGGACTCACCTTTAAAAACATTAATAGGCGTAAAAAGGAATTTTTGATCCTCGCAATCTACCTCAGAATCTACCCTGCCATAAGCCACAAAATCATAGTGACCGCATTGCTCCAAACTCAACTTTGGTAATTCAGGACACGAATAAGAAAAGACTGAAACAGGAATTAACAATAAGCAGCAATTAATAAACCAGGAACTGCTTAACTTTTTTAGTTTTTCCATTACTTACTCTAACATAATAAACCCCTCCGGCATAACCTGCTATTGGAATTTCTAAATTCAATTTTTGACCAACAGGATTACTGTAAGAATATAATTTCTGACCAATTCCATTATATATATCCACGTTCATATCTTTCGCCAAAACATCTTCAGCTCTAATTAAAAGATTATTACCCGCGTTGATCACCTCAAAATCCAAAGCATCAATTGTCTGAACAGTATCTGAAGCGGCAATAATCACTTTATAATCTTCAGTTTCACCGTAATCAAATGCATCACACGGATCAGCACTTGATTCCTGCCAATTTGATCTAATTCTCATTACATGTTCACCAATTGCAGCATCTGCAGGAACAACTAAATCAAAATCTCCAGAACGAGAATAGGTGACATCTGTAATTACCCTTTCACCCGATTCAAACATTAAATTGTCATTAAAATCAATCCACACAGATAAATAATGCTGAGTCTCTTCAACCCTTACCCCAAGTTTATAGGTGGTTCCTCGCTTAAGAGTCGCTTTTAAATTAGTAAAAACCTCATAACAAGTAAAAGAAAAATAGGATGTATTTTATAAGTCGGTTAAAGACACATCAAAAATAATTTCACCAAAGGTACAG
>JAYPYW010000109.1:0-6970 GCA_038154685.1 Flavobacteriales bacterium | reverse complement strand
TATGTGTCCCTGCTTCTAAAGTGATCTCACATTCTTCGTTTGATTTACTAATTAACATTTGACCTGCATTAATCGTTTGACCTTGATCGGTTATAGAACCCTTAACAATTACAAAAGCTACCTCTCCACAAAGTTTGTCTCTTAAATCAAGAACCGAATCTTTTTCTGCTTTAATGTCCACCATATATAATGGAGAATAGCCCTGAAGTGGGGCAGATGCTCCAAATGCATTTCCAGCAACTAATCTTATATTAAGCCCGTTTTCAGACCATTCTGGCATCTGATTTTTTTCGAAATATTGAAAGGTAGGTTCCATCTCTTCCAAGTCTTTTGGAAGAGCAACCCAAATTTGATAACCATGAATCTTATAATCTTTCCCTCTTAAATGCTCAGGCGTTCTTTCTGTATGCGTACAACCACTTCCAGAAGTCATAAAAGCCACATCGCCAGGTTTTACAACTTGATGAGCGCCGGTGCTATCCTTATGCTCAACTTCGCCCTCAAATAAATATGTTAGTGTACTTAATCCAATATGTGGGTGTTGGTCTACGTCAGTTCCTTTTTCAGCTCTTACTGTTCCTGGTCCCATATGATCAATAAAAGTAAAAGGCCCCACTTGGCGCTTTTTTCTAACTGGAAGTAATCTTCCAACCATGAAATTTCCAACTTCAATTTGCTTTTCGTCTACAAGTAACTGATTGTTAGCCATTTTTTTTCTTTTAAGATACATTCATTAACGAAGTATTTTGTCAACTTGTCCAAGCTTTTTATATTTGTAGCATGATGATGACAAAAAATAATACTTGGTGGTGGCACTCTCTTTAATTAAGGGCGGTGAACTGATGGTATTATAGATGATATATAAAAGCTTGCAGGTCACTGCAAGCTTTTTTTTTGATTGTCATTTAAGTTGGTCAAGGATCAACGCCCAAAAATTCAGAAATGGAAAAAATTAAAATAAATACTAGGTACAAGAAATTACTGGCTGATACAATTACACCAGTAAGTATCTATTTGAATATCAGAGAGCAATACAAGAAAAGTTTCTTATTGGAAAGTTCTGATTATCATGGGAATGAAGACAGTTATTCATTTATCTGTTTTAATCCCGTTGCTTCATTTAAGGTAGAGGATGAAAAGATTTTCATCGTTTATCCTGATGGAGAATTTGAAACTAAGTCTGCTATTGAAAACAATGTTGTTGAAGAGCTAAACAAATTCGCAGGTTTATTTGAGAGTGAGGATTTAGGTTTCGACTTTGTAACGAATGGTTTGTTTGGATTCACAAGTTTCGAAGGCGTTCGTCATTTTGAGGATATCGATTTCGATTATTCTGAGAAGGAAGACAAGAAGGTCCCAGATATGCACTACATGGTTTTCCAAAACATCATTTCAATTAATCACTTCAAAAACGAGTTATACTTATTCGAACACAGAAGTGAAATTGGAACAGGAAGCGGTCCGGAATCCTTAGAGAAATTAGAGGAGTTAATCAAAACACCTAATACTACTCAGAAGTCTTTTGAGAAAGATGGAGAGGAGGTGAGCAACTGCACGGATGAAGAATTCATCAAAATGGTTCAGGACGCGAAATCTCACTGTAAAAGAGGAGATGTTTTCCAATTGGTACTTTCAAGAGAGTTTTCTCAAAGGTTCAAAGGAGATGACTTTACGTTATACAGAGCGCTAAGGTCTATCAATCCTTCTCCATACTTATTCTATTTTGACTTTGGGAAATTCAAGATTTTCGGATCTTCTCCTGAAGCTCAAATTGTTATTAAGGACAGGAAAGCATCTATATACCCGATTGCTGGAACTTTCAGAAGAACTGGGGATGATGAAAAAGATGCGAAATTGGCTCAAAAGTTATTGGATGATCCTAAGGAAAATGCGGAGCATGTAATGTTAGTTGATTTAGCTCGAAATGATTTGAGTAGAGATGCAAACAACGTTACTGTTGAAGCTTACAGAGAAATCCAATTCTACTCACATGTTATTCATTTAGTATCCAAAGTAACTGGTGATTTATTACCAGAGAAGAATACTATTAGAATGGTAGCTGATACTTTTCCAGCAGGAACATTATCAGGAGCACCAAAGCATAAAGCTTTACAACTGATTAATAAGTACGAAAAGAATCAAAGAGCTATTTACGGAGGATGTATAGGGTTCTTAGGATTCAATGGAGATTTTAATCATGCAATTATTATCCGTTCATTCTTGAGTAAAGAGAATAAGTTATTCTATCAAGCAGGAGCAGGGATAGTAATGAAGTCGGATGACGAAAGTGAAAGACAAGAAGTGTTTAACAAACTAGCAGCATTGCATAAAGCAATTGAGTTAGCAGAAGAGCTTTAAAAATGAAGATTTTAGTTTTAGATAATTACGATTCGTTTGTATACAACTTGGTTCATTATATCAAGCAACTAGGATTCACAGATGTTGATGTATACAGGAATGATAAGATTGCTTTAGCTGATGTGGCTAAATATGATAAAATTTTACTTTCACCAGGTCCTGGTATTCCTGAGGAAGCTGGAATCATGATTGATTTAATTAAGCAATACGCTGATTCAAAATCTATAATGGGAGTTTGTTTAGGGCACCAAGCAATTGCAGAAGCTTTTGGAAGTGAATTGGAAAACATGGATGAAGTACTTCATGGTGTTGGTAATAAGATGGAAGTTGTTGCTGAAGAAGTGCTTTATGATGGTTTACCCAAAGAATTTGAAGTTGGAAGATACCACTCATGGCAGGTGAAAAAGAACTCATTAGGAGATACATTCAAGTTAACAGGAGTTGATATGAATGGTAACGTAATGAGTATGCGTCACAAGTTGTTTGATGTTGTTGGAGTTCAGTATCACCCGGAATCCGTGTTGACTGAGCATGGGTTGAAGATAGTTGAAAATTGGTTAAAGAATTAACTCTTCGACTCCGCTCAGAGTGACGATGGAGTACCGTCATCCTGAGCGGATTCGAAGGATAAATAAGAACAATGAAAGTTTTATTACAAGAATTATTCAAAGGAAAAAAGCTAAGCTTCGAAGAAGCAAAGGCAGCTCTTTTGAGAATTGGTAAAGGTGAGTTTGAAGGAAATAACTCAATAATTTCTTCTTTCCTTACAGTCTTTATGATGAGAGGGATTGAGGGGCAGGAATTAGAAGGTTTTAGAGCAGCAATGTTAGAGCTTTGTAATCCAGTTGATTTAGGAGATGTTCAAACAATAGATATGTGTGGAACAGGTGGAGATGGTAAGAATACATTTAATGTTTCTACAACTTCTTCATTCATAGTTGCAGCATCTGGAGTAAAAGTTGCTAAGCACGGAAACTACGGAGTTTCATCCGGAGTTGGGTCTTCAAATGTGATTGAACATTTAGGTTATATTTTTAAAGGAGATGAAGCTACTTTAAAATCGGAGGTTGAAAATGCAGGGATTACTTTTTTCCATGCACCATTATTTCATCCAGCGATGAGGTTTGTTGGACCAGTTAGAAAGGAGTTGGGATTAAAGACTTTCTTTAATATGATCGGACCATTAGTAAATCCGTCAAAACCTAACTTCCAATTAACAGGGGTTTATGATCCATCGATCCTGCCATTGTACGATCACGTTTTAAAGAACAATTTGGAGCGTTATGCTATTCTTCATTCGGTTGATGTGTATGATGAGATTTCTTTAACGAGCGATTTCCATATGTACAGTCATAATGGAATTGAAAAGCTTTCCCCATCTGATTTAGGGTTAAGTACTTTAAAGCCAGAAGATATTGGAGGAGGAGATACAGTTGAATACGCTGCTGAAGTTTTAACGAATGTGCTTTCAGGAAAAGGAACAAAACCACAACATGAAGTTGTTGCCGCAAATGCTGGAGTTGCAATTTCGGTTGCGAAGAATGTTTCGGTTAAAGAAGGAGTTGAAGAGGCGCTTGAGTTAGTGAATTCAGGAACTGGTATTGAAGTTTTAAATAAGTTACTCAGTAATAAATAACACGTCACCGTCATTGCGAGAAGGTACGACGTGGCAATCTCATATTTTAAAAAGTAAGAGATTGCTTCGTACCTCGCAATGACGAGAAACTAGGAAATATGACGATTTTAGATAAGATCAATCAGAACAAATTAAAGGAAATAGAAGCTGCTAAAACTGCTGTTTCGATTGCAGAATTAGAATCATCTGTTTTGTTTGATAGAAAATGCCCTTCATTAAAGGATGCAATCATCAACAAATCAGGAATAATCGCTGAGTTTAAACGACAGTCGCCTTCAAAAGGTGTAATCAACGGAGTTGCTACTCCGGCTGAAGTTGCTTTAGGTTATGAAGCTGCAGGTGCCTCTGCAATGAGTTGTTTAACAGATAAAGATTATTTCGGAGGAACTTTTGATGATTTAAAAGCTGCTAGGGCTGCAGTAGATATGCCAATCCTTCGTAAAGATTTTATGTTAGATGAATATCAGTTGTACGAGGCAAAATCGATTGGAGCTGATATAATTCTTTTAATTGCTTCTAGTTTATCTGTTGCCAAAACAAATGAGTTGGCAAAGACAGCAAAAGACCTAGGTTTAAACGTTCTATTGGAGATTCATGACGAATCAGAATTGGCTCACATCAACCAGTTTTGTGACGCCGTAGGAGTTAATAATAGAAATTTAAAAACCTTTGAAGTTAGTACAAATGTTTCCAAAGGATTAGCTAATCAAATTCCAAACGAATTTGTGAAGGTTTCTGAGAGTGGGATTTCAAATGTGGAAGCGATTAAAGATTTGAAAACTTATGGTTACCAAGGTTTTCTGATCGGTGAGAATTTCATGAAGACAGATAATCCAGGACAAGCTTGTCAAGACTTTATTAAGCAGTTAAGATAAATGAACGGAAAAGACCTTAAAATAAAAGTTTGTGGGATGAAACATCAACATAATGTTGATGATCTAATTGAGCTTGGAGTTGATTATTTGGGGAATATCTTTTTTGATAAGTCGCCAAGAAGTATTGGTCAGTCAGGTGTTAAGTTAGCAGTTAATCCTGTGAAAAAGGTTGGTGTATTCGTTAAGGAATCGATCGAGACAATGAAGGCTAAAACTGAAGAACACAATTTTGATGTTGTTCAATTACACGGCGCTGAATCAAATGATATTTGTAAGTCTGCTAAGGATTTAGGAGTTGAGGTTTGGAGAGTTTGTCCGATTACTGTTGATTTTGATTTCTCAGAATTACAAAACTTTCCAGATGCCGATTATTTCTTATTTGATACCAAAACAGAAAAACACGGTGGTTCAGGGAAAAAATTCGACTGGTCCCTGCTGGACCGAATTGATAAAGAGTCTCCAAAAAAATATTTCCTTGCAGGAGGAATTGGGCCAGGGGATGCTCAAGAAATAAAAAGCTTGGAATTGGAAAAGCTTCATGGTTTGGATTTAAACAGTCAGTTTGAAGATGAACCAGGGCTTAAAAATGTAAATAAATTAAAAGAATTTTTAACGGAATTGAGGAGTTGAATGATTGCTTGATTTAATAATGCGAAGAGATGAGCTATAACGTTGATGAAAAAGGGTATTACGGACAATTTGGAGGAGCTTACATCCCTGAAATGTTACACCCGAATATTGAGGAGTTGAGAGAGAATTACTTAAAGATTTCTCAAACGGAAGAATTTAAAAAGGAGTTTGATTACCTACTTAAAAACTATGTGGGTAGACCAACGCCTTTGTATTTTGCTAAGCGTTTATCTGAAAAGTATGGTGCTAAGGTTTACCTGAAAAGAGAAGACCTAAACCATACAGGAGCGCACAAAGTAAATAACACAATTGGTCAGATTCTATTAGCCCAAAGATTAGGGAAGAAGAGAATTATTGCTGAAACAGGAGCCGGTCAGCATGGTGTTGCAACGGCTACTGTTTGTGCTTTAATGGGATTGGAGTGTGTGGTTTACATGGGGGCTGTTGATATTGAAAGACAACAGCCAAATGTTAAGCGAATGCAAATGTTAGGGGCAACAGTTGTTGCTGCTGAATCAGGAAGTAAAACGCTTAAGGACGCCACTAACGAAGCTATTAGAGACTGGATTAATAATCCAACTGATACTTATTATATTATTGGTTCAGTAGTTGGTCCACACCCTTATCCCGATATGGTAGCGAAATTCCAAAGTGTTATTTCAGAAGAAATGAAATGGCAATTAGAGGAGTTTGAAGGAAGAGATTATCCTGATAGAGTAATTGCATGTGTTGGTGGAGGAAGTAATGCAGCAGGAGCTTTTTATCATTATTTAGATGATGAAAGAGTTGAGTTGATAGCTGCTGAACCAGCTGGTTTGGGACTTGAATCTGGTAAAACTGCGGCAACAACCCAAAAAGGAAAACCAGGAGTTTTACACGCTGCAAAAACTTTATTAATGCAAACTGAGGACGGACAAGTTGTTGAGCCTTACTCAATTTCAGCAGGTTTAGATTACCCTGGAATCGGTCCAATGCACGCACACTTGTTTGATTCAGGAAGAGGAACTTTCGTTTATGTAAAAGATGACGAAGCTTTAGAAGCTTGTTTCGAGTTATGTAGATTGGAAGGAATCATACCGGCTTTAGAATCGTCGCATGCATTATATGCTTTAAACAAACTAGATTTAAAGAAGGATGAGATAGTCGTTATCAACCTTTCAGGAAGAGGTGATAAGGATCTAGAAACATTAATGAAACATATTTAATTAATCTCGTCATTCTTAGCATAGCGAAGAACCTCATGTTGCGTGAGATCCTTCAATTCTTCAGGATGACGTAATGACGATAAAAATGAACAGAATAAAAGAAGCTTTCGAAAAGAAAAAAGACGGCTTACTATCAATATTTATAACAGCTGGTTACCCAAATCTAAACGACACAGTTGAAATTCTTAAAGAATTAGAAGCGAACGGTGTTGATATGGTTGAGTTAGGAATTCCTTTCTCAGATCCTATGGCGGATGGCCCTGTTA
>JAYPYW010000108.1:0-7030 GCA_038154685.1 Flavobacteriales bacterium | reverse complement strand
CTACTACCGATTCGGTTTTTGTGGTGTTGGATAATGGAAATACGAATGCTTTAGACACCTCAGGAACAGGCGGTAACATCATCACCAAAAAAGAAAAAACACAAGTAAAATGGAATATCGGTACCAATACGGGTACTTACAACCTACCTTTTACAACCGCCACTACAGCAACCAATGCATCCGAATCTAAAATACCGTTAAGCGTAAACATCACCGGTGCAGGCTCAGGTAGCGGGAACTTAAAGTTATCCAGTTATACCGATAATAACGCTACAAACAATCAAATCAACTCCGATTATATGCCATCGGATGTTACTACTTTTTTAGATGAAAATGGACAAGATAATTCTTTAAATGTTGTGAATCGTTTTTGGATTTTAGATGCGAACGGTTTCACTACCAAACCCACTGCTACACTTTCATTTACTTACGATGATGACGAAGTTACTGGCGGAGGCAATTTAGTTTCAGAAGCCGACCTTTTTCCGCAAAGATTCAATTCTGTGGATGCTACCTGGAGTGATGTAACCTTATCAGGTACATTAAACACAACCGCGAATACCTTATCGGGGGTTAGTGTTTCATCGGGTGATTTTTTTAAATCTTGGGTATTGGTAAATGAATTAAACCCTTTACCAGTTGAGCTCACCCACTTTAAACCCAAATGTGAAGACAAAACAGTAACTATCCAGTGGACCACTGCTTCCGAAATTAACAACGATTATTTTGTCATCGAAAAATCATTAGACGGACAAACGTGGAGTGCAATTGATTCGGTAAATGGTGCAGGAAATTCTTTTGTTGAGCAAAACTACAGCTACCAAATCAATAACCACCTGCATGAAATCACCTACTTCAGATTAAAACAAGTGGATTATGATGGTACCACAGATTACTCAGATATTGCTCCGTGTACTTGCGAAGGATTAGAAATTATAGGCGTTTATCCAAATCCGTCTCAAGGAGAAGTAAATTATATTGTTCAAAGCGCTCAAGCTGGAACGCTTACACTTACCATTACCGACGCGCAAGGAAGATTAGTATCGCGCAATCAATTTGAAATAGTAGAAGGTCAAAACTTCCTAAAAAACATCATCCAAGCCGAAATGGGCAAATACTTCATCTCCGTACAAATGAGTGACGGAAAATTGTACGATTATGATGTAATCATGATTAAGTAAAAAATGAATTTGAATAAAGTTTTAAATATGAAAAAATCAACCTATTTAATCGCATTAGCACTTGGAGCAAGTACAATTACATTTGCCCAAAACGTGGGGATTAACACCGATGGTAGTGATCCAGATTCGGATGCAATTTTACACATAAAAAACGACGCTGCTTCAGGTAAAGATTCCTCGGTGGTCCGCATCGAAAACGAACAAAACGGCGCCAACGATGTTACCGGTATAGAAATATACAACTCAGGAACTGGCGCAACTGCTAAATGGGATGTGTACATTCCTGCAAGTGGCTCAACGGATTTGCGTATTAAAAACAACGGCACCGATCGCATCACCATTCAAAACGATGGAGATGTGGGGATTGGAACCACATCGCCTACCGCAACTTTAGATGTAGACGGTTCGGCTATTTTTAACGAAAGTGGCGCTGCCAAAGATTTTAGAATAGAATCCGATGCCAATACACACATGCTGTATGTAGATGGTACCAATAACGAAATAGGTGTAAATACTTCTTCACCAGTAAGCGGACTGGATATTCAAACAAGTATGGGTTTAGCCGTTCTAAATCATACAGATGGAACTGACATCACTTTAGATAATACTCATAACGTTGTTTTGTGCAATAATGGCCCATATACGGTTAACCTTCCTGCCGCTGCTTCTAATACAGGTAAAGTTTATTACATTAAAAATATCGACAGTGATGGGGATTACTTTACCATTGATGGGAATAGTACCGAAACAATTGATGGCGACGAAACATTTGAATTACTTGCTTACAATCATGCTGTAAGAATAATTAGCGACGGAAGCGGTTGGCATGTTATAAATGAAGTAGGTAAGGAAAATAAAGACATTTCCGGTTGCGGAACTTATTTTACCTTTACATGGCAAGATGTAACCAATCCTTCAACGGGTTTAACATGGATGGACCGTAATTTAGGAGCTCAAAGAGTTGCGCTAAGCAGTACAGACGATAAAGCTTATGGAGACCTATACCAATGGGGCCGCGCAGCAGATGGTCATCAATGTAGAACATCAAGTACAACCTCCACCAATGCATCTGATGAAACCCCTGGTGATGCTCTTTTTATAAAAGAAGGAAGCTCTCCTTTCGATTGGCTTACTACCCAAGACGATAATTTATGGCAAGGAGTTAATGGAACCAACAATCCTTGTCCAGGTGGTTATCGATTACCAACAGAAACGGAACTAGATAATGAGCATCTAACTTGGGGCTCTGACGACGCCGACGGTGCTTTTGGCTCCGTTTTAAAATTGCCCATGGCGGGCGACCGCCTCAGCAGCAATGGTTCGCTCTACAATGTAGGTACCTACGGCATCTATTGGAGTAGTACGGTTAGCGGTACTAGTGCTCGCAACCTGTACTTCGATGGTAGCAATGCCTACTTGAGCAGCTACTTCCGAGCCTACGGACGCTCTGTTCGTTGCCTTAAGGATTAGACACTTTGAAAAGCGTAGCGATTTGATACTTTGACACTTTATCCTACCATCCCGTTAGGGTGGTAGGATTTTATTACCGCGCAGCGGTCGGTTTTATTTTTTTACAACAAGCTTAGGTTACATAATGACTACTGTTGAGAAAATTATTTTAGCAAAAAGCAATAAACAGTTCACACTATTTAAGGAAGGACTGTTTTACAAATGTTACAATGAAGATGCCATGCTTTTTGTAAAACGGGTGAAAAAATATAAGGTAAATTCTAAGTTTATTAAAAGTGTTGGAGGAGTTGTAAACAGTATTGGTTTTCCTGTAACTGAGATAGAAAAGGAAAGTTTAAGTTTAGAAATGATATCTGCAAAATTAAAAGCTGAAAATTTTGAAAAAAAGAATGAAGACGTAGTCTTTTTGATGAATGATTTTGAAATTAAAAATGATTACGAAGTTTGGGAACAAAGTATCCAAACATCAGCAAATAAAGTGGTAAATCATACCAATGAAATTTATGATAGAACAATCCAATTGGAAAATATTGCAACGATGATATCAAACTATGATTTAGCTAACAATACACCTATGCAGGGACTTAGTTTTATTCAAGATTTAAAAATTAAAATTCAAGAAATAGTGTGAATGAATGGAATCCTTTAATCAACTTTTATATCAGTTGCACTTATCCTATTTGGAAGCGCGCAAAAACAAACGCAATACACACAATCAATTAGCCTTTGAACTTAATCAAGAAATAAAATTACATTCTTTGGCAAAAGATATTTCCAATCGAAAATATGTGCCAAAGCCCTGTATTGCTTTTATTATTCAAAAACCTGTAATGCGAGAAATATTTGCAGCTGATTTTTCTGATAGGGTCATCCATCATTTAATTTACCGATGTATTTATAAAGACATAGATAAACGATTAATTTTTGATACTTATAGCTGTAGAGAAGGTAAAGGCACCTTGTTTGGCATAAATAGGGTAAAAAAATTTATTCGTTCCTGTAGTGAAGATTATACAAAAAGCACCTACTATTTAAAATTAGATATTGAAGCTTATTTTATGAATATGAATCATGATATTCTTCACAAAAAAGTTTTAGCCATGATTCCTTCTTCAAAAAGTAGTTTTCTAGGTATTAGTAGAGAAACTTTATTATATCTTATTAAACAAACTATTTTTAATAATGTCTCAAAAAATTGCCGCATTAAAGGCAGTAAGTTAGACTGGGAAGGACTTCCACCCTCAAAGAGTTTATTTAATTACCCTAGCCATAAAGGCTTACCCATAGGTAATTTAACTTCACAAGTTTTTGGAAATGTTTATATGAATGATTTAGATCATTTTATAAAAAAAGATCTAAAGCTAAAGTATTATGGCAGATATGTAGATGATATGTTGTTTGTGCATAATGATAAAAGTTATTTAAAATCTATAATCCCCAAGCTTCATGAGTTTTTAAACAGTGAATTAAAGCTAAATATTCATCCCAATAAAATTGTATTAAAATCAATAGATAAAGGTATTCCATTTTTAGGTCAAATTATTAACCCCCATTGCAGTTACATTAGTAACAGAACCAAAAATAATTTTTATCAAGCAATACAGGAAGTAAATAAACTAATGGCAGTTGTTCCACAATTTTCATGGAAACAGCTATGTGATATACGTGCCAAAATAAATTCTTATTTAGGATACATGCAACATGCTAATTCTTATAAATTAAGAAAATCTATGTTGCGCAAATTAATAAGGAGGTTTTATGATTTTTACTTTGTTAAGGGAGAATTTAAAAAGGTAGTAATTAATATAGATTTTTGGCAATGGCACTTTTCACAGAATTACCAGTTTATAAATTAGGGTATGATTTATTGATACAAACGTATCAGCGAACTGCGGTTTTTTCGAGAGAGTACAAGTATACAATTGGTGAAAGACTTAAGAATGAAGTTACGGATATGCTAATTAATATCTACAAGGCTAACAATAGTAAAAAAGAAAGTAGATATAAATATATTGAGTTTTCACGCGAAAATATTGAGGTTGTTCGTTTATTATTTCGTTTGTGTAAGGATTTAAAAATAATAGGAATGAAAGGTTTTGTAGCATTAAATATTCAAGTAGAAGATTTGTCGAAGCAATTAGCTTCATGGCAAAAATACACTGCCGGAGTTCATATGAAAGATTGAAAAACTAACATATGGAGAGTGCAGCATTAATCCTAACATATCGTCCGCTTATTTGAAATGAACGGATACAAGAGCAATCAGTTGTAAGATGATTTTTTTGTTTTACGATGTGTAAAAGATATGTTTTATTGCCCATGGCGGGCAACCGCAACAACAGCAATGGTTCGCTCAACAATGTAGGTACCAACGGCAACTATTGGAGTAGTACGGTTAGCGGTACAAATGCACGCAACCTGAACTTCAATGGTAGCAATGCCAACATGAACAACAACAACCGAGCAAACGGAAACTCTGTTCGTTGCCTTAAGGATTACAATATTTAAGCTACAAACCTTTTAAGGTTAAAAAAATAGTGATGAAAAAAGCATACATATTATTGACAACGGTTTTATTTCTAACGGGCTTTTTACAAGCACAAGTGGTAACAGGTAATTTAAACCTCCTAAAAAACGCTGAAATCAAACTTGAAGGTTTTAACGGTCTAAAAAACTACACCATAGCAACCACAAAAACCGATTCGGTTGGAAATTTTAAACTATCCTATTCGGCAAGTGATTTTGGTGTGGGGTATTTAATGGCTGCCGATGATAAACCATTCTTTGTAATCCTAAGCGGAGAAGACATTGAAATCGCAGGAGAAGCATTAAACTATCCCGAAACCATCCAAATCACCAAAGGCAACGAAAACCAACTTTTTGAGCAGTACGCCAAAGAGCACAGCGTTAGAGAACAGGCACTAAGCGCATGGATTTATTTGGAAAGAATATACAATGGCAACACATTACTTTCCTCCAATCAAAAAACTACCCAATCCATTACAGATGAAAAAGCCCGATTAAAAACCGAGGATGCTGCTTTTTTAAACAACCTCCCTAAAAACAGCTATGTAAGTTGGTATTTACCCACTCGTAAACTAGTGAGCTCAGTAAGTACCATTGCCCAATACCGCACCCAAGAAATCCCCGCAACAATTGCTGCCTTTAGAGCTTTAGATTATACCGATAAACGCCTATACAAAAGCGGACTGTTTAAAGATGCTATTGAATCCCATTTTTGGTTACTAGAAAACAGCGGAAAATCTTTGGACTCGGTCTTCATAGAAATGCAAACCTCTATTGATGCAATGCTAGAAAATTTAGTTACCAACGAAGAAAAACTCAACGAAGTAACCGACTATTTGTTTGAATTATTAGAGCGTCACAGTTTGTTTAAAGCATCGGAATATTTAGCCCTAAAAGTCCTCAATGAAGTAAGCTGCACCATTAATAACGACCTTGCCTACCAACTGGAAACCTACCGAGCGATGAAAAAGGGCAATACCGCTCCGGATATTAACTTCCCGCATAGAATACATCCCGATCCTGCCTTTCAGCCCAACAAACTGTCTGATTACAAAACGCCCTATACCTTGGTGGTTTTTGGTTCCAGCACTTGCCCTAAGTGCCAAGAAGAAATACCTGAAATTGCCAAAAACTACGATACATGGCGCAAAAATGGTGTGGACGTACTTTTTGTATCATTAGACAAAGAAAAAGCTAGCTTTTTAAAGTTCGCCGAGGCATTTCCTTTCACCAGTGTATGCGATTTACAAGGCTGGAACAGCCCCATCGCCAAGGATTATTACGTATTTGGAACGCCCACCATGTTTTTGTTGGACAACAACCGTAAAATCATCCTCCGCCCCAACTCCGTAAAACAAATGGACGCCTGGGTAGATTGGTATTTGGTAAAAGGGAATGCTTTGCCGAAATAGTTTGTTTAAATAGGTACTTATTTTAATAACAATAAAGCCTGCACAGTTCCCAAAACCCCATTAGTTTTTGACGTGAGAGCCTTGGCAAAAATATTAGGCCATGCAGTTGCCGATGCGTAGCCTCTACCGTAAACATCGCCTGTATAAATATTATCACCTATGTTTACGGGTAAAACGGTCATTTTTATATCTACTACACCAGTTGTTTGAACTGTAACTAATTGACCAATTCCTCCTCCTGTTTTCACAACACCTATTACATCCGGGCTGTAATACAGGTTAGTTGTAGTAACCGATAATGGATGGTTTTTATCCAATATCACAATATCACCCGGTTCCAATACTTGAGATGAACGGTTAGCTAATTGAATATCCCCACTGCCGGTTCCAGTGGTTCCATCTTGACCTTTTAAAGAATTGATAAAATCTTCCTCTGTTCCA
>JAYPYW010000107.1:0-7180 GCA_038154685.1 Flavobacteriales bacterium | reverse complement strand
AATCCTTTCTGATCTATCTGAAACAGATGATCAGCGGTTTACTTATGGAAGCAAGAGCATCTACAAGGAGAAAAAACAATTCGAACAAGTTGATCAACCCAATCAATTAAAGCCAGCAAATTGGAGGAATAAAATTAAAATCAGCTTCTCTGCACCCGCAATTTGGAACGTTCCTGAGAATTCAGAGGAAGCCTTCAACTCTAAAGATCCACGAAAATTCGGAAACTTAATTCATGCTTGTTTTGCCCGATTGAAAAGCACCGATGATATTGAACAGACTATAGATAGTTTTATTGAAACTGGTCACATTGAAAAAACAGAGGCTAGCCTTATTAGAGATATTCTGGAAAACTCGCTTAAACTCGAGCCATTAAAATCTATTTGGAATGAAGGGAAACACATTGTTGAAAAAGAAATTATCACCAACGATGGTAGTTCTTACAGGCCTGATAGAATCATAAACTACAAAAACAATAACTACTTAATTGATTTTAAAACTGGGCAACCTGTAGATAAAGACAAGACTCAGTTAAAAAACTATGAAAAATTATTAGGCTCTGTTAATATCAGAAACATTGAATCTTGGCTGATTTATTGTAATTCGAGAAAAGCTATCAGAGTATAACATTCTAATATAGAGGCTTTACTGGTATTAAAGAAAGTCCTATTTTGTGAATTGCAACTAAAGCGACAAACCAATATCCCGCTTTGAATTATTTTTGGCTTATGCGATTGCTAACATTAATTTTGTTTTTATTCTTCTCTACCACTTTATTGGCTAATTGTGGTATCCATGAAAAAAAGTACAAAGGCGATTCTTCCTACGTTAAGAAATACTGCAATAAAAAGGATGTGTATGAAGAAGGGTGGAAAGTTAAAGGAAAGAAATCCGGTTATTGGAAATACTACACATTACAAGGAGTAATTCAGTCTGAGGGTCATTTTGTAAATGGTAAAAAGGACGGTTTCTGGAAATTTTACGACGAAAATGGTAAACTTAAAGGGGAAGGAAATTTTGATCAAGGTGAAAAGTTCGGTTTCTGGAATTACTACGATAAACTTGGAAATCTCAAGGAAACAGGAGAACATATAGGAGATAATAAAGAAGGGTTCTGGAAGATCTATGATAAAGGTATTTTAGTTAAAGAAGGTTGGTTTGAAAACAATAAACCATCTGGTTTTTGGAATTATTACGATGAAAAAGGTACCCTCACCTACTCTTTTAAACACTAAGTTTTGACTTCCACAATAAGAGTTATAATACCTGCCTTTAACGAGGAAAATGCTGTTGGAAAAGTAATTCAAGAAATACCTTCAATTGTAGAGGAAATCATTGTTGTAAATAACAACTCAAACGATAAAACTAAGATTGTCGCCAAAGAAAACGGCGCAACCGTTCTTGACGAACCAATCCAAGGATATGGAAAAGCTTGCTTAAAAGGGATCGATTACGTTAAAAATCTAAATACCCCTACCGACATAATTGTTTTCCTGGATGCTGATTATTCTGACTATCCAGCTGAGCTAACTAATGTTATCCAACCTATTTTAGAAGAAAATAAAGATCTTGTCATCGGATCAAGAAAAACGGGGAAAAGAGCTAAAAAAAGCATGACACCTCAACAAGTTTTTGGAAACTGGTTGGCTACTTTTTTAATCAAATGGCTTTACAAAATTGAATTTACAGATCTAGGACCATTCAGAGCCATTAAATGGCAAAAACTAATGGATCTTAATATGCAAGACAAAACCTATGGATGGACGGTTGAAATGCAAGTTAAGGCAGCAAAGCAAAAAATGTTGATCGCAGAAGTACCTGTCAATTATAAAGAAAGAATTGGTCAGTCAAAAGTTTCTGGAACAGTAAAAGGAACTATCTTAGCAGGATATAAAATAATCACAACGATATTCAAGGAATACCTTAAAAAATCATGAATTCTCTCATACTATGTTTGTACATATTTTTTATGGGATTCATTTTCCTTTATAGCTTAATTCAAGGCCATCTTGTGTTACTTTATCTTAGAAAAAAGAAAGACAACACAAAAACAGATTCTGACACTGATTATATGCCTAAAGTCGCTATTCAACTACCTATTTATAATGAGAAATATGTTGCCGAAAGATTAATTGATAAGATTATCGAAATTGATTACCCTAAGGATAAATTGGAAATTCAAATACTTGATGATTCAAATGATGAAACCAAACAAATAGTTGCGGAGAAAGTTGAAAGAACTAAACAGCTTGGATTTAACATCACTCATTTTACTCGATCAAAAAACACTGGCTTTAAAGCTGGTGCACTTGCGGAGGGCATGGAATTATTAGCTGCGGAATTCATAGCCATTTTCGATGCTGATTTCCTGCCAGAAAAAGATTTCCTAAAAAACACTATCCCCCATTTTCAAAATGAAAAAATTGGTGTTGTCCAAACAAGATGGGCTCATTTAAATGAAGATTATAGTTTACTAACAAGATTACAAGCTTTTGGATTAGATGCGCATTTCACCATTGAACAGACTGCTAAAAACTTAGGAAAGCATTTTATAAACTTCAACGGTACAGCTGGGGTTTGGAGAAAGAAATGTATTTATGATGCTGGTGGTTGGGAAAGCGATACAATTACTGAAGACCTTGATTTGAGCTACCGAGCGCAAATGAAAGGCTGGGAGTTTAAATACTTAGAAGAAGTTGGATGCCCTGCTGAACTTCCTGTGGCAATGAACGCTTTAAAAAACCAACAATTTAGATGGACCAAGGGAGCTGCTGAAACTGCCAGAAAAAACCTTTGGAATTTTCTTAAAACCCCAAAGCTTGGATTGGGAACCAAAATCCACGGTTTTTTTCACCTTCTGAATAGCTTTTTATTCGTTTGCATTTTCTCTACAGCTGTTCTAAGCGTTCCTATCTTATATATTAAGCAAGATTTAAAAGAATTGGCTTGGTTATTTAATGTTGCTGCAGTGCTTATTGGTAGTTTCTTAATTTTAGGATTCTACTATTACATCACCCAAAAAAGAAGACATACCAAAAACTTATTTTTTATTAGATTCCCAATGTTTTTGAGTGTAAGTATGGGACTTTCGTTGCACAATGCTATTGCAGTTTTAGAGGGATATTTAGGAATAAAATCACCGTTTGTTCGAACACCGAAATTTGCCATCACGGAAAACAGTGGAAGTTGGGCGGAAAAAAAGGAGTATTTAAAATCTACCTTCAATTCGCTAACCATCTTTGAAATTTTAATGGGAGTTTACGCTCTATTTGGAATATACAGTGCTTTTAAACTAAACGATTTTGGATTATTACCGTTTCATTGTATGTTAGCCGTTGGTTTTAGTTACGTTGCTTTTTACTCTTACAAGCACAGCAAACCAGCTTAAAAATTAACGTTTGATTCTAAATAAATACAAAACATTCATTGGAACGGCTTTTATAACAATTGCCGTTTTTTTCATTGGATACTTTCTCCCTAGGGAAAATTTCAGCTTTCAAATTAGTTTTTTCGCTTTTAGCCTTGTGGGTTTTTCGTTCCTTCTAAAAGAAAGCAATCAAAAATTCACGTTCTATTTAGGTATCGTTTTGAGGGCATTACTCATTCTAAGCACACCTATTCTGAGCGACGATTTTTACAGATTTTTATGGGATGGTTTTCTAACAACTCAGGGAATAAACCCTTTTGAGTTTAAACCTTCGGAACTAGCACCAATGTTTAGCAACAATGAATTTGCCAATTCCTTATACAATGGAATGAACTCCCCTGAATACTATTCTATATACCCTCCAGTAAATCAATGGATCTTTTATTTAGCAGCACTTCCAAACAATATTTTTAGTGGAATTGTAATAATGAGACTTATAATAATTGGTTTTGAAATCGCAGCTTATTTCTCTATTAAAGAAATATTAAAACGTTACAAATTCAACCCTAGCAGAATAAATCTATATTGGTTGAATCCAATTGTTATTTTAGAATTAACTGGAAATCTTCACGCCGAAGGAATTTTATTGTGCTTTTTACTTAGTGGACTTTTTGGTTTAACTAAACTAAAAGACCTCCAAGGTGGGCTTTTGTTAGCGCTTTCTTTTTGCTCAAAACTTTTTAGTTTAATGGTCCTTCCGCTTTTACTTTTAAAAGGCGGGATTCATCGTTGGCAAAAATTTATGCTAGGATTCATTCCTCTTGTTGCATTTTCGTTTTTACCTTTCTTAAATTTCGACAACCTCCCCCATCTGCTTGAGAGTTTGACCCTTTATTTTAAAACCTTCGAGTTTAATGGAAGCATTTTCAATATCGTAAAATGGTTTGGGTTTAAAATAAAAGGCTACGATATTATTCAAACTGCTGGACCGATTCTTTCCTTAATTTCTGGACTTATAATTTTGTTTATTTCTTGGAGATTCAGATTCAGGAATCGAAAAGTAATATTCACAGGTATAACACTTATAATTAGCACCTATTTTTTATTCTCTCCAATAGTTCATCCTTGGTACCTAATAATTCCGATGGCTCTTGGAATATTCACCAATTTAAAATTTCCATTGGCTTGGTGTATTGCCGCTTTTCTTTCCTATAGTTTTTATGACGAGCAATTGGATAGTCAATTAATTCAAGGACTATTCATACTTGAATATCTTATTGTGGGGTACTTTTTAATCGGAGATTTAAATAGGGTTAAGGCTGTTTAATTAACTCTACCCATTTCTTGTCCTGCATGGTAACAAAAATTGCTTTATCGGAACCATGTTTAAAGGTCACATTAGTTGGCTTTTCGCCGTTTAATTTAAACTCTTTTATAATTTTACCTTCAGGATTAATTTTCACAATGACTCCAGCACCATAACGCGCTAAGAATAAATTCCCTCTTGAGTCACATCGCATTCCATCCATCCCAAAACCTTCAAACTGAACAAAAACTTCTTTTCCTGAAAGCGATCCATTTTCACTCACATTGTAACGCCAAATTTTCGTTTGAACCGATTCGTTAACATAAAGAAACTTGCCATTAGGACTTAATTCTATTCCATTGGTGGTACCCATACCTTTCTCAACGATCTCAATTTCACCTTCTTTAAACCTTAAAAGGTTACCAGAACTATTTCCCCAATTTGGATCTGAGGCAAACCCAAAACCATTATAATGTAGTGTTAAATCGTTGGGCTGATTAATAGAATCACTATGTGCAAACACTTCCACATGTTTTGTCCCATTCTCAATTTTTAAAATATTGTGATTTACATAATCCGCAACAAACATATCTCCCTTACCATTGAAACGAATCCCGTTTCCAATGCTATTACCAGGCAGTTTAACAAACAACTCAAACGAATCTTTGCCATTTTTTAGAACCCCAATGGTACCTTGATCTTTATAGTTAACAACAAACAAATTTCCATTGGAATCAAATGCTGGCCCTTCAATACCTCCTGTAAAAACAGAATCGGTTAACACGATTGAATCTGAACTATTAATATCATTCTCCTTATTTGAAGAAGCCCCACATGCAACAAAAAAAACGGTAACTAACAGAACTAAAAATCTCATATTTTACGCGAATTATGTTTAGTATAATCTTCCACCACTCTATCATATTCTTTGTCAAAAAATGGTGAACTAATTAAAAAGTCAGCAGTAGATAAATTACAGGCAACAGGTATATTCCAAACGGCAGCCAATCTAATTAAAGCTTTCACATCAGGATCGTGAGGCTGGGCTTCTAATGGGTCCCAAAAGAAAATCAACATATCAATTTCATTCTCAGATATTTTTGCACCAATTTGCTGATCCCCCCCTAGAGGCCCCGATTTTAATCTTTCAACGGTAAGCCTTGTCTCTTCGTTAATTAACATTCCTGTGGTCCCCGTTGCATAGAAACTATGGGCGCTTAATTGCTCCTCATTTCTTTTTATCCAACCAATTAACTCCTTCTTTTTATTATCGTGAGCAACAAGTGCAATACTTTTATTCGACTTTAGTTTCATCTTAATAATGTAAAATCTGATTAATGCTAAAATACAGAGAATAAGAACTATTTTTTAACAAACCCTACCTTTTCTAGCTCCATTTTTTTACCTATCTTAGGTTCGCTTAAATATACCCTGCCGAAATTTAAGTCAGTTATTAATTAATTTTTAAACCTTATTACTATGAAAAAAAGACTACTCGGAGTCCTTTTGCTGACGGCATCAATTTTTGTTGCCCAAGCTCAGAAAATAGTAGCGTACTATCCCTACTATAAGTCGAATTACACGTCTTTAGATTACTCAAAAATCACTGACATCTTCTACGGATTCATCGGATCTGATGCTAAAGGAAATTTAACTGTTGGATGTACAAGAGACAACTTCACTAACCCAACTTACCTTGGATACATGGCTGGTAGTTACGAAGCTGTTTTCGAACAAACAGAATGGAATGGTTTAAGAGACCGTGCTATTGCTGCTGGAACTAAAGTTCACATCGCTATTGGAGGAGCTAGAATTACTGGACACTTAGCTGAATCAGCTAAACCAGCAAACAGAGCTAACTTAATTAGCGAAATCGTTGATTTCGTCGCTGGAAATCACACTTTAAACGACACAAGAATTACTGGTGTCGATTTAGACTGGGAGTTCCCAGAATCTGCTGAGGAAAGAACAAACCACTTAGCTTTATGTCAAGAATTAAGATCAGCATTAGACACAAGAGGTGCTATTGATGGAGTTCACTACGACTTATCAATCGCAGTTGGAGGATCTACGGCTAACATGCCTGGAGCTGGAGCATTTGCTTCAACTCACGATGATTTCTTCGATACTGATTGTTTCCAATATGTTGATTTCGTTAACTGTATGAACTATGACTTAGGTTATATTTCTGCGTACTCTAACCACTCTCCTGTTGAAGGAGCTGAGGCTGTAGTTACTAGATACGTTGAAACTGGAATCAGTGGATACAAGTTACCAGCTGAAAAATTCGTTTTAGGGGTTCCTTTCTATGGAAAAGGAGGTTCTGCTGATGGATCTGACGGTACTGACTGGAATTCATTTGCTTCTTCAGCGGCATACAATGATGCTGACGGAATCTATGGAGGACATGTTTACAACTCTAAACCAATGTTAGAAGAAAAAGCTGATTTAGCTTGTCAGAAAGGTTTAGCAGGTATCTTAATCTGGGAAATTGGACAAGATGATCCAA
>JAYPYW010000106.1:3631-7252 GCA_038154685.1 Flavobacteriales bacterium | reverse complement strand
CTTTATGACCTGGTAATTGACCTCCTTCTCCTGGTTTAGCTCCTTGAGCAACTTTAATTTGAAGCTCATCAGCGTTAGTTAAATAGTTAGAAGTAACTCCAAAACGTCCTGATGCGATTTGCTTAATAGCAGATCTTTCCCAGTCTCCGTTTTCTTTCTTGATGAATCTTTCTTCATCTTCCCCTCCTTCTCCAGAGTTAGATTTACCTCCAATTCTGTTCATCGCTACTGCAAGAGTACTGTGCGCTTCGTACGAAATCGAACCAAACGACATCGCTCCAGTTGCGAATCTCTTCATGATGCTTTCTTTAGACTCAACTTCATCAAGAGAAATTGATTTCCCGGCGTTAAAGTCTAATAAGCTTCTTAAAGTAATATGTCTTTTCGACTGATCGTTGATAGCTGTTGCATATCTCTTATAAGTCGCGTAATCATTATTTCTAGAAGAATTCTGTAATAAGTGAATTGTAGTAGGGTTGAATAAATGAGCTTCACCTTTTCTCTTCCACTGGTAGTATCCACCAACATATAAGTGCTTATCTGCGCTCCAGTTTTGGTAAGCTCTTTCATGCTTGATGATCGCTTCTTTTGCTAAATCATCGAAAGTCATACCTTGAATTCTAGATACAGTTCCTTTGAAACACTTATTAACTACAGCTTCAGAAATACCCAAAGCTTCGAAAATTTGCGCACCTTGGTAAGATTGTAAAGTAGAAATTCCCATTTTAGAGAAAATCTTCAATAATCCACTGCAAATAGACTTGCTATATGTTTTTAATAATTCTTTGATAGTAGTTTCACCAGACTCTAGCTGTTCTTGGAAACAGCTTCTGATAGTATCACCAGCTAAGTATGCGTTAACCGCGTTTGCTCCAAATCCAATTAATGTTGCAAAGTGGTGAGTTTCGATAACGTCCCCTCCTTCAACAACGATAGAAGTTTTAGCTCTTAATCCTTTCTTAGTTAAAGATGTATGGATCGCACCAACTGCTAATAAAGATGGAATTGGTGCATCGCTTTCGCTGATTAACTTGTTAGATACAATTAAGATATTGCATCCCATTAAAGTTGCTCTCTCAGCGTTAGCACAAATCTCATCGATTGCTCTTTCTAAAGCACCAGCTCTATTAGTAGCAGAGAAAGTCGCGTTAATAGTGTAAGATTTGAATGAGTCATCATTTAAACTCTTGATCTTATCTAACTGACCGTTTGATAAAACTGGAGTATCTAAATGGATTTGTCTACAGTGCTCAGGTGTTTCAGCTAAGATGTTTCTTTGCTCTCCTAAGTTTGTATATAACGACATGATAACTGCCTCTCTAATTGGATCAATTGGAGGGTTAGATACCTGTGCAAATAATTGCTTGAAGTAGTTTGATACGTGCTGAGCTTGAGTAGATAAAACCGCTAAAGGAGTATCTGTACCCATAGATCCTAATGGCTCTTTTCCTTGAGTTGCCATTGGCTCTAAAATCTCAGTTAAATCTTCACGAGTAAATCCAAACGCAATTTGCTTTTGTAATAACTCTTCTCCAGTTGATGGAGCTTTCGATTTAGCTCTTGGACGAGCAATATCTTGAAGCGTTAATTTGTTTTCTTTTAACCATCTTCCGTATGGTTGACGAGCACAAATATCATCTTTCAATTCATCATCAGAGATAATCTTTCCGTTCTTTAAATCAGCTACGAAAAGCTTACCAGGCTGTAATCTTCCTTTCTTAACAACTTTAGTTTCATCAACGATTAACGAACCAGCTTCAGATGACATTACAATTGTACCGTCATTTAAGACACAGTATCTAGAAGGTCTTAAACCATTTCTATCTAAAGTTGCCCCTACAACATCACCGTCTGTAAACGAGATCGAAGCAGGACCATCCCATGGTTCCATGATCGAAGAGTAGTACTCGTAGAATGCTCTCTTTTCCTCTCTCATTTCTGGGTTGTTTTGCCAAGCTTCAGGAACTAACATCATCATTACCTCTGGTAATGATCTTCCTCCTAAAGTTAACAACTCAACAACGTTATCTAAGTTAGATGAATCTGAACGCTTGATGTCACAAATTGGCATCATCCAATCGATTTCCTCTAAAGTAAACTCAGTAGACTCAAGTAATACTTGCTTACTCTTCATCCAGTTAACGTTACCTTTAATTGTGTTGATCTCACCATTGTGCGCAATGTAACGGAATGGTTGAGCTAATCTCCACTGTGGGAATGTGTTTGTTGAGAATCTTGAGTGAACAACAGCTAAAGCCGTTTTCATCTCTTTATTTTGTAAATCAAGGTAGTACTGCTGAACTTGGTCAGTTCTTAACATCCCCTTGTATACGATCTTCTTTGATGAACATGACGAAATGTAAAAACTATCGTCAATCCCTTTCATTTCATTTCTAATTGTTCTGATAGCGTACTTTCTCAAAACAACTAATCTTCTTTCTAAAGCTTTAGGATCATCAGATTCTAAGAACTGTAAGAATACTTGCTCAACTTGAGGCTCCATTCTTAAAGCAGTCTTACCAATCATCGAGTTGTCAGTAGGCACTACTCTATATCCTAACAACTTAAATCCAAGGCGCTTTACGTATTCTTCAAATCTTGATTTTACCGTTGCTCTTAACTTTTCATCCTTAGGGAAGAAAGTCATTGCAACTCCGTATTTACCTTCTCCAGGTAATTCAAAACCTAACTCTTTACACTCTTTTGTATAAAACTCATGAGGGATTTGTAATAAAATTCCAGCTCCATCACCAGTCTCAGGCTCACATCCACATCCTCCTCTGTGTTCCATGTTTACTAACATGTCCAAAGCATTCTGGATATAAGTGAATGATTTCTTGTTATTTAGGTTTGCTACGAAACCGATTCCACATGAATCGTGTTCAAAACTTGGGTCGTACAGTCCTTGTTTTTGTGCCATATATCTGTAATTTAATGCGGGCAGGACCCGCGAAAGGGACGGCAAAAATACAACAAAAAATCCTAAAAAAAAAGTCCTAGACCCCTAATATCGCTTAGATCCAACGGGTATCGACGTTATTTAAAAAAATTCCAAATAAAATCGATTTTGGCTATTTTATTTCGGCTTTAAAATTCGACGGTTCAGGATCCAAATAAGTCGATTGAGTAACGATCCTCAAACCCCTTAACCCCTTGTAAACCACCAGTATGAACAAACATAATTCGTTTGTTTTGTATGGCACCTGACTTAATTTGATCAAAAAGTCCAAACATTGCCTTTCCAGTGTAAATTGGATCGAGTTTGATTTTATGCTGTTTCCAAAAGGCAGAAATAAAGTTGGTTAATTCAGTTGTTGCCTTCGCATATCCTCCAAAATGATAATCGTGATTTAAACTCCAATTTCCTGAATTTACAATTCCGAGATTGAATAAATTATCATCTATTTCTCTAGCTAGAGTATTCATTCCTTTCAATACAGGAATCCCTTGGACCCAGCTTTTTTCAGATGCTCCGGCTATCATTCCTCCAACAGTATTTCCCGTGCCACAGGCAGCTACAAAAAGATCAATTTCTTCAATTCCTTCTGTTATTTCTTTACATCCTAAAAGTCCTAATCGATTAGCTCCACCTTCCGGAATCACATAGGGATTCTCAAGATC
>JAYPYW010000106.1:0-3621 GCA_038154685.1 Flavobacteriales bacterium | reverse complement strand
TCCTTGGTTAACTCGAAGAACTCCTTACTGGTGTTTTTTTCTTTGTAAGCTACCCTCGAAATAAAACGAATATCCATTCCGTTTTCAATAGCCTTCGAAAGCGTGGAATTATTTAAAGCAACAGGTTCTCCTCTAATTACCCCAACAGTCTTAACTCCACAAATCTTTCCAGCTGCCGCGGTTGCTGCAATGTGATTACTAAAAGCTCCACCGAAAGTAACGATCTCCGAAAAGCCTTTTTCTGCAAAATATTCAAAGTTATATTTTAGCTTCCTCCACTTATTTCCAGAAATTTCTGGATGGATTAAATCTTCCCTTTTTATGAAAAGGGAAACATTATTTAATGTTAATACCTCATCCTTTATTTCTTGAATAGGTATATTTGGGATAGCTGGAAACACTTTACTAAATTAAGCTATTACATGGGAGAATTTGATGGATTAGGAAGAAATCAATTTGAGGAGGGAGATTATTATGTTAACGAAATGGGTTACCGTGTTTTTACGGAACAGTATTTGTTAAAAAGAGGTTACTGCTGTAAAAACGGCTGTAAGCACTGTCCGTATGGATGGGATAAAAAGCAACAAAAATTTAAAGAAAAATAGCATGAAAAACATTTTTAAAATCTCATTAGCAATCCTAAGCTTCACGATAATCAGCTGTCAGCAAGAAGAAAACGAAGAAGGTAAAGATGCTAGAGATGAATTTACTGGTAATTGGCTTGTTTTGGAAAACGGTCAGCAACAGGGGATAAGATCTTTCGAAGCGAACATTGTAAAATCAGTAACTTCCACTGAAGAAATCAACATCAGCAACTTTTACAAACTAGGTGATGAAGATACCGTTGTAGCAAAAATTTCAACGGTTGAAGCAACCACTTTTATTATTCCAATTCAAACAGTAAGTGGTCATTTTATAAATGGTACAGGAGCTCTTTCCGGAGATGAAATAGAAATGGTTTATTATGTTAATGATGGTTTTGCAATAGATACAGTGTCGGCCACATTTACAAGAGATATAGAATAAGATTACAATACACTAAATAAGAAAGAGCACTTGAATTCAAGTGCTCTTTCTTTTTGTTCCTATTTTATTACAAACTTGGTTTAAGCTACTTGCTCCTCTTCAGGGTTAAACTTATAACCAACACCTTTAACAGTTTGGATCAATTCGTCTCCTAACTTTTCTCTTAACTTTCTAATATGAACATCAATGGTTCTATCCCCAACAATTAATTGACTACCCCATATTTTACCATAGATTTCATCTCTAGTAAATACTCTTTCAGGAATAGAAGAAAGTAAAAGCAACAATTCAAATTCCTTTTTTGGTAGAGAAATTTTTTCTCCATGCTTTACAACCAAGAATCGATCTTTATCGATGAAAATATTCGACTTGTTATCTTGCTCTGATGGTCTGTTTTCTAAAGATCTTCTTCTCAACAACGACTCAACTTTGCTAACCAAAACTCTTGGTTTAATTGGCTTTTTAATAAAGTCATCTGCGCCAGCTTGTAAACCTGCTACTTGAGTATAATCTTCGTTTCTTGCAGTAAGTAAAGCGATAATCGTGTTATTAAACTCTTTATTCTCTCTTAACTTATAACAAGCTTCAATACCATCCATTTCTGGCATCATGATATCCAACAGAATAAGCGCTGGCTGAAACTTAGCAGCAACTTCTAATGCCTCCTTACCATTGTTTGCAGTTTCTATCCAGTACCCTTCTCTTTCCAAATTGTACTTTACAAACTCAATGATATCTTGTTCATCATCAACCAATAAAACTTTTGTGTTCTCCATGACCTTGTAGTTTACTCAAAAGTATGTTGGACACTTTATAAATACAACAATAGAACGTTATGAAAATGTTAAGTTATCACATATCGCGATATAACGATACGATTAAAGGTTCAGGTTTCAGACTTGATGAATCAGATAAAACCATTCTAAATAAAAAAGCCAGCATAAGCTGGCCTTTTTCTAAATACATCTTTAACTATAACCTATTACCAGAAACCTGAAGCCTCTTAAAACTTCATCGAGAATCCTAGCTTAAATGTTCTCTGTGGAACTAAGCTTGAGAAAATTTGATCTTCTGTATTGTAAGACACGTATACCTTTTCCCTAATATCGTTTAATAAGTTAGTTGCTTTGAAGCTGACTTTGTATTGGTTATTCTTACCAAACTTCTTAGCTCCAGTTAAGTTGATACTGTGGAATGGTACTGAGTAAACATCAGGTCTTTCTGTTACCCCTACGTACTGTAAAGTTTTACCTTGTACATTGTAGTACAAACCTAATCTTGTGTTTCTAAAGAATCCAACTGTGTCTTTTGATCCTTCATACCCAATACCTGCGTTAATTAAGTATGGAGACTGACCAGCCATGTCTCTGTATTTACCAACATCTTCTCCAGTTCTGGCGTTAGCTTGCTTACTCTCTCTAACCATATCACTCATTTCAACTCTTGATGAAGTGTATGTGTAGTTAAAGTTGGCTATCCAGTTATCCATTTTTGGAGAAAGGAAGCTTAATCTTTTCTTCGCTTCTAACTCTGCTCCTAATACTTCTGCATTACCTACGTTTCTTGGCTGGAAGTTATCACTAGCTGAAGCAATTTGAATAATTTCAATTGGGTTGATAAAGTACTTATAGAATCCACTAATAGAAACTGTTTGACCGTCTCCTAATAAAACCTCATATCTTGCATCAGCATTATAGATATCTGTTTTAACTAAGTTACCATCCCATGAATCTATTGGGTTAAGACCTCCTAAGAAAGTCATACCAGAAATTGGATCGATAATCGCTGCAAAAGACATTTCTTTAAAAGAAGGACGTGCAATTGTTTTTGTTCCTGATAATCTTAATTTCTGATTCTCTTTTAAGTTATATGTTAAACCTAAAGAAGGAAAGAAATCCAGGTCATCCAAAACTTTCTCTTCGATCAAGAATTGATTTGAAGTTCTTGGATCAAACCCTGTAAACTCCATTGCGAATTGTTCAACTCTTAAACCAGCAATCATTTCTAACTTCTTTGTTAGCATTAACTCAGAGGAAAGATATCCTGCAAAGTAATTACTTGAAGAAGTAAACTGGTTAGGATCAAAAGATGTAAAAGATGTTGGAGGCGAAACTGTAAATCCTGATCCTGATGGCGCTTCAGCGCTTCCAAATACATTTTGTGGTTGATATATTTCATTCGGATCAGTGATATCACCTAAGTTTTCAAATCTTAATTGGTACTGCTCAACAATAAAATCTCTTGTTTTCAATGTACTTGCTCCTCCAAATTTAATTTTTGCAATAGTATCATTGAATTTAAACTCCTTAGTTAAATCTAATCTAGCGGCTTGATTTGTTTCTTCCATAGCACGCCAAATTCTGTTTGGTAATTGAGTCTCAGAACTAATTACTGACGCAGTGGATAAGTTGAATTGTGTAGTTCTAATATCCGGATCATTCATAGAGGATAAGGTTTGCGATACTCTCCAGTCGATTGCCCACTTAGAAGAATCAGAGAAAGAATGCTCACCTCCCACGAAGAAATTCGTTAAAGTTCTTTGGTTATATTCTAAGTTGTACTGCTCTGCAACATACCCACCGTTTGTAGTCTGCT
>JAYPYW010000105.1:4652-7285 GCA_038154685.1 Flavobacteriales bacterium | reverse complement strand
GTATGGAGGAAACCATGGGTACTATGAAGAGAAACCTGAGAAGGAAAAGAGAGGTTTAAAAAAATGGCTTAACTTGAAATGAAAACAATCTCAACACCAATAGAAGGTTTATTTATAATTGAACCTAATGTTTTTGGGGACCATAGAGGCTACTTTATGGAGTCTTTTAACGCTCAAGACCTAAAAGAATTAATTGGAGGTTTTGAATTTGTTCAGGACAACCAATCCCTTTCATCAAAAGGAGTTTTAAGAGGTTTACATTTTCAAAACCCTCCTTTCCAACAAGGAAAACTAGTTAGAGTTATTAAGGGAGCGGTAAATGATGTTGTAGTTGATATCAGAAAAGATTCAGCTACTTATGGTCAATCTTTTAAAATTCATCTTTCAGAAGAAAATTTTAAAATGCTTTGGATTCCTCCTGGCTTTGCGCACGGATTTGAAACGTTAGAAGACGATACAATTTTCGCTTATAAAGTAACTAATTATTATAACCCTGATTCAGAAGGATCTATAATCTGGAATGATCCTACATTAAACATTGAATGGGAAACGGAAAATCCTTCTACTTCGAAAAAAGATAACGAAGGAGATTTGTTTGAAAACTTCACTTCCTTGTTTTAATTATTCAATTCACTTACTTTTGTAGCCAAAATCAAGGTATTAAATGCAGTTTTTAATATTTTTTATTGTAGCAATAGCTTTTTCACTTTTAATTAACGGATTGTTTTTAAAGTTCTCCAGAACAATGGGAACGAAAAACAATTCAAATGGAACTGAAATTAGATGGGGAAGCACTTCTAAGCCAGCTTTTGGTGGTATTTCTTTTTATATAGTCTTTTTATTATCCTTTGCTGTTTATGCTATTATTTTTGCTTCAAAAGAAATTGATTTAGAGTTTTTTGGAGTTTTAATAGCTGCCTCAATAGGTTTTTTAATTGGACTTGCTGATGACGCTTACAACACTAAACCTATTCTTAAATTCTCCGGACAATTTGCTTGTGCTTTCGTATTGATCGCCACAAACAATTACATACAATTATTTGAAAGCAATATAATTAACTACATTCTAACATTCTTCTGGGTAACTGGTATGATGAACTCCATTAATATGTTAGATAATATGGATGGAATAACAACTTCTGTATCCATTGGTGTAATTAGTACAGCTTTATTTTCTTTGGTGTTAACTAATCAACTTGATCATTTATATTTCTGGGTTTTATTAGGCACAATTGCGGCGTTGTTAGGTTTTTTATATTACAACTGGAATCCATCTCGCATGTATATGGGGGATACGGGAAGTCAGTTCCTTGGAGCTCTTTTGGCAGCGGTTGGAATCACATTCTTTTGGAATGGCTACAAATTTACAGATGACTCTTTTTTACCAAAAGCAATTACTCCTGTTTTAGCATTCCTACCTTCCATAATTGATACAACCACTGTGACTATTAATAGAATTGCAAGAGGCCAAAGTCCATTTGTTGGCGGAAGAGATCACACGACTCATCATCTATCTTATTTAGGGTTAAAAGACAGACACATTGCTATTTTCTTTTTAGCCCTGACCTTCATTTGTGGCGGAATTGGACTGTACTTTAATTATCAAGTTAAAGAATGGACCAACTCTACAGTAATTGGAGTTTTAGCTTTCATGCTTCTTGCTTTTGGCTTCCTTTTTGGAATAACCAAACGAAAAAATGCGAATGAATAGCAAAAGTGTTTATAAAATATTAGTTGCTTTTTTATCTGTAATTGGTTGTTTTCAGCTTTTTACTTTCTCTAAAAAGGTAGTTGAATTAAATTTTGAGAACACTTTGTTTTATGCTGCAAAATCACACAATCTTCCAGCTGAGGTTCATTTTTGTGGAGAAGCCATGCCACTGGACAGCAGGGATATTCAAGAAAGGTTAGATAAGGAGATCATAAAAAACACCTATTGGCATAGCTCAATCCTTCTTTATTACAAAAGAGCTGGAAAGTACTTCCCGATTATCGAGCCCATTTTAAGAAAAAATGGAATTCCTAACGATTTCAAATACCTTGTAATTGCCGAAAGCGGTTTGAAGAATGTTGTTTCTCCTGCAGGAGCAAGAGGATTTTGGCAATTCATGGAGAAAACAGGTAAAGAATATGGCTTGGAAATTAATAAAGAAGTTGATGAGAGATACGATTTAGAAAAGTCTACTCATGCGGCCTGCGATTACCTCAACGACGCTTTTAAAAAATTTAATTCTTGGACGCTTGTTGCAGCGTCTTATAATATGGGGATGTATGGATTAGAAAAAAATCTTAAAAGGCAAAAAGTAAAAAGCTATTATGATTTGTTACTTAATTCTGAAACTTCTCGATATGTATTTAGGATCGTAACATTTAAACTTATTCTTGAAAACCCTAGTTATTATGGGTTTAATCTTAAAGAAGAGAATCGTTATCCTCCGTTGAAATTCAGAACAGTTGAAGTTGATTCAGCAATAAATAGTTTAGCAGATTTTGCAATTTCTCAAAAGTCTAACTACAAAATTTTAAGAATTTCAAATCCATGGCTACGTCAACGTTACCTCAAAAACCCCAACAAGAGAAAATACAAGTTGAAATTCCCTACCGAAGGTTATAACATCTACACTGAATATGTG
>JAYPYW010000105.1:0-4642 GCA_038154685.1 Flavobacteriales bacterium | reverse complement strand
CTGAGTATGTGTGTGAAGACCCTGATTCAATAAAAGACTCCGTTCAATTGGAGATCAACAAAACTATGTGTGCAGATTCAATTTCTAAATCAAATAATGACTCATTAGTTCCCGAAAAAATCCTAAATTCGGATACGCTTAAATCTGGGTCATCAATTGAAAAATCACAACCATAACTGGAACCAATTTTCCGAATCGGAATTTATAGAAGTAGAAGGTGCTAAAGAACACAACCTTAAAAATATTTCTGTAAAAATTCCTCGTAATCAACTAGTAGTAATCACAGGTTTAAGTGGTAGCGGTAAATCTAGTCTGGCGTTTGACACTATATACGCGGAAGGACAACGAAGATATATGGAATCTTTCTCAGCCTATGCTCGGCAGTTCATGGGGGACATGAAAAGACCAGATGTAGAAAGGATTGATGGATTGAGTCCAGTAATTGCTATTGAACAAAAAACAACCTCAAGGAGTCCACGCTCAACAGTTGGTACCATAACCGAAATTTATGATTTCCTCAGGTTATTATATGCAAGAGTAGCTGACGCTTATAGCTACGAAACAGGGGAATTAATGGTGAGTTATACTACTGACCAAATAGCCAACTTAATTTGCGAAAGCTTCAATAATAATGGAATTTATTTATTAGCCCCGTTAGTAAAAGGAAGAAAAGGGCATTATCGCGAACTTTTCGAAAAATTAGGAAAACAAGGTTATAGTAAAGTCCGAATTGATGGAGAGGTACATGATATAACAAAAGGCCTTCAAGCGGATCGATACAAGACTCATGATATTGAAGTAGTTATTGATAGAATCAAAATTGACAAAAACTCTATAGAGGACACTCGTTTTAAAAGGTCATTATCAACCGCTCTTAATATGGGGGATGGAGCGATAATGGTTTTGTCTCAAGACAAAAAGAATATAAAATTTTATAGTCAACACCTAACCTGTCCAACAACCGGAATTTCCTATAAATTACCGGAACCAAATCTTTTCTCTTTCAACAGTCCTTATGGAGCGTGTCCAACTTGTAATGGTTTGGGAGAGGTTTATTCATTTGATGATGAAAAGGTTGTGCCCAACAAAAAAGTGTCGATAGCAAAAGGAGCAATTTTTCCGCTTGGAAAAAAGAAGAAAAATTACATCTTCAATCAAATTGAGGAATTAGCCAAAAGCATGGGTGAAAATATTAATTCGCCTTTTGCTAATCATAAAGAAGAGTTTGTTAAAGTTTTGATGTTTGGTAATAAAAATGGAATTAGTGATTCTGAAATAGAATTTGAAGGAATCATTAATTATTTACATCAACTTAACGAATTTAATAACGCTGCCGAAAACCGATGGCTAAAAAGCTACATGACAAGTAGTACGTGTAATGATTGTAACGGCGGACGCTTAAAGAAAGAAGCGAACCATTTTAAAATTGATAATAAATCTATTGCTGAAGTAGCCAATTTAGACATTGCCGAATTACAAAATTGGTTAGAATCAATCACTAATAAATTTGATGACACGAAGAAAAAAATAGCCAACGAAATATTGAAAGAAACACGTAAAAAAGTTTCTTTTCTCTTAGACGTTGGTTTGGATTATCTTAATCTTCATAGAACTGCTAAAACACTTTCGGGGGGAGAGAGTCAACGAATAAGATTAGCTACCCAAATAGGATCCCAATTAGTTGGAGTTCTTTATATTCTCGATGAGCCTAGTATTGGCCTGCACCAAAGAGATAATCGAAGACTAATTAATGCACTTAAAAAGTTAAGGGATAATGGAAATTCAGTAATTGTTGTGGAACATGATAAAGAAATCATGGAGGAAGCTGATTATATTATCGACGTTGGTCCTCTAGCAGGAAAATTTGGCGGAGAAATCATTGATCAAGGAAAACTTAGCAAATTAAAAAACAAAGAAAGTACAACTTTCCAATACTTAAAAGGCCTAAAAGAAATTAAAGTACCCAAAAGAAGGCCTGTTAGTAAGGAGTTTATCAAAATAAAAGGAGCCGAAGGCAACAACCTTAAAAAGGTTAACCTAAATGTCCCACTTGGAAACTTCACTTGCATTACTGGAATTTCAGGAAGTGGAAAATCAACCTTGATTAATAGTACTCTTGTACCTTTATTGTACAACAAAGTTTACAAAAGCAAAGCTGCTCCCCTCCCTTTTAAATCTGTTGAAGGTTTAGACTTAATTGATAAGGTTATCGAAATCGATCAATCTCCGATTGGAAGAACGCCAAGATCTAACCCTGCAACCTATACTGGTTTGTTCTCAGATATAAGAAACCTATTCGCCCAATTACCACAATCTAAAATAAACGGTTTTAAGCCAGGAAGATTCTCCTTTAATGTTGCTGGTGGTAGATGCGAAGAATGCAAAGGTGCCGGAGTAGAAACAATTGAAATGAACTTTTTGCCTGATGTTTTTGTGACTTGTAAAAGCTGTAATGGTAAGAGATACAACCAAGAAACTTTACAAGTTAAATTCAAGGGAAAAAATATCAGTCAGGTTTTACAAATGCCTATTTCTGAAGCTATTGATTTCTTCGAAGCTCAGCCAAAAATTAAAAGAAAAATTGATGCGTTAAATGATGTTGGTTTAGGTTATATTCAACTTGGACAAGCATCCACTACCCTTTCAGGAGGTGAAGCTCAACGAATTAAACTTGCTACAGAATTATCTAAAAAAGCTACAGGGAAAACCATATTTATTTTAGATGAACCTACTACTGGTTTACATTTTGAAGACATTAATGTACTTATTGGAGTACTTCAAAGAATTGTAGACAAAGGAAATACAGTTGTAGTTATTGAACACAACCTTGATGTAGCTAAAGTTGCCGACTACATTGTTGACTTGGGGCCAGAAGGTGGGAGAAATGGTGGTATGATAATTGCCGAAGGAACTCCTGAAAAAGTGATGAAGAACAATAAAAGCATTACTGCAAAGTTTTTAAAAGAGGAATTAAAAAAGTCGTAAAGAAACTTTTTTAGAAAATTTTCAGTATTAATCTTACTGCGGTGCTCCATCGCCTTAAATTTTGGAACTATGACAGATCAGGATAAAAAAATTATAGAAGCGTTTTCGGAAAAGGATTGGAATGAAATAAAAAGCAATGACTCATGGGCGATTTTTAAAATCATGTCAGAGTTTGTTGAAGCTTTTGAAAAAATGGGAAGAATTGGCCCTTGCGTTTCAATTTTCGGTTCTGCGAGAACTAAAGAAGACGACAAATACTATCAATTAGCAGAAGAAATTGCATATAAAATCACCCAACACGGTTACGGAGTTATTACTGGAGGTGGCCCAGGTATAATGGAAGCAGCCAATAAAGGGGCTCACCGAGGTGGCGGAAAATCAGTTGGTTTGAATATTTCTCTTCCATTTGAGGAATATGCAAACCCTTATATAGACAGTGATAAAAAACTAGATTTTGATTACTTCTTTGTTAGAAAAGTAATGTTTGTTAAATACGCACAAGGTTTTATCGTTTTACCAGTTGGATTTGGAACATTAGATGAACTTTTCGAAGCAATTACATTAATTCAAACCAAAAAAATTGGAAAATTCCCGATTGTTTTAGTTGGAAAGGAATTTTGGGGTGGAATGTTTGAGTGGATTAAAAATACGCTTTTAAACGACGGGAAAATATCACCTAAAGACCTGGAATTGTTCCATTTAGTAGACACTTCGGATGACGCTTTAAAAATCATTGACGAATTCTACTCGAAGTACACTTTAAAACCAAACTTTTAACGAGAATTTGTTGATTAATTCATGCCTGAGTCTGACTAATTTTGTATAAATTAGTGGCTTAAAGCAAAACTTAGGGGATGAATATCACAAAGATAGCTTTCTTATTTTGTACTCTTTTATGGGGATTGGGAGCACAAGCTCAAACAGATTCAGCTAACGTAGCTGTCCCTGAAGCTAGCGTTGATTCAAAAACTGAAACTGATAAAAAAGAAAAGTCTGAAAAAAAGGCTAAAAAAGAAAAAAAAGCCAAATCAGAGAAAAAAGTTAAGTCTGAAATCAAAGAAGAACCAACGGAAATCAAAGAGGAAAAATCTGACTCCGACACTTCTAAAGTTGTTCCTCTTATGTACAACTTAGGGATTGGTTTATTCAACTACCGAGGAGATGTTGGTCAGTTGAAAGATTTAGGAACTACAGAGAGTTTCCAGCCTGCATTTAATGTTGGTGCAGAATACTTGGTTCACAGTACTTTCGGATTAGGTTTAGATATTGGTTACGGAAACCTAGTTAAAAACGAAAAGAACGGTAATAACAACGACAACTTCAAAAGCACATTATTAAGCGCTGGGTTAAGCGGAACTTTCCATTTTGCAAACGGTTTTATGTTAGCTGAAAATTATCCAGTTGATCCTTTCATTTCAATCGGAGTTAACTTTATTTCATTCACTCCTAAAACAGACTTACTTGACGCCAATGGAAATCAATACTTCTACTGGCAAGACGGTACTGTTAGAACAGTCCCTCAACCGGGAACTATAGTTGGTGATGAAGCTGAAACAAGAAGAGATTACGTTTACGAGAGCGACTTAAAAGTTGATGGTGAATCAAATACTGCTATAGGATTTCCTATAGCAGCAGGTTTTAACTTCCTCGTTACTCC
>JAYPYW010000104.1:6971-7303 GCA_038154685.1 Flavobacteriales bacterium | reverse complement strand
CACGAACAGAAAGGAGTCGCTAATACAACAACCCGTTGGTAGCCCTTGTTTTCCACGACCGATCGTTCTCCTACCTCTGCTGAGTATGTTTTGATTTGAGCAGGACTGATAGAGAAACCCTCTCTGTAATTCGTTTCATTAGCTTCAGGAGTTGAACATGAAATCAATAATAACAAGCAAAGAGTAAACACACCCCTAACCCCTCTAAAGTGGGGAATTGAAGTTGTATTTAAAAATCTACGTTCCATCTTCTACCTTCTATTTTCTTATAATCCATACACCTTCTTCCAAACAGCAAACGCTATAAACTTAAACATACGTTGATTCTCAGG
>JAYPYW010000104.1:540-6961 GCA_038154685.1 Flavobacteriales bacterium | reverse complement strand
TGATTAAAAAATGAATCATAGTTATTCATTAAATGATCATAATTTAAATACTCCCCTGAATCTGGTGTAAAATACTTTTTCAAATCTACTTTTATCTCATTGATCCATTGGTTATTAGGAGTAATATACCCCATCTTATCTTGCCGATCATAGATCTCTTTAGGTAATAGATGTTCGGTAGCTTCTTTTAGAAGATACTTTTTAACGCCTTTTTGAATTTTGTAAACCCCAGGAATTTGGAAGGTGTACTCTATTAAATTAATATCATCGGCAAAAGGCGTCCTCGCCTCAACACCATTCCACATACTACATCTGTCTTCACATTTTAGATATTGCTTTAAACGGCTATTGTAAAACTCATGTTTTAAAATCCCATTTAAAGACTTAGGTGGTTTTTGTTTTGATTTCTTATACCCTCTTTTCCCAAAATCCGACATTAAATCTTTTGAAATAAAATCGTGTTCTGATTGAACCTTTTTAAGAATTCTCTTATAAATAACGGAAGGCATACTTCTTAATCCGTAATACTTCAAATACTGCTTTACAAAAAACTGTAATCCAGACGATAACGATTCGTAACTTTTTAACTCCCCTAATAATCTCCCAACATTACCCGATCTTAAATCATCCATCCATTGGTTGATATGATAAGGTAAATAACCTCCAAAAAGCTCATCTCCCCCCTGTCCGTCTAATACCACTTTAACCCCTTCTTCTTTCACCTTTTTCATCACCGAAAACTGAGCAAAAGTACTTGTAGAGAAAAGTGGAATATCTTGAGCGTAGATTAACTCTTCAACCCCCTTTAATAGTCCTTGTGAATCTGGATAAATTATGTTTGATTTAGCCTTAACCTTTTCGTTAACAATATTAGCGTATTTAGTTTCGTCAAACTTCGCAGTTTTTGAAGCGGAAGTAAAAGTATGAATACCTATCTTCCCTATATCCGACATTTGTGTTACAATAGCCGAACTATCAATCCCTCCACTTAAACAAGCACCAACAGGCACATCAGACCTCAACCTTAAATCAACAGCATCTTTAAAAAGCCTAGTCAACTCCTCAATGTATTCAGACTCCTTTTTTGCATCTATCGACTCAACACCTTGAGCAATTTTTAAATCATAATATTGATTTAAAGAAAGCTTCCAGTTTTTATAATCTAGCTTTAAATTAAACCCCGGTTCAAGCTCAATAACACCTTCAAACATCCCTTCAGGCTCACTCTCCAAACTTGCAAAAGCAAGGTAATCGAAGGCAGCTTTCTTATTAATCTTCCTAGGCATTAAACCGCTCATCACCAATGCTTTTTGCTCAGAAGAAAAAGCAAATTGAGTTGAATTCAAGTAGTAATAAAAAGGTTTCACCCCAAATCGGTCCCTAGAAGCAAACAATTGCTGATTGGCAACATCATAAATTGCGAAAGCCCACATTCCATTGAATCGACCAATGCAAGACTCTCCCCATTGAATAAATGCCTTTAAAACAACTTCAGCATCAGTGTTTGAAACAAATGAAACTCCTAATTCCTGAAGCTCATTTCTTATTTCCAAATAATTATAAACCTCACCATTGTAGGTTAACCAATAATTACCTGTCTCATCACACATAGGCTCATGACCTAATGCCGACAAATCGAGAATTGATAATCTTTGGTGTCCAAACCACCCAAAAGTATCGTTAGGTTTATCTGTAGAATAACTCAGATAGTTCACGCCATCTTGAGTTTTAATTGATTTAGCTGTTGCTAAAGGATAAGCTTGGACTTCATTAAATAAAACCGAGCCCTCATCGTCCGGTCCTCGGTGCTGAATTAAAGCATTCATCCTAGTTCCAAACTGCAACAAATCTGCTCCAGTTGAACGAGAAAATATACCATTAATTCCACACATTTATCCTTGCTTAATTTGATAACACAATATAGAGGTAGCAATCCCAACGTTTAAAGATTCAGCTTTAGTGTCTGGATCAGACGGAATAGTTATTTCAATAACAACATCTCCCCAATTATTAGAAACGCCATGAGATTCACTACCCATTACCAAAACCCCCTGCTTTATTCCTGCTAATTGATTAGGAGATTCGCCTCCAAAAGCTGTAACGAAAACTGGAATATCTTTAGGCTTTTGCTCTAATAATTCCTCCACAGCCAAAACAATTGGCTGCTTATAAGCATAAGCTCCCATTGTGCTTTGAATAACCTTTGGATTAAAAAAGTCTACACAATCAGGTGAACAAACAATTTGGGCAATCCCGAACCATTCGGCAGTCCTAATAATAGTTCCTAAGTTTCCAGGATCAGAAACCCCATCGAGGTATAGAATTTCTTTGGACCAATCTATCCCTTCGAATTCTTTTTGTTTAACTATTGCAATTGCCTCTTTATTGTTTTTTAATCCAGATGCCTTTTCAAGTAAACTTTCATCCACAATTACAGGATTCAACTGATTAATTTCCGAATAGTTTTGAGCAATGGATTCTGAACAAAAAACTTCAACTACCTCCAAACTACTACCCAGTAAGGCTAAAACCCCTTTCCGCCCTTCAATTATGAATTTTTGATGTTCATTACGGAACTTCTTTTGCTGTAAGGATTTTATGAACTTTATCTTATTTTTGGATAGCATGCTAAAAGCGCTCTATTTAACGCTAATTTAGATAATCTTAACGGCATTTTTCTTGAAAAGAAGGCTTTTTAAATACATATCTCTTTTAAGCTTGGTTATGATTTTAACTGGTTGCGCGAAGCATCAGCTTTCTACATGGCATCTTAATGAGGGTGAAAAGCTTTTAACCAAGAACAAATTAAAAGTAGATGCTAAAACAAATATCGATGAAGAAGAACTAGCTTCTTACATTCGACAAAAACCTAATAGAGGTATTCTTTTTGGAACCTGGAAATTTGGTTTACAATGGAAAAACTTATGGTACAAAGAAAGTTCTGGAAAGAAAAGACCTGCAGTTATTTTGGATTCTTCTCTTGTTGAAAGGTCGGAAAAACAGATGAATATCTTCATGAAGAATGAAGGTTATTACAATGCAACCGTAAAGCATGAAATCAAACCAATTTACTTTTGGGGCATAAAAGGTTGGGAAACTAAAAAAGCTAAAGTTATTTACAAAGTAAGCCCAGGAACCGCTTTAATAATAGATAGTACCGGAAGTGAAATTGAACAAAAAGAGATTGGAATTTATTACCGACAAGTTCTTAGCAATAGTACAATCAAGAAAGGAGACGTTTTAAGAATTGAAAACCTTGAAGAAGAAAGAACAAGAATTTCCGAACATTTAGCCAATCATGGTTTTTACACATTCGCGGAAAACTACATCCGATTTAATGTTGATTCCACCAGAGGACATGATAGTACCGTAGTAATTACTAAAATAAAGGGGGCTGTTAATGATTCAGTTTTTCATCAATACTACATCAATAAAATATTCGTAAACACTACGTTTGATCCATACGGCAGTTACAACACTACTACCGATACGGTTTTATACAATGGGGTTTATTTCATCAGCAAGGGAAAGAGTTCATTCAATCCAGGGCCTCTTTACCGAAGCCTTTTTATCCAATCCGGTGATTTATATAGTCAGAAAAAACAAAGTCAAACTTTCCGTCAGTTTGCGAACCTTGCCACTTTTAGTTTCATTAAAATTGATTTTAAAGAAGTTAATGACACATCAAGTAATCTTAAGTTATTAGATACTTACGTTTTACTTCAACCTGCTAAGCAAATTTCTATTTCTTCAGAATTAATGGGAACCTTCCGTGAAGGATTTGGTGCAAATGGTCAGATTTCATTTTCAAAGAAAAATACTTTTGGAAATGCTGAGTTATTAAACTTCTCAATTTCTGGAATGATTGAAAACTTGAAAGACGTAAGTGATAACGAATTTGGGATCGTATCTAACATTGGTCCTCGCCTATCTCTAACCTTCCCAAGGTTCTTTTTATTACCTAAATTAACCAATAGTATTAGGAAAAATTCATTCCCTAAAACAACGCTAGCCACACAATATAACTTTCAAACCAGACGAGAATTCAAACGATACCTTACTACCTTCTCGTTCACTTACGAATGGAATGAAGGAAAATATAAGAAGCATGAACTAAGTCCTGCTGATTTTGGTTTTTCTTTTATAACCAAGGACAGCCCTGCCCTTAAAGACTCTACAGTTAGATCGGCTGCAGAGCAATCGATTTTCGAGGATGCTATATCAATTGGATTAAAATACAGTTTTATCTACAATAACCAGACAAACAAAAAGGTTAAAAACCCTACTTTCTTCACTGGAAAAGCTTGGATAGTTGGACCAACAGCGCTTGCAACACGAGCGCTTGGGGTTGAAACAAGAGATCCAGATAATAATGCAATTACTCTTGCTGGAATTAGATTCGCAACTTTTATTAAACTCCAATCAGATTACAGAAAGTATTTTAATTTGAAGAACAATCAGCAGTTAGCCTTTAGATCATTCATAGGGGCTGGAATCCCGTTAGATAGTTCAGGTGTTATTCCTTTTGATCAATTATATTTCTCGGGAGGCGCAAATTCCGTAAGGGGTTGGAGACAAAGAACACTCGGTCCGGGTGCTACTTTTGATCCAAACAATGAAATAGATAGACTTGGAGAGATTAAATTAGAGTTTAATGCCGAATACCGATTTAACTTCACCTCTATTTTCAAAGGGGCTTTATTTATTGACGCAGGAAATGTTTGGACCGAAAAACTTGACGACGAAAACGATGAGTTCGATCCAAGCTTTAAGCTTAATAGGTTTATGAACGAATTGGCTGTATCCCCTGGTTTTGGATTCAGATTAGATTTCGACTTCCTATTATTCAGACTTGATTTAGGTATTCCGTGGAAACAACCTTACGAAAATAGTTTATCTAAACTAGAGCCAAAGAATACCCAATTTAATTTTGGGATTGGTTATCCATTTTAAAAAGCATACAATGAGATTTATTTTAATCGTTCTACTCTTTTTTGGAATTCAATTAAAATCCCAACAATTACTCCCTCAGCCCAACTCGATAAAAATAGCCGAAGGTCAATTCTTAATTACCTCTTCAACAAAATTCAGAGTTAAAAGCAACTCTAAGCAGTTAAAGGATTATGTTTCGAGAATGATAAAAAGAATCGAGTTTAAATCAGAAACATTCTTTAAAAACAAATCGCTTCAGGACACAATTCGCAATCACGAGATTTTAATAGAAGCATCCGAAAATATAGATACCCTTACAATTGAAACTGATGAAAGCTATGAGCTTAGTGTCAGTAAGAATCAAATTCATATTAACGCAAAAACCAATATTGGGGCTTACAGAGGTATTGAAACGCTTTTGCAATTAATCCAAAGAGACAATCAAGATGGCGCATATATTAAAGGAATAATCATAAAAGATAATCCCCGTTTCCCTTGGCGCGGACTCCTAATTGATGTTTGCCGTCACTGGATTCCAAATTATATTATCAAACGAAACATTGATGCAATGGCTGCAGTAAAAATGAATGTACTGCACCTTCATTTATCAGAAGACCAGGGTTTTAGAATCGAATCAAAAAAACTCCCAAAACTACACCAATTAGGAAGCAACGGAAATTACTTCACTCAAGATGATATAAAAGAAATTGTAAGTTACGCTCATGCCCGAGGTGTGAGGGTTGTTCCCGAAATAGATATTCCCGGACACGTTACAAGCTGGCTGGTTGGCTATCCTGAATTAGCTTCTATAAAGCAAAACTATCAAATTGAAACTAGTTTTGGTGTTTTCAGCCCTTCACTAAACCCTGCTGAGGAAAACACTTATGATTTATTAGACACCTTATTAACCGAGTTAAGTAGCCTTTTTCCTGATCAGTATTTCCATATTGGTGGAGATGAAAACAATGGAAAACATTGGGACGCAAATAAGAAGATTCAAAAATTTAAGATCAAGAATGAACTAAACACAAACGGGGAGTTACAAGCTTATTTCAACCAAAGGGTTCATAAAATATTACAACGAAATGGTAAAAAAATGATTGGTTGGGACGAAATTCTTGACCCTAAACTACCTAAATCTATTGCTATCCAATCATGGAGAGGGAAAGAATCAATGACAGCTGCTGCTCAACAAGGATTCCAAAGTGTGCTCTCTAATGGTTTTTATTTGGACAAAGTTCATACTTTGAAACATTATTACATGAATGACCCGCTGCCTGCAGACGTCTCACTAACCGAAAAAGAGCGATCGTTAATTTTAGGAGGAGAAGCAACAATGTGGAGTGAATTGGTAGATCAATCGAATGTAGAATCAAGAATATGGCCTGCAACATTAGCTGTCGCTGAAAGATTATGGAGTACTCCTAATAATTGTAACTTGAAAAAACTTTATGGTAAAACACCTCTAATATCAAGTAATCTGCAGGAG
>JAYPYW010000104.1:0-530 GCA_038154685.1 Flavobacteriales bacterium | reverse complement strand
GTTCGGACTAGAACACCTATCCTTCCAACAATCAAAATTAAATTTAATCGCTCAAAATGCTAATTTTTCATTTTCATTACCATTTATAAAAGCACTTGAACCCATAAAGGGCTACAAAAGGCATCAAGTTCTCAAAGGAACAGATAAATATACCACCACTGCCCCATTCAACAGATTAGCTGACGCGCTTTACACCGAAAGTTTTTCGGCTCGAAACTTTAATAAATTAATGATTGGAAACTGCACTTATCAAGGACAATGTAAGTACAAAGAAGATATTAAATATTGGCTGGCTCTTTGGATGAAGAGCTCAGAGAGCTTCCAAAAAAACACCTACAGCTCTAAATCCTTTAAAGAAATTGAGCAGTTAGCTTACAACGTACAAGAGCTTTGTGAATTGGCATGGAGAAAAGTTAATAGTCCAAGTGAGCTAAGCGAAAAAGAAAACGATAGAGCCATAAAACTTATTAGTGAAATTGAATCTTTAAAGGTTGAAGTTCAATTTGCTCCATTAAAGGGAATTAAAAAGA
>JAYPYW010000103.1:2848-7652 GCA_038154685.1 Flavobacteriales bacterium | reverse complement strand
AAGTATGTTTGTCCGTATTCGAAATTGAAATTATAATGTAACATCCATGAATCAACCCAAGTAATTTTCTTTTTCTCCTCACTCTCTTCTTTCGCAATAACTGAGTTCTCAGATTGAGGATTGAAAATAACAAAGTCTGGTTCTGATCTTAAAGAATCATTCGATTCATATTTCACAATTTTAATACTATCTAAACCTTCCGCTTCAAACTCATTAAATTGTGTTTGCATAGTATCACTCATATACTCTGCATCACCATCAATCTTATAAGTAATTCCCAATCTAAGCACTTTAAAAAGTGTATCACCATCCAACCTGTCCGCGAAACAAGTAAAGTTATAGCGCTGGCATAATTCCTCGGCATACACCTTTGAAATATGGCACTTCCCAAACTGTCCGAAATATTTTGCGTTTGGAAAAAGCTTTCTATCATCCTTCATCCTTCTAATCATTTCTCTTTCGCGAAATATATCCAGATATGGTTTAGAGTTATCAGAAAACTCTTCGTAATCCCTATAATCTTCTAGTGTTTGCATAACAGCTTTCAACTGAACAGAATCCGCTCCAAAAAACTCATTGTAAGCAGGCGTAAAACGATTATAGTTATTTTGGAAATTGATTATAGTTTCCATCTTTTTATTATCGTACCTGTAGCGCTGACGATTATAATAAGTCTTCTGATTTTCGAAATCAGGCTCAAAATGACTAATGGCACCAACATCATAATGAAGTGCTTCTAAAGACAACTGAATAGAATCTTGTGCTTTTAACATATCTTTCCCTCTTCTTAGATAGTCGACGTACAATATTAACATAGATGCTAATTTTTGAGCATCAACACCTAACACTCCAATTTTCAAAGAATCTGGCAATGTTCTATTATAATCCCTTATACCATTAAACAACTTCTTATAAGAACCGTTTGGGAGCATATTCATAATTACACTCAAGCCAGTATCCTTATCAAGGACATATTCATTAATAATCCACCCGGTGGTTGGCCCGAACTCCATAAAGTACCTAGTAACGCCAGCTTTTTTATTGAGGTACTTCAACATTTCCAACTTAATCACCCCATTATCGTCATACCAAGTATGATTTTCTCCATTTAGAAAAACATTGTATTCCTTTAAGAAGGGATCTAAAACTGATAGATTCATTATTCCTTTCAGGTCTTCAATCACTTCAATTTCTTCCTCTACCTCAATCCCATCTTCACCCGCTATGGTGTCCGACGCAGGAATATTAAGCACCGAGTCAATATGTTGTTCTACTTTTAAGGAAACCGAGTCCTGTTGAGCATTTAAAAGATTGCTGAACACAATAAGAAAAGAAAAAAAGAAAAACTGCTTAGAATATTTATAACCTATCATGTTCATATAATACAACTGAATTGAAAAGTAACGAGAATTTTTGAACTATGAAACAAAAAAAGCCGCTACAAGAGCGGCTTTTTTTTTGTTTTGGTTTAATAATTATTTCGTCACAACAAACTTTACCATCTCACTCGTTTCATCTAATCGAACAAAATAAATTCCGTTTGCTAAATCTGATACATCAACAACTTTATTGTTAGTTACTTTAACAACTTCTCCAGTTTGATTTAAAATTGAAGCTGATTCAAAATTCGTATCAATTGTTAAAGACTCAACAGCTGGATTAGGGAACACCTCAAATGAATTCTCCAAAACAACCTCTGAACCCTCCATTGGACTTGTAAGAATATCAATGTAATTAATATTTACATTTCCTCTTGCGATACTCACTCTTAAAACATGTAAACCTTCGGATAACCAGTAACCATCAGGTAAACTCAATGTTTCATATGAAGACCAACCAGAAGTAAACATCATATCTGTTACAGGAACCCAAGAGTACCCATCTATTAACAATTCAATTCGACCAACTTCTGGAGCATCTGGAGCGTATTGAGCAACATTTAAATCAATCGCATACCAACCATCAACAGCAACGTCAACAGTGTACTCTAACCACTCCCCTGTCACAGTGAATCCAACACCATATTCGGTTGAAGATCCAATAACATCTACCTGAACTAAATCCCATGGACGGTATTGATCCCCTGATGGATCTGGTGCCCATGGAGAGAACTCCTCATTGAATGCAACTCCTTCATCCCCTTCATCGTAATCCTCAGCCTCAACTCTTCCAGGAATTTCTATTGGTGTCCCTCCAAATGGAGTTTGACCATCAAATGGATCAGTAACAATTATATCGATAGTTTCAGAAGCAGTTAAACCTCCTTCATCTTCAACAGTAAATGTAATGGTTGTTGAACCAGTCCAATCTAAAGGAGCTGAAATAGTTGCAACACCACCAACAATATCAACTGTAATTCCAGAATAACCAGTTGCAGTATAAATTAAATCAGCATCAGCTGTTTCAGCGTCTTCAAAAACGAATTTCAAATCAATATTCGTAGGAGAAAAATTCACTGCCAAATTAAGGTTACTCAAGTCATTATCTACGTATGGCGAAGTATTTCCACCACCAGTTGATTGGTAAATTTCTAAATCTCCCTCATGCGGAAAAACATTAATAAATAATTTCCCTTCTGCAGCATAGAAACGCTCTCCTGGTAAATCAACAGAGTTTTGCTTAACCGCCCAAGAACCTGGTAAACCATCTAAATCAACAACCATAGTAATTGGTGATTTAATCTCTAAAGCGTTTAAGTAATCTTCAACAACAACATTATAACCAGCACCTATATTATTCCAGGTTACAAAAATCTTATTACTCGCTCCAACGTAATTTACATTTGGAGAAAACTTAAGCTTTTGCATTTGATAAGTTATTAATTCAGAAACGGTACCTACCCATAACTCACCTGATTCAACCTTCGACTTCACATAATTCAAATGCTGTCTGTAAGGATCAACTTGAACAGAACCCCAACCAGAAGTACCTACATTATGCAACTCTCTATTTGCCCACATGTTATTTGCAATGGCATAATCAACAGCACTATCTAATAATTCCGTTTGCTCTACCGGAGGTCTTCTTCTATCAATATCATCAAAAACCTCAACAGCTGTTCTAAAGAACCCATCAGCATCTGGATAAAAAGTTGATAAATCAGCGTTTTCGTAACCGTTTCTATGGAAAGCTGGATCTGGTCCGTAAGGAGAACTCCAACCTGTTCGCGATCCTATGTAATTTAAGTCCTTTAACCTATCATTCGCAGCTTGTGTGAATCTATCATATGGGAATATATAATAAACAGGAGTAAAACCTGTTCCCGCGATTATAGAATTATGAGCGGTATTTAATTGTAAATTGAAGTTAGCGCTTCCTGGTTCTTCACCCCAGTTTGGAGTTATATCACAAGGACTCCAAGAGGCTCCAACTGCGCAATCGTGCGTATGAGAGTGTGAAATAATTTCATGCCCATGTTGCTCGATCATTACACTTTTAGCGTATCCATAAGGAGTACTATAACCGTTAACACTTCTAAAAGCCTCACATCTTTCTGCAATTGCTCCAAATGTAAACTTAATACCTCTGTTATAAGCAATTGTATCTGCATATTGCCAAATTCCATCTACTCCAACGTCACCATAGTCATCATGAATAATAGAATAAGCTCCATCGGCATCGTTTTTCCAATCGGCAATGTAACCGGTTGGAGATTGAGCCATGGAATTAATGCTTGAGATAACAAAAGTGAATAGGGATATTCCTCTAAATAAAAATGTTTTAGTTTTTTTCATAGTTCAATAATAAGGGTCACACAAAATAAGTGTTAAGGCGGTAGTTTTGGTATGACGTTTCGAGAAAACTTACGCCTTCAAACGTCATACTTTAAAGATAACGAATTCGAATTGAAATTCCAGGTTTATAGATATAAGTGATTAAACAGTATGACTAAACCGTATTTAGAGTCGACTTATGAATTATTATAATAGACTTACTTTATTAATGCAACAGTACCCACGTAAACATGCTTATCTCTGTCAGATGTAATATCCCAAACTATCAATTTCCAAACATATACATCAATTTGCTGGATCTTATTTGTGTTTAAAAACTCAAAGGTATTCACTCTTCCATCCCATGATTCTGTGTAATCATTTGTTTCCCAAATCATATCCCCCCAACGGTTAAATATTTGGTATGTGTATTTGTCGGGGCTTGTATCAAAACCTCTAACACTTGGTTTAAACACATCATTTATATCATCTCCATTTGGTGAAAAAGCGTTTGCCGCTGCAACTTGGAAAACAGGCTCTATTCTCAATGGTTTAACAATACTATCCGAACAACCGTACCTTGTGGAAACAATTTGAGTTACATTGTAATCACCATATTCTTTGTAAATGTTGATTGGGTTTTGCTCGCTACTTACTTGGGCGTCGCCAAATTCATATCGGAAATATTCAGCTCCCCATGAGAAGTCAGTAAACTGTATTTCGGGATTTAACATAGTTGCATCCTCTGGAGTAAATTCAAAATCCGCTTCTGGAATTGGATAAATATGAATCATACTATCCCATTCAAATTTGTTTTCACATCCGTTTACTGTTACTACATTCAACGAAACATCATAATAACCAGGCTCATCATACTCATGAACAGGATATGCCAAATCAGAGGTATCTCCATCGCCAAAATCCCATGACCATTCTACAATAGTGTCAAGTGGTGCATTTGAATAATCTATAAAATCGATTGTTTGAGGATTACAACCATTGTATTTATTAGCATCAAATAATGGATTTGGAATATCCTTTACGATAACATCTTTCACAATTTCACCCCTACAATTATTAGTATCAACACC
>JAYPYW010000103.1:0-2838 GCA_038154685.1 Flavobacteriales bacterium | reverse complement strand
ACACCTAACAAACGAACTGAAAGCAAACCTGTTTCACTATAAATATGTGAAGGATTCTTAGTTATAGAGGTATCACCATCACCAAAATCCCAATGGTAACTTTGCATTTCAGCTGTATCAACCGTTTCATTGTAAAAATATGTTGGGGCGTTATAACAACTTTTAGAGTTTGAGAAATCAGGTTCAGGATTATCATAAACTACTGCTTTAAATTTTGCAGTATCCTTACAATCATTATCTGTCACCACAAAAAGCTCAACATTAAACGTATCGGCTTTAGGGTACTTGTAATATAAATTCTGTTCGATTTTTAATAAAGATCCATCTCCAACATTCCACTCCCAAGACACAACCTCATCGCCTTCAACATATGAACTATCTTCCAAATAAGTTAAATCTCCCAAACAAACAGGCCCGGTTTTAATAATTGCAGTTGGTTTTCCATAAACCTGAATAGGAATAATTGCTGAATCTACACAACCGTCGGCTGTTTCAGTAATTAATTTCACATCTACAGTTCCTGAGGTATCCCTAAAAATGTGTTGGGTATCTTTAGCCTCAACTACAGTTCCATCCGAAAAATCCCAGGTCCACTTTGAAATATAACCTTTAGAAACTACTGCCTGACTAATAAAGTTCACTTCCTCCCCTGCGCACTTATTTTGGTACCTGAAATCCACAATTGGATTTGGGCTTACCTTTAATACCTTCTCTAGCGTATCAGGACAACCATTTTCAGCAGTAGCAATTAATTCAACCGTAAAAGTGTCACCACTTGCAACTGAAACAACTGGAAATTCTCCAAATTGCTGCGTTCCTAGTTCTTTAAATGTCCATTCCCATGACGCGATAGCGGATTCAGAAGCCGATGTATTCTTAATTTCATTATCAACTCCTAAACAAACAGCCACATTAGAAAAGTCTACTACAGGCCTTGCCCTAACAATTACAGAATCCTTGAAAATTGAAGTACACCCAACCTGAGTTGCTAAAAGCGTCACTTCATAAATTCCAGCCTCCGAATACTCCAAAGTTGGATCACTAATTTCCTTATTTGGTGTACCGTTTCCAAAATCCCAGAAATACTCTATTGTTCCTGGAATTTTACTTGTACTAGTATTATAAAACTCGGTTATTTCCTCAAAACAAACTTCAGTAAAATCAAATCCTGCCTCAGGCCCTGGATAAACCGTTACTAGTTTTACAATGCTATCAACACACCCAACTCCTGACTCAACTTTTAATTGAACATTATAGGTTCCTGCTGTATCAAAAATGAAATTTGGATTTTGAAGTTCACTAAATGTAGTATCTGCAAAGCTCCAAGACCAGCTATCTACTTCCCCACTGCTCACAATTGATTGGTCTCTAAATACGGTAGTATCTGTTAAACATACTGGATCCGCATCAAAATTAGCCTCCGGAATAGCCGCTATAATCAAGTTTTTAGATAAACTGTCTTCACAACCTGAACTAGTTACTCCTTTTAATTTAACTGTATAAACATCACTAGCCGTATACTCATAATCAGGAACTTCATCTACACTTGTCCCCCCATCCCCGAAGTCCCACAACCAACTCACTACCGAATCCTTTCCTAGGGAATTATTTTCAAAATCAACCGGACTATTTAAGCAGGCAAATCCAAAATCGAAATCTATTTGAGGTCCTTGAAGCACGAGTACCCCTTTAACTGTATCATTTACACAACCTCTCTCTGTTTCGATTTCAAGCCTTACATTAAAAATCCCTGCACTATCATAGGTATGGATTGGCTCCTCCAAAATTGTTAAAGCGCTGGAATCCCCGAAATCCCATCTATATCGATCAATAGGATCTACAACTTCAGAGGTTGAACTATTTACAAAATCCATTGCCTTACCTAAACATTGTGTAGCTGCATTAAAATCTGGTATTGGTAAAGGCCATAATTCAATTTCTTTAGTAATCGAATCCACACAACCGTAATCAGAGGTCACTTTTAGTTTGGTTACTAACGAGTCCTCCGGAGCGAAAGTATATACAGGTTTCGATTCCGTGGTTTGATAAGTCTTTCCTATTTCCCAATCTAATCTTGTTATTAAACCAACATCAATTAATGAACTATTCTCGAAACTTACCTCCTTTCCAACACAATTGGGGTTAAACCTAAAATCAGCAACTGGAATAGGATGAATATTCACATCTTTTGTGACAGAATCTATACAACCGTAGTCATTTTCCACTATTAATCTTGCCCATTGAATTCCAAAATCTGCAAATGTATGCGATACAGTTTCTGTCAAAGCATCAAGGGTTGTTCCATCACTAAATCGCCATGTTTTTCTTGTAATTGGAACATCTGTATCATCTAATAAAAATTTAGACCAGGCAGAATCTGTGAATGAAATTGATTCTCCTTGACAAACATCATCATTGTTTATTTTAAAATTTGCGTTAATTCTGGCCGGATTAAGAACAGTATGCAAACTAGAAGTACATCCTGATTTTGTAGTCAATTCAACCCAAACTGTATCACCAGCAACTGCATCAGGGACGTCTATTGTTTGGGTAGTTTGTCCAGTACTCCATAAATAACTAAATCCTTCTGGAGCAGTTAAAGTTACTCCATCGTCAGCTGCACAACTTTGAGCTGTTATCCCTAGAGAATCACATCTTGCATTTAAATAAGCATAACCAAAATGCCCTCCTAAACCACAATCCCACGTCTCAAACAACAATGTGACATCTGACCCAATATAATCTGTTAAATCAACTCCAACAGTTGTCCATGCTCTGTAAATCGTACTTCCCCTAGAAGCAAAGTTACCTCCATTCGCCTCAGCCTCTCCCTGAGTA
>JAYPYW010000102.1:0-8303 GCA_038154685.1 Flavobacteriales bacterium | reverse complement strand
GTATTTACATCAATGCTTTTGATATAATCGATTACAAACTGCTTTTTCTTTTGGTTTTCAAGTTGCTCTTCTTTTTCAGATTCTTTGAAATCTTTGAATTTAGCGTAAAGTTGGTCAAGGAATCCTCTGTATTTATCCCAAAACTCATCTTGATTTTCACGGGTAACAGGTCCAATACTTTCCCATTCGGTTCTTAAGCCTTTAATTTCTTTCATTAAGGCTTTGGATGTTTCTTTTTGGGTAGCATCTTCTAGCTTCTTTAAAATGACTTCCTTGTGCTGCTGATTTCTTTTTAAATCATGTTCCTGAATTGCCTTGTAGATGTTGATGTTGTAATAAAAGTCTTCAAGTTTTTTTGTGAAAATCTTATCAATATCTTTTTGCTCTAAAGGTGCTTTTTCGTTCAGTTTAGTCCATTTTTCTCTGATTTCTTTTAAATCATTAAAAGCTTTACCAATGTTTTGTTCGTTTTCAATTAATGTTTCTAATTGATTGATCAATTCTTCTTTTTGAGACTTAATTAATTCCGCCGCCCTTTTTGTTGATTCTTTCTCGTCCTCAATCTTCTTTTTTAATTCGTTAATCAAATCATTGGCGAGTAACTGGTTTACATCTTCATCTGCGCCACTCTCGTTTTTAAGGTTATTAAACTTTGTGATAATCTCATCTAGTTTTTTCTTTTCCTTAAGAAGAGAATCAACAGATAAAAGCGCTTTTAATTCTTGAACGATCGAAGTAAACATAACAGGCACGTAATTAATTGTTTATCTAATATATAAGTATTGAGCACACAATTCAATAAAACTTTGTAAAAAAGAGGTTAAGTTTTTGTTACTACTATTGTCTCTTAAACCTTAATCAATCCTAGGAAAGCGTTACATTTGCATTGTGAATAAAAAGGTGATTGTTTCGGTGATTAATGATTTGTCTAGCGACCAAAGGGTTAATCGTACCTGCGAAACATTAACCGATCAAGGTTTTGATGTTCTTTTAGTTGGAAGAGTGCTTAAAAACAGTTTACCAATAAAGGGTAGGAACTATCAAACAAAGCGGATGAAATTAATATTTGATAAGGGAGCTTTGTTTTATGCAGAGTTTAATATCAGATTATTTTTCTTTTTGTTATTTAGAAAGTTCGATGTTTTGCATTCGAATGACTTAGATACTTTGTTAGCCAACCGATTAGTCCAGCGAGTTAAAGGAGGAGAATTGGTTTATGATTCCCATGAATACTTTACCGAAGTCCCTGAATTAAAGCAGGGCTCATTCGCTAAAAATATGTGGTTAAGGATTGAGCGATCCATTTTCCCTAATCTCAAAAGAGTTTTCACTGTAAACCAATCTATAGCAGATATCTACCAAAATTTATATGGAATTAAGCTAGGAGTAATGAGGAATGTGCCTATTGCGGGGAAATTTAAAAGTGATTTAAGTACAAAATCAAAAGAGGAGTTAGGCCTTCCATTAGATAAAAAAATAATTTTATTGCAAGGCGCTGGCATAAATGTAGATAGAGGGGCAGAGGAGATGGTAGAGGCAATGAATTGGATTGATGCAGTGTTTTTAGTGGTTGGATCTGGAGATGTTATAGAACCATTAAAATCAAAAGTTCAATCCTCTGAATTAAAATCGAAAGTATTTTTTACAGGAAGGGTTCCTTTTGAAGAGCTGATATCTTATACTAAGGTTGCTGATGTTGGAGTTACATTGGATAAGGATACTAACCTTAATTATAAGTATAGCTTACCAAATAAATTATTTGATTATTTTCAGGCCGATTTACCGGTTATTGCTTCCGATTTGGTGGAGGTAAGGCGTATAATGGATGAATATAAAGCCGGGATTATTTTATCGGGTTATGATCCCAAAAAAATGGCTAACGAAATAAACAACTATTTGAATGATGAATCGTTATTCAATCAAACCAAACAAAATGTTCAAAAAGCGAAGCTTGATTTGGTTTGGGAAAATGAAAAGCAAGTTTTAATAGATTGTTACCAGGATCTTGGATAAAAAATTACACATTATATCTTTTTCTATTCCTTTTCCAGCGAATTATGGAGGGGTGATTGACGTGTTTTATAAAGTGAAGTCTTTATATGAAGCTGGGGTGAAAATTACTTTACACTGTTTTCAATACGACCGTGAGCCAGCTAAAGAACTGGAACAGTTTTGTGAGCAAGTTTATTATTATCCCCGAAAAATGGTTGGTGCCCATTTGCTTGGTTTCCATCCATTTATTGTTTCTTCCAGAAAAAATGAAACGCTTTTGGAAAATCTTTTAGAAGATGATGCTCCAATTTTATTTGAAGGATTACATACTTGTTATTGGATTACCGATGAGCGATTAAAAAACCGAAAAAAGATAGTTCGTTCACATAATATCGAACATGATTATTATGCTTCTTTGGCTGAGATTGAGCGTAAACCAATGAAGAAATTGTATTTTAAATCGGAGGCTAAAAAATTGAAACGATTTGAAGAAATTGCCTATAAAAATGCTCAGTCAGTATTAGGGATTTCATCAAAGGACACCAGTTATTTAAATAATAAATATGGTAAAGCTGTGTTGATTTCAGCTTTTCATCAATTTGATGAAGTGAAAGTTAACGCTGAACCAGAGCAGTTTGCTTTTTATCATGGGAATTTAAGTGTTGGTGAAAATAATGAAGCAGCGATATTTTTGGTAGATAAGGTTTTTCGTGATTTGAACTATAAACTAATAATTGCTGGTAATCAGCCTTCTTTAGAGTTGAAAAAGTTGGTTGATGCGAATGCCAATGTTGAATTGAAGGACGACTTAAATTCAGTACAAATAAACCAGTTAATTTATTCGGCTAAAATTAATATTCTCCCAACTTTTCAAAGTACTGGAATTAAGCTTAAATTGTTAGCTGCGTTATATAATGGGGGACATTGTTTAGTGAATACACCAATGGTTGTTGGAACAGGTTTGGAAGAAGTTGTACAATTAGCTGGTTCTCCGGAAGAGTTTAAGGAGAAGGTGATTCAATTATCTAATGAAACATTTTCTGAGCAAGCATCTTTAAAAAGATCTGCTTCATTGCAGAAGTATTCTAATGATTTCAATTTGCAATTGCTTTTGAAGCAGTTGTAATTTTTCTTTTTTGCACACAGAGTCCTCAGAGTCCTCAGATTACTCAGAGTCTTAAGAGTTTTAATTTTTGTTCTTTTCCTAAATTGATGCCTGTCTGCACAGGAATTGCGAATATTTAGCTTTATTGCCTACGACTGCGTCAGCCATTTGAAAAAGGAACATATTTATCTTTTTATTTCGAATAGAGAAAAAACTCTGTGAACTCTTGAGACTCTGTGTGCGATCAAAAAAAAATGGAAATAAAAAAACGCCCCACAAGTGGAGCGTCCTTTCAAAATCTAAGTTGATTAAATTTTATAATCCTTTTTCAAGTTTTTCCATTTCTTTATCGAAAGTAGCTTTGAATTTTTCGTAATCGTAATCAATTCTTAATGACTCTTCCTTAGTGATTCTATCATTGATTGCTTCAACTAATTCATCAGCTTGCATTTCAATCGCAAGGTAAGCAACGAAACCTCCTTCTTTCTTCTGAGTTAATTTTTCACAGATTGTTTTTACGTTAGAAAGATTTTGGTTGATAACCTCTCTTGATAAACCTTCGAACTTCTCTTCAACTTGCTCTCTATTGTTCATTTCTCTAGAGTTAACGTAGTTGTCGATTGTTGCTTTAATAGTTGTTTCAACCGAGCTAGCTAAAGCAGTCTTTGCTTCGTTTCTTGCCTTTTTGATAGCAGTCATTCTATCCATGCTTTCACCAAGACCAGAGGCTCTTAAATGTTTTTTACTTGAAAAGTAATCAGACCCAAAACAGTGCATGTTAATTACAGTTTCACCAGACACCTTTGGTTCTTCTTTCTTTTGTTTTCCTTTACAACTCGTTAATGTCATTGCTCCTGCAATAACTATGATTCCTAATAATGATTTTGAAATAGTTCTCATTTTAAATGTTTTTAAATTCTGACAGGGTTAAAACAAACGCCGTGCCAAAAATGATTTTTCGTTCTGTTCCCTAAAATAAATTAAAATTTTAGAAAAAATTTAATCAAGGTGTAACTAAATACTTATTAGGTTGTTTTAGCTTATGCTGATTTTAAGACGTTCTTTATTCCCGAATTGCCAAAACTCAGAATACACTTTAATCATGGCAGGATTTTGAAGATGTGTTCTGAGTTTTATTTTTTTATAGATTTTGTTTTATCACAAAATAAATAAGAAGGCACAAAGATCGAGGAGTTTAAACTCTATGAGTTTTGTGCCTTTTTGTGTTTTTATAAGATAAGATTTATCGACTTTTGCTTTTGAAGAATCGATAAGATAAGTTGTTATAAAGCACACAGATTTTTCAGATTAAACAGATTAATGTTGCTACAATTTTTATAATAATCTTTGTAATCTGGAAAATCTGTGTGCAAATAAAGGACAAGTGCGTCACAACAAATGCTTACATTGTTTAATCCGAGTGATCTGTGAGTGAATTTCTAAGCAAACTTCAAGTGCTTAACTGATAATCTGTTGTATTTAATCTCCTTCAAAGCATCAATTCCAATCTTAATATGTGTTTCAACAAAATTGGCAGAAACCTTTTTGTCTGACTCAGAAGTTTTAACGCCATCTGGAACCATAGGTTGGTCACTTACCAATAACAGAGCGCCTGTTGGGATTTCGTTATAGAATCCAGTGGCGAATACGGTAGCTGTTTCCATATCAATAGCCATCGCTCTTGTGTCTCTTAAATATTCTTTGAATTTTTCATCATGCTCCCAAACTCTTCTGTTGGTCGTATAACATGTGCCAGTCCAATAATCTAAATCATATGCTCTGATGGTGGACGAAACCGCTCTTTGTAAACTAAAAGCTGGCATTGCAGGAACTTCAGGCGGTAGATAATCATTAGAGGTACCTTCACCTCTTATTGCTGCAATAGGTAATATTAAATCCCCAATCTCATTTTTACGTTTTAAACCTCCGCATTTTCCAAGGAACAATACCGCCTCAGGCATTATAGAAGTTAATAAGTCCATAATTGTTGCCGCATTAGGACTTCCCATTCCAAAATTTATCATGGTTATGCCATCATGAGTGGCAGCGGTCATTCCTTTAGTTTTGTCCGCAACTTCAGCTCCTGTCATTTCACAGAAGTGATTCATATATCCTTTAAAATTGGTTAACAATATGTGTTTGCCGAAATCTTCTAAAGGCATTCCAGTATATCTAGGTAACCAGTTTTTTACTATATCATCTTTACTTTCCATAGGCATTTATTTAATGAGTTTACAATCAATTTCACAAAAAGGTTCGCTAAGCTTTTAATAACTGAACGAATTTGTTCAAAACAAAGTATCGTTTGTTTTTACAAAGTTGAGCGCTCTTTGTAATTTTCAGTTTCAAAAATTGTTCCAATGGATAAAGCAACTGCTCGAAAGAGGATTGAAGTTTTAAGTGATGAGTTAAGAGAGCATAACCATAATTACTATGTGCTGTCGAATCCAACAATTTCGGACTTTCAGTTTGATAAAATGTTGGAAGAACTTCAAGGTTTGGAGGAGCAGTTTCCTGAGTTCGCTTTGGAAACCTCGCCAACTAAAAGGGTAGGAGGTGCAATAACAAAAGACTTTGAAACGGTTACTCATAAATACAGAATGCTTTCTTTAAGTAATTCTTATTCGAAGGAAGACTTGATTGATTTTGAAAATCGAATTCAAAAACTAATTGAAGAGGAAGTAGAATATGTATGTGAGCTTAAATATGATGGTGTTGCCATTGGATTGAGGTATGTAAACGGAGAGCTTATTCAGGCGGTTACTCGAGGGGACGGAACACAAGGGGATGATGTAACTAATAATGTAAAAACCATTCGGTCTATTCCGCTAAAACTAAAAGGAGATTACCCAGAGGAGTTTGAAATTAGAGGAGAGATCTTTCTGCCTTTAGCTGCTTTTGAAAAGTTAAATGAAGAAAAGGCAAAAGCTGGTGAACCATTAATGGCTAACCCAAGAAACACAGCTTCAGGAACGCTAAAAATGCAATCGAGTAAAATCGTAGCTTCAAGAGGATTAGACTGTTACCTGTATTATATGCTAGGGGAGAACCTTCCTGAGAAAACCCATTTAGGAAATTTAATCAAAGCTGGTGAGTGGGGGTTTAAAGTTCCACAAGTTGCTGAGAGAATGATTGAGAAAACTAACTCCATTGATGGGATTCTTGATTTTATTAATCACTGGGATGAGAAGAGAAAAGACTTGCCATTTGAAGTGGATGGAATTGTAATTAAGGTTAATAGCTATGAAAAGCAAGACCGATTAGGGTTTACTTCAAAATCACCACGTTGGGCAATAGCCTATAAGTTTGAGACAGAGCAAGCGGTAACCACTTTAAACTCGGTGGCCTATCAGGTTGGAAGAACTGGGGCAGTAACACCAGTGGCCAACTTAGAACCAGTTTCTTTATTAGGGACAACGGTTAAAAGGGCATCTCTACATAATAAAGATCAAATTGAAAAGCTGGATTTACACATTGGCGATCAGGTTTTTGTGGAAAAAGGAGGAGAGATAATACCAAAAGTTGTTGGAGTTAATTTAGCTTCCAGACCTGATTCAGCCGAAGCTGTTAAATACATTGAAAACTGTCCGGAGTGCAACACTGAACTGATAAGAAAAGAAGGAGAGGCGAATCATTACTGTCCGAATGAAAATGGATGCCCTCCTCAAATTACAGGGAAAATCGAGCACTTTATTTCAAGAAAAGCCATGAATATTGATGGTTTAGGAGGGGAGACGGTTGAGCAGTTTTTCAAGGCTGGATTAATCAATAATATCGCTGACTTGTACGATTTAGAGCAAAATGCTCTAAGGATGCTACAATTAGAACGCATGGCCGATAAATCGGTGAATAAAATAATAAAAGGTGTTCGAGAATCTTTATCGATTCCATTTGAGCAAGTTTTGTTCGCTATTGGTATCAGATTTGTTGGATCAACCGTTGCCAAAACGTTAGCGAAAAACTTTAAAAACATAGAGAACTTAAAGAATGCAACTTTAGATGACTTAGTAGCTGTTGATGAGATTGGTGATAAGATTGCAGAGAGTGTTCAGGAGTTTTTTGTTGATGAGAAAAATCTCGAAATAATCGAGCGTTTAAAATCTGCAGGGGTTCAAATGGCTATCATCGAATCAGAAGAAGATGCCAACTTAGATAAAGTTCTTGAAGGTAAATCTATTGTTGTTTCAGGTGTTTTTCAAAAATTCTCAAGAGATGAATTAAAGAAAACCATTGAGAAATATGGAGGTAAGAATGTAGGTAGTATATCAAAAAAGACCTCATTTATTGTTGCTGGAGATAAGATGGGACCAAGTAAATTAGAGAAGGCAGAAAAGTTAGGAGTTCAATTAGTTTCCGAAGATGAATTCCTCGAGATGATCTCTTAATTTTTATTGTTGGACGCAGAGTTCGCTAAGGAGACGCAAAGGTCTCTGAGGAGCTCCTTTTCTCTGTGTCTTCTTTGCGTATCTCTGCGTCAGAAAATAAGTCTCATTCCCTAGTATATATCGAAAACTAATGCTATTTTTGCGGTTCGATTTTAATGGGAGTATTGGATAATATAAAACGAAAGCTATCCGACTTCTCTTACTCGCGATTACAGTCGCCAATTAGAGAGGTAAAAGCTATTAATATTAAAAATGCTCAAACTGTTGGAATTGTTTATCGCGGAGATGATGAAGATGCTAAGGAGTTAGTTGAGCGTTACGTGAAATTTCTGAAGGATTACAACATTAAATGTAAAACAATTGGATATTTCGATGCCGACGAATTACCTAGGTATGTGACCCCGAAATTGGAGTATGATTATTTCGTGAAAAAAGATTTGAATTGGAAATTGGAATCAACTTCTTCGGATGTTGAAAATTTTATTCAAAAGGAGTTTGACATATTGATTGACACTACCGTTGAAGAGGATGAGGTTTTAAGGTTTGTTATAAAAGCCTCAAAAGCGAAATTCAAAGTTGGAGGAGCAGGATTTAAAAATGTTGATGAACTAGATTTTACTATCAACTTAAAAGAAGGAGAAGGTTTACGTCAATTAATGAAAGGTTTAGATAACTATTTACACTTGATTAATAAGAATTAGTATGGTTGTAAGGAAAATAGAAGGAACAGGAGTAGCATTAGTAACACCTTTTACAAAAGATGAAGAGGTGGATTTTCCAGCTTTAGAAAAGTTGGTGAATCACGTTATTGATGGTGGTGT
>JAYPYW010000101.1:0-8325 GCA_038154685.1 Flavobacteriales bacterium | reverse complement strand
ATCAACGAATTTTGTCCAAGTCACTTCTATGCGCCTAACGCATTTACACCAGACGCGGATGGAATTAATGATGTTTTCTCACCTAGAGGACACAACCTATCGGATTATACACTACTTGTTTACAACAGATGGGGAGAATTAATCTTCGAATCGAACAACATCGATATAGGATGGGATGGTACTTTCATGGGTAACGAAGCACAAATTGATGTGTACGTTTGGAAGGCGTTCTACAGCGTTAACCACCCGGATGGAAATCCAAGAAAAGAACAAGCTGTTGGTAGAGTCTCTTTATTGAGGTAAACCTTTGGATAATAGTTTAAAGGGAATGGGTAATAGTTAACGCTGTTACCCATTTTTCTTTTACCCCTCTTACGCGTCCTTCGTCTCCGCTCAGGATGACACCTGATCGTTGGGTCATTCTGAGCGGAGTCGAAGGAAAGGAAGCATAAAACTAACAAAACAAAAAAGGCCGGGAAATCCCGGCCTTTAAATATCATAGTAATTTTATTATTCATTAATTGTGATAGCGATTGATCTTGCTGTGAATTTAGTCTCCATAACTCCGCCAGCTGAAGTACTTTCATCTAAATCTTGAGACGATTCTCTGTACATCGATAAAGTAGCGGCCCCTAGTGGAATATCAGTCAATCTACTCTTATTAATCGTCACCGATCTAGCCCCAGTTGCAGAAGCTGTAAAACTTGTTGAAAAACTTGAACTAGCCGACTTTAAAGTCACCCTTACACTCTCACCCGATAACAAAGGATCTCCATCCCAGTACAAAACATAACTTTCGCTTTTATATAACTCCGTTAAATCAATCGGAAAAGAAATAGTGCTATTATAAGCTAAAGTATTAGTAAGCACCTCTCTGTCGTTATTAACAAATCTGTAAGTCCCAGAAGCCACCCATCCGTCTTCCTCATTTTGATAATAGGCATAAGTACTTTTCCAATCAAGATTTCTATCATTAACAGTAATTTCTGCAGGGTCATCTAGTCTAATTTTCACTCCAAGAGCATCAGACAATCTGAATACAGCTCTTATAGTTGTTTTATCAGTATTATCATCGTATTCCATTCTATATTTAGTGTAAATCTTATCCTGATTAACATCTTCCGAAGACTCTCTTCTACAACTTGTTGTAAAAAGCGTAACCGCAAGTCCGGCAATAATTAAAGCATTAAATTTCATAATAAATGATTTAGTTTGTAATCAAACGTCTTTATCATAAAAACGTTACCATCCCCTCCTAAACAAGAACGATACCAAAAATGAAAATTTGTAAAAAGGTAGACTCCTTAAAATTAAATCAGACGCAGCTTTATTTCAATAAAGGCTTTAAAATATCGAAATATTTCCCTGCTATAAATCTTGCACCAGATTCATTATAATGTACATTATCCGCTAAAAAACTATCATTAAACCCGGAAGCCATATCTACTACAATAATCTTTGAAGTAGTCGTAGTTAAATTATCAGCAATTACATCAACATCAGCTTCAATCAAATTAAAATAATTCAACAACTCCCCCTCCATTATATCAGAATGTGCTGGAGCCATTTTCTCAATAAGAATTGTAACATTAGGATTCTTTTGTTGAATTTTTCTAATAATTGCTTCTATATTTTCTACAACATTGTCATAAGGCAATGCCTGAAGCGCGTCATTTCCTCCTGGGGAACTTAATAATACAAAATCTGGAGCGTCCACATAAGACAGGACAAAATCCATATTATTATAAATTTGCCCTGAGGTCCACCCGCTATTCCCTTCATGATCCAAATCAAATGAAACACCATTTAAGTCGGGCCTAGATGCATGATCTTTCTGAGTTCCAATAAAGTCAAAATCAGCATTATCTGTTTGAAGTAATTTCCACAATTCATACCGAAAACTTTCAAAAATTGGGTAAGCTCCATCAACGCGAGAAGCACCTAGTGGCAAAATTTTATTTTTAGGATCTTGCTCTTTTTTACATGATGTTAGCATCTGAAAAAAGAGAGAAAAGAAAATTAAGCTTAATACTTTTTTCATAATTTAAAAACCAAACTACAAATGTAGTTTGGTTTAAATATAATTTTTTTACTTAAAATTTTACTTAACCCATTTTACGGATTCTTTTATTCCACCGATTTCTATGATGATATAGTAAATACCAGAGTCCAAATTAGGAAGGTTTATTTTTTTCAAATTCCCTACTTGGTTAATCACTTGCACAACTTGCCCAAGAGAATTTATTATCGTAATATCATCACTAAATGTTATTTGATGATTAAATAATAGAGCATCCCCATTTGAAGTTTTAATAATCGAAACTAAATCCCGCCCTATTAATTCATGTAACCCTAATTCTGGCTCATTTACAAACACTTTAAACCTATCCTCCGCTTCATCTTTTTCTACATTAAATATATATGCCCCATCTTCAAAACTATGATAAACATCTAATTTTTTGTCAAACAAGATTAACTCCGAGTGAGTAGTAAAATTCTTAAAGTCATCATTTGATATAGTGTACACACCAGGTGTCCCAATTTTTAAATACAATTCAACCTCTTCCATTAAATCATTTACATGCAATGAGTTTACGACTAATTTTTCAAGGTCGGAAGATAAAGTTGCTAATTCAACACCCTCAGGATTTCCAATTGGAAATAAAATTGCATCATTACTATTTTCGTAAAAAGAATAAGAATCATCTTTATACCTAATAACAGCCTCTGTGTTATAATCAAAACCTGCCACACTTAACCTGATAAGAGGATACTCCTTTTCTTTACTACTTAGAAATGAAACAAATTCTGATTCATCTTGCACTCTTATTGAATTAGTAAAATTAAGTTCAACGTTTTCATTTGTGTGGACAAAAAAACCTTGCATTAAAGGGACAAAATTAGTACCTCCATTTACACTTATACCGTCTATGTAGGTTGCATACCTACCCCATATAGAAGGTATATGATCCCACCTATAAATAGCAGCCCCAAGCCCATCAGGTATTACAATATTATCCCAATCTATCATTGAAGGATACGGATTTCCTATCAAATTCCAACCATCTCCCTGATTTGATAAAGAAACTGAAATATCCCCACAATTTAATTCACCTGTTAAATCAACAATTCTCTCTCCTGGAAAATACCCGGTATACCCTCTTCCTATTACAATTTCTTCATCTGAAGAAATTGGCGTTACCCATTCTTGATTCGGTTCGTCATAATAATATAAATGGGGAAAATATGAATCATTCAGTTTAAATTCAAAATCATCTTCCCATCCAGTTAAGACGGAGTTTGACATTGGAGTTGATAAATAGTGATGACCATAAGCTGCCTCAGGGACAAACTGTCGGATGGTTACATCACCATTAATATAACTGGTACAATTATCCTGAACAATTGAAGCTGTTTTTGTACCAGAAGCATCCATGATTAATGAATAAGTGTTCAAGTCTAATACTCCTTGGGTTAATTTTAATCTTCCTGATATGGATAAATCAGAACTCAGTTTTACCCCATCTATTGAGCTATTGTTTATTTCCAGATCTGTTATTGACCCCAGTTCTGGAGATTGCATTTCTTCACCAATAAGTATGAGGTTTCCATCAATGAAACCTTTATTCATAAGAACACCCGCGATGTTTAAATTGGCACCAGAATTTATTGATAAGTTAACATCGTTTTCGACGTAAAACAACCTTCCTTCATTTGAATTAAAAGAGGTATTCATGCTCATATCATGTTCCATGAAAATATGATTTCTAGATTCAGGCAAGCAATTACAATCCCAGTTAGAGGGATCTTCAAAATCACCCGAATTTATTGAGGTTAGAGACGCTATAAAACCACTTCCAGATACATCAAAAGTGAAATCCCCTTCATCAGTATCATTATTAGGTATTGTTATAGTTGATTCAATTAACCCCTCAGCGCTAGGAATAAATGTAATCTCAAAACTTTCTGAACTACCCACAGCTACAACCATTGAACTGGGTTGTGTAACCGTAAAATGACTATTCGAAGAAACAATTTCATCACTAATAACAAGTTCAGCATCCCCATTATTATTTATTTCAAATGTTTGTGATGTGCTCAAATCACCTATCTCTATCATACCGAAATCAGTACCTTTCACAGTTGAGGGGGAGTTATCTCCGCTGAGAATATTTTGACCATTACCGTTTATTTCAATTTCAGGCTCAGGACTTGAACAGTTAGACTCATTATTACTTGTTGCACCATAATTAACGAAAGAACCTATAATTCTTGATGTAGGAGTTCTCCAGTACTTACCTCCCGGCATTATCGCTACTGAACCATATACAGTAACATTCCCTCCACATATTACCAGATGGCCTCCGCTATTAACTGTGATGGAACCGTTGTAAGTTCCCGGACCGTCTATACACAACACCTGGTTGTTACCAATCACTCTTGAGGGTTGACTACCCGAAGAAGAGGTGACAGTTACAGAAATTGTACAAGCCGGGGGCTGAGCTAATGAATTCCCTATAAAAAATAATAATATGAATAATACGATGAGTACTGCTTTGATTTTGTTCATGGCGAAATATTTTAAATATTGTCTCAATCCTCAAGCCTAAAACATAACTACCTAAAAAAAAGACAGTTAAAACAAAACCAGATGGATCCACAGTCTACATTATAGACAAAAGTCTCATTTAGAGACTAAGGCAAGAGCCGAAATTCATCAATTTTTTCACGAATACAGGAACATAATTGTTTAATATCTGATTCGTTTATTTCCAATGATTTCTCAATTTTCATACAAAGCGGTAACCACTCTCCTAAACCGAACATTTTGAGATTCGATTTAATTTTATGGGCAAGTTTATTTGTGGCCTGCAAGTCACCCATAATTATATGCTCTGTAAAGAGTTTTATATTTTTCGTCATTTCCTCCACAAAGAGATTATACATTACTTTTGGAAGTTTTTTCGGAACATTTTCAGCCGCTTTCACTTCTATACTTGACTTGATATTTGTTGTCTCTGATATTTTCTGGATAAGCTCTAACTCTGAATAAGGTTTACTCAGATAAGTATTCATCCCAGACTCTAGATATAATTCCTGATCTTCTTTAAAAGCATTAGCTGTAAGTGCGACTATTGGTATGTTAAACCCTTTCTCTCTCAATTTCTTGGTACATTCCAAACCATCCATAACTGGCATCTGAATATCCATTAAAACTATATCGAACTCTGATTCCTGCTCCATTATCTCAATTGCTTCTTCTCCATTATTTGCAATAGTAATATTTGACACATGTTTTTCGAGAACACTTTGCGCATAAACTTGATAAAGAGGGTTATCTTCATCTAAAAGGATTTTTCAATCTCTTGTCAATTTAACATTGCTAAAATCTTTCTTTTTAGTTTTTGAAACCCTTGTACATTTTTCAAACTCTATCGAAAACGTAAATAAAGACCCTTCTCCAGGCTGACTAAAAACATTGAGTTCGCCGCCTAATAAATTAATTATATTCTTTGTTATTGTTAGCCCCAAGCCTGTACCACCAAATTCACGGGTAACCGTATTATCCCCTTGAGAAAAAGGAGCAAATATTGATTTTAAGTTCTCTTCTTTAATTCCTTTACCAGTATCGCTAACGCTGAAATCTATTCCTAAGGATGTTTTATTATTTTTAACTACTTCAGCTTTCAAAGCAATTTTCCCACCTGCAGTAAATTTAACAGCATTACTTACCAGGTTATTTAAAACCTGATTTAACCTTACAGGGTCTCCTTTAACGCAAGTTTTCTTCAACTCATCACTAATCTGAGTCTCTAACAAAATCCCCTTCTCTTCACATTTCAATGAAAACAAACGAGCACAATTTGTAATCTCTTCAAATAAGTTCACACTTATATTTTCAAGAGAGAGTTTATTAGAATTAATCTTACTATAATCAAGTATATCATTTAGAATACCAATTAAATTATTAGCACTTTTAGTTATTCCTTCTAAAAAAACCCTGTGCTTTGGGGACAAGTCAGCTTCACGAAGTAATTGACTCATTCCCAAAATGGCATTCATTGGAGTTCTTATTTCATGACTCATGTTTGCCAAAAAAGACTCCTTAGCTCTAATAGAGGCCTCAGCTTCTTTTTTAGCAATATCTAAGTCGCTTTTCATTTTTTTAAGATGAGATATTATGTAAGCATAACCTATTACACCCTCAACTTCCCCATCTACGATAATCGGAAACATTGTTCTGTATATCCACACATCATTCCCGTTCGCATCAATCATTTTTTCTTCAAATGAAATCTCTTTCTTCTGTTTTAAAACCTGATTAAAACGTCTCCTTCTATTTTTCGCCAAGGAATATGGCTTTCCTTTCAACCTACAGTAATCAAAGTCAGTCTTTCCAATCAGCCATTCTCTTATCTTTCTGTCTTTAATAGCTTTAGGATTAACAAATTGATATTTATGGTTTTTGTCAAAAACTACTAAATCAGAAGGAATTGCATTTAAGATATTTCCAAAGAATGAATTTTGACTTTTCACTATCTTCTTTTCAGACTTAAGAGCCTTTAATTCAGCTCTTAACTCAGCAAGTTCTTGCTTTAACTTTTTTTCCCGATAATTTAAAACTGTGGCTTCCATTTTAACAGTAATTAGCAACAAGCTTTTCAGCTAAAAACTCGTTTTTTAATAAGATAGGATAGTTCTCTATCTCAGAGTCCTCACTGCCCGACATGTTGAACACTTTTCCTGGTTCTCCGTTTTGCTCCAATACATTTAATACATCATATGAAGTCAAAGAACATTCGTCTAAATTCTTATCTAAGAGAATTAAATCCGCATGCCCAAGATAATCGTCTAGATTCTCAGTTTGGGAGAGAAAAGAAACCTTTAAAGCACCTTCACTTGTTTCGGTAATTTGGTGCATCAAAAGATTTCCAAATAAAAAGTCATCGTCTATAATCAGTAATTTCATAATAGTTGTTTAGAGTGGGATTAATAGATATTTAAGAACAATATTATATGGCTGCTCTAAATCAATTAACAATATTTGTTACATTAATTGCGATTCTCTCATCTTTTAATATGAAAGGAACTGAATCCATTTTCTCAACTGGAGATGTACCTGAAATCATTACTATTTTCATTTCTGGATACTCAACCATTATTCGGTCGATAATAGTTTTAGAATCATGCGCACAACCGTCTAAATTTTTATCTACCAATATCATATCTACTCTCGACAGTAAATCGGAAATATTTTTATTATCCTCAATGTTGTGGCAAATCCACTGTCTATTTGTTAGTTCTGAAATTTGATGACTTAGAATATTTCCATATAATCTGTCGTCATCTAATATTAAAATTCTCATAAGGCATTATTTTTTTTGGATTTTAAATAGCAAGAGTGAAACCAAAAAACACAACAACCTCAATTACAGACACTTAACTTTTTCCACTCCCCTAAAAACGTCTATTTTAGAGATAAAAAGTCTCATATTGAGAAAAAATAATTATCCATAAAAACTTAAACAACTGAAATACAAACACTTAAGATAAAGGCCTGTTTTTTGGCATTCGAATACTGTCTGAACGTTTCAGACAAATAATAATTAGTAAATCCAACTATTATGAATTTTACACCAAATTTTAAAAAGGACACAGCTAAGGTTTTAGTTGTGGATGATGATCCAATCTTCGGGAAGATTGTTGAGCGTCACTTAAAACACCTCAAGGAGCAGTTCGCAAGCAAAGGTGTTAATCTTCAATTTAATGTAGTTAAAACCTCTAGAGAAGCTTTTAGAGAAATGGACGAAGATTGCGATGTTATCATTCTTGACCATTTTTTAGACACTGATGACGATAGTGACACAACAGGTTTAGACCTTGTTGAAGAATTTAAACAAGTTGCTCCAGACTCAAAAGTTGTAATGGTTACTTCTAAAAACAACTTCTCTGAAAAGGAAACAAGACTAATGAGTAAGGTTGAAGTTTTTGTAAGAAAAGAGTGCAGTACAGTTGCTAGACTGGTAAACATTTTGAATCAAAATTTTATAGTTGAGTAATACACATAGATTTGTAACCAAATAAAAAAACCAATACAATTAATTGTATTGGTTTTTTATTGAGCGATTCTTTTCAACATATTCCTGAATATCAGGTGATGGAAAGGAATTACGCCAAACCAATATAAACGCCCCCATAGTCCTTTTGGACGAAAGGTTGCGGTTTGAAAAACTTTATCATCTTTTATTTTAAATTCTAACCAAGCTTCACCAGGTAATTTCATTTCCGCATAAAGAAGCAATCTACCTTCCTCCTTATTAGCAT
>JAYPYW010000100.1:267-8425 GCA_038154685.1 Flavobacteriales bacterium | reverse complement strand
GGTTTACTAAACAGTATCCTAAGGAAAAATGGATTGAGTTTTTGAACTTGACGAAGAATATAAAAACATATATTATTGGAGCTCCTTCCGACCAGGATCTTGCCGAGGAAATATTAAATTCTTCCGAAAACAAAAACGTTCAAAACCTTTGTGGAAATTTAAACTTGTTGCAAAGTGCCGCCTTAATGCAAGGAGCTACAATGTGTTATGTTAATGATTCGGCGCCACAACATCTTGCCTCATCTGTAAACGCTCCTACAACAGCTCTTTTCTGCAGTACAGTTCCTACTTTTGGTTTCGGACCATTGGCAGATGATTCTGTTGTTATTGAAATTGAAAAAGAAATGGAATGCAGACCATGTGGATTACATGGACATAAATCTTGTCCGAAAGGTCACTTCAAATGTGGTTATGAAATAAATACTGAGAAATTATTAAGAAGGATTAATCTCTAAAAACCCCTTCAATAGTAATTGTATTTGTTCCCCCATTAGGTACAAACACACTATCAATACCAATAAGGTTTCCGTCTATTATCACACTGATTTTAACATCAGCAGTAGGATCAGCAGACTCGACTTCAAATTTATAATCTAATTCCGATCCGAATATTTCATGCTCAATATGAACAGGTAACGTAACTTGCTCGTTTGCCCTCCAGTCTAACCCTGGTCCCATAATAGTATGCATATCATCAACATATTCTGCAGTACCATCTATTTTGTATTCAAAAACGTGTCTTTCATCCAGATTAGTACATCCAAATGCAATAATTATAACCGAAAGAAAAGCAACAATTCTGTTCATATTTGGCGAATTTAATAAAACTGATTGAGTATTACGAAATAACCCCATGGGGCTACTGGCGAAGACGCTACTCCTTAACACTTCAAAACCAACCATAAAAAACTAATAATCAGCACTATATACGCAAACAACTAACCGGAAGTTTATTTAAATGCGAAAAAACTGGACACAGAGGTTTAAATGCTGTATCTTTGTGCGTCAATCAAACGAGTTATTTTATTTTAGTCTATGAGACAGCTGAAAATTACCCAGTCGATCACAAAGAGAGACAGTATTACTTTAGATAAGTACTTACAAGAAATCGGTAAAGAAGACTTAATCACAGCTGAAGAAGAGGTAGAGTTAGCGAAAAAGATCAAGGCTGGCGATCAAATCGCACTTGAAAGGTTAACAAAAGCCAACTTAAGATTCGTAGTTTCTGTAGCAAAACAGTATCAAGGGCAAGGACTTACACTTCCTGATTTAATCAACGAAGGTAACCTTGGATTAATCAAAGCAGCAAAACGTTTTGACGAAACTAGAGGATTTAAGTTTATTTCTTACGCAGTATGGTGGATCCGTCAGTCGATCATCCAAGCCATTTCCGAGCAATCAAGAATGGTAAGACTTCCACTAAACAAAATTGGAGCGATCAGTAAAATTAATAAGGGGACGTCTCAATTGGAACAACAATTAGAGAGAGAACCAAATGCAAAGGAAATTTCTGAATTTTTAGATATTTCAGAAAGTGAAGTTTCTAATGTAATGAACATGAACAGCCGTCACGTTTCTGTAGATGCTCCTTTCGCAGAAGGTGAAGATCACGGTTTACTTGATGTAATGGTAAACAACGATTCGCCAGACGCTGATAATGGTTTATTAAAAGAATCATTAAACAGAGAAATCAAAAGATCTTTAGCAACACTTACTGAAAGAGAAGCTGAAGTGTTAAAGTTATTCTACGGAATTGACGGAAACAGAGAGATTTCTTTAGAGGAGATTGGATCTAAATTCGACTTAACTCGTGAAAGGGTTCGTCAGATTAAAGAAAAAGCAATTAAGAGATTAAAGCATAACTCTAGAAGCAAATTATTAAGAGCTTACTTAGGTTAAAATTTAATCCTCAAAAATTTTAAAGCCTCGCAATTGCGAGGCTTTTTTTTGTGAGGCACCTGCGGATCTCGTTGATCTCGCAGATTTTTTCTCCCAGAGACAGCAAAACCTGACACAGACTTTCATTTTGGCCGAAGATATTCGGCCACTACATTATATTTTTCTGTATTTGTTTTTTTGTCTATCGTCTTTTCTTACGACCTCCTCCTTTCTTCTTCCCTTTCCCTTTCTTAGCTTCTTCTTGGATAAACTTATAAGCTTGAATAGTTTTGCGACTAGCCTTATTAGGGTGCTTGGCTTTTGCATTTTTCTTTTCGTGAAAAGCTCCCTGATAATTGGGATTTTCTTTTCTTTTCTGACGATCTTTTTCACGAGCAAAGGCCTGTTTTTCTTCATAGGAAGTTTCAACAACCTCAACCTCATCAGGAATTTCTAAACTTGGAATAACCTGACCAATTAAATCTTGGATCTTTTTAATGTGATAAGCCTCTACTTCGGTGGCAAAAGTAATTGCTACCCCCTCTTTTTCAGCTCTTCCCGTTCTTCCAACTCGGTGAACATAGTCGGTGTACATTACAGGAGCATCAAAGTTAATTACATGCGTAACTTCAGAAACATCAATTCCTCTAGCAGCTACATCAGTAGCTACAACACCCCGAATCTTTCCTTCACTAAATTCCTCGTAGGCATTTAATCGTGTATTTTGTCCCTTATTAGCATGAATAGCCTTCCACTCTCCTACTTCCATTCTATTTAAATAGCGATGGATATTTTCAGCGGTTTCTCTTGTCCTAGCGAACACCAGAACACGATCAAATCCTTCTTCATTTTGTAATAAATGAACCAATAGATTCAACTTAGTTCTTGAGTTTGGGACACGGTATAAAAACTGGTCAACCAAATCCACAACTACCTTTTCTGGCTCTATTTCAATCTTGGTTGGAAAGGCTAAAAACTCTTCGGTTAACTCTTCAACTTTAGGATGAAAAGTAGCAGAGAACAACAAATTTTGGCGTTTGTTTGGAACTACTTCGAGGATCTGATTTAACTGCGGAAGGAATCCCATATCCATCATCTTATCCGCCTCATCAAGCACCATAGTATTCACCTTCTTCAAAAAGATTTCCCCTTTTAAGTAAATATCCATAAAACGACCTGGAGTGGCTACGATTAAATCAACTCCTTGTCTGACTTCCTGAATTTGAGCTTGCATCCCAGTCCCCCCTATCAACTTACAACATCTTAAATCAGTATGTTGAGCCAAAGCAACTGCATTATCATAAACTTGCGCTGCCAGCTCTCTTGTTGGAACAAAAATTAACGCCCTTGGATTATCTCCTTGTGCGTAATTTAATTTTCGAAGAATTGGCAAAACAAAAGCTGCCGTTTTACCTGTCCCTGTTGGAGCTATTCCTAGCACGTCCTGACCAACTAAAATCTTTGGTATTACCTGCTCCTGAATTGGTGTAGGTTTTTCGTACCCCAAATCAGTTACAGCCTGGAGCAATTGTTTGCTCAATTTCAGTTCGTCAAAATTCATTATTTCTCTAATAAAAGATCCAACTGCAAGTTAATCATATCATTCATTCCCTCATCAACAACATCTCCTTCTTTATTTAAAAGATTAAAGATTTGAGACATTGGAGGTTTAACTGGAATCACATTGATTTTCAGGTAGTTTAAAACATTGGTTAAATCATCCATTCCTCTGGCATTCCCCTGTCGACCAGAAGCCACACCAACCAATCCTGCCCATTTATTTGGGACTTGTCTTGGATTCCAACCTTCAATAAAAGCCTTCACTATACCTGGAAAACTTCCATTATATTCAGGAGATGCAATAATGAATTTGTCAACCGAATAAACGTACTGCTCAACTATTTGATTAAACTCCTCATTCTTTTCACCATATAAAGCAGTAAACAAAAAGTCTTTTGGAAGATCCGCCAAATTCAAAACTTGGCAATCAACACCTCTTCCTTTAAGTACTTTTTCATAATACTTTGCAACCCTTAAAGTTTCGCTATTTTCTCGGTTAGTTCCAGCTATAATTGAGATCATATCCAGTTATTAACAATTCACAAAATTTTGTTTAAAATTCGGCCCCAAACCAATGCCTGAAACCCTTATTTTTGCTGTACCTTGAAGTAAGCCAAGAAGCCTAATTTTAAAGGGACACTCAACAAATTTAAGCATTTAAATTAACGATGAACATTACGTATTACGGACATTCGTGTTTTTTGATTGATTTGAACGGGACAAAATTATTATTTGACCCCTTCATTACTCCCAATCCAATTGCTGGAAATGTAGATGCAAATTCCATAGAAGCGGATTTCATTTTAATTTCTCACGGACATGAAGATCACGTTGCTGATGTTGAATCTATTGCTAAAAGAACTGGAGCGAAAATAATTTCAAACTTCGAAATTGTTTCTTGGTTTAGCGCTAAAGGACTTGAGAATGCTCACCCTATTAATCATGGCGGAAAAATTGAATTGCAAAACGGCATTACAGCTAAATATGTAAACGCTGTTCATAGTTCAGTTTTACCTGATGGCACTTACGGTGGAAATCCAGGAGGTTGGGTTATCGAATCAAGTGAGCAATCTTTTTATTACTCAGGAGATACAGCACTAACCTACGACATGAAATTATTGGGAGAATTTCACAACCTGAACTTCGCTATCCTTTGTATTGGCGACAACTTTACAATGGGAATAGAAGATTCAGCAATAGCTGCAGAATTTGTGGGCGTAAAAAACGTTATCGGAATGCATTACGATTCATTTGGATACATTGAGATCGATCACGAAGCAGCTAAAAAACATTACGAAAGCAAAGGGTTAAACTTAACTCTTCTAAATATTAACGAGTCAATCACTAAGTAAGATGGGAAAAATTATAGCAATAGCCAACCAAAAAGGTGGAGTTGGAAAAACAACAACTTCGATGAACCTAGCGGCGGCTTTAGGAGTTTTAGAAAAGAAAGTTTTAGTGATTGATGCCGATCCTCAAGCTAATGCTACTTCAGGATTAGGTTTCGACCCTCGTAATATTACAAACGGAATTTATGAGTGTTTGATTAATGAAGTTGAAACTAATGATATTATCCTTACCACTACTTCTCCAAACGTTGATTTAATTCCTGCTCACATTGATTTAGTTGGTGCTGAAGTTGAAATGATCAACTTACCAAACAGAGAGAAAATGATGAGAATGGCGATTGATAAAGTGAAAGATCTTTACGATTACATCATTATTGACTGTTCTCCATCATTAGGTTTAATTACAATTAACTCCTTAACTGCAGCAGATTCAGTAATTGTTCCTGTTCAATGTGAATACTTTGCTTTAGAAGGATTAGGTAAACTTTTAAACACCATCAAAATCGTTCAAACGAGATTAAATAATGATTTAATTATTGAAGTAATCTTGTTAACCATGTATGATACTCGATTAAGATTATCTAACCAAGTAGTTGATGAAGTAAAAACTCATTTCCAAGATTTAGTTTTTGATACAATCATCCAAAGAAACACTAAGTTAGGTGAGGCACCATCTCATGGTGAATCAATCATCATGCACGATGCTAGCTCTAGAGGCGCTACTAACTACTTAAACTTAGCAAGAGAAGTGCTTCAAAAGAATAACGCTACGAACATGAATCAAGAAGATAAGATTGTTGATTTAGGAGAAGAAAGCGGATTAGGTGCTGAGGAAAACGTAAACGTAAACAATGGCTAAGAAACAAGCATTAGGAAAAGGATTAGGCGCTTTATTGTCGGATACTAAAACTGATGTTACTTCTAGCTTAAGTATCGACGATAATAATACGCAAGCTGTTGGTAATATTGCCAACCTTAAAATTTCTCAAATTGAGGTTAACCCTTTTAACCCAAGGGTTGAATTTGAAAAAGAGGGCTTAGCTGAATTAGCTGCATCCATTAAGGAATTAGGTTTAGTTCAACCGCTTACTGTTAGAAAGCTTGGAAACGATAAGTTTCAAATCATTTCAGGAGAAAGAAGGTTCAGAGCTTCTCAGGCTGCTGGATTAAAAGAAGTTCCTGCATACATTCGTATTGCTAACGATCAAGCAATGCTAGAAATGGCATTGGTTGAGAATATCCAACGTAGAGATTTAAATCCTTTAGAGATTGCCTTTTCCTACAAAAGACTAGTTGATGAATGTGGTTTAACACAGGAAGAGCTGGCCGACAGAGTTGGTAAAAAGCGCTCTTCTACAGCTAACTACTTGAGATTATTAAATCTACCTGCTGAAATTCAAAACGCTTTAAAGGATAAGACAATTTCATTTGGTCATGCCCGAACATTAATTGCCTTAGACGACGAGGAAGTTCAATCCTATATTTTCGATATGATTGTAAAGGAAAAGCTTTCGGTAAGAAAAGTTGAGGAGTTAGTTAAAGAGACTAAGGAGGCTCAAAAGCAAGGCGGAAGTGAAACTAAAGCGAAAACAAAGAAGGCCGATCCATTATCTTTTACACAACAGAAATACAAAGATGACTTAACAGAAATGTTAAAATCTAAAGTAAAAGTTAAATTAGGAAATAACGGAAGCGGCAACCTCGTTATCCCATTCAAGTCTGAAGAAGACTTAGAAAGAATAATGAAAATTTTAGATGCGTAATTCTATACTTCTGCTTTTACTTTTCACCCAGTTAATTGTTTTTGGACAAAATGATAGTTTGCCAAAAAACAAGATGTTTTTCCCTGGAAAAAGGTCAACTAATTCCACTTCTGTTGATTTTAAAGAAAAACAGAAAAAACCAAATAAGGCCCAGCAGCAAACAGTTCAGGACGCAGATACATCTAGCAAAAGTAAAGTTGTAAAACCAAGAAGTCCACTTAAGGCATCATTACTTGCTACAGCCCTTCCTGGTGCTGGTCAGATTTACAATCGTAAATACTGGAAAGCTCCAATTGTAATTGGCGGTGGAATTACCTTTTATTTGATGTATGATCATTATAATCGACGCCATGATTTTTGGCATCAAATATTAGTTTACAAAGACCGTGGAGGGACAGATGACTTTATAGTTCCATTTGCCGAAAAATATGGAGAAGAATTCACGAATGAAAGTCCGGAATTTATCGCTGTAATGGATCAAACTACTGTTCAGCTTAGAAACGATGCAGCCCGTAAAAGAAAGCAACAAATCATAATTTGGTCTGCATTATTTTATGTTGCCCAAATAGTTGATGCCACAGTAGATGCTCACTTTTCGACCTTTGACGTGACAGAAGAACTTTCTTTAGATATTTCTCCTGCTTCTTTTCAATCAGCCCCATGGGCACATGGAGTTAAATTAAGTTTTAGTTTTTAAACTCCTTTCTAATTCTAAACTCCTTAGGATAGTAATTATTTAATCGATTACCAACCTTTTTCACCCAACCAAGTGGTTGATTTTTATAGGTAATTAATCCCCATGATTTTATATCTGGCAAAATCGACAAATCCTTTTTCTGTAAAAACTTTATCGCTTCTTCAATGGATATTTCTACCGTTTCAAATTGATTTATTTTCAACTCATTAGAAAATGCCAACTCATGGGAATATTTGATTTTCCCTTTAATGTCTTGTCCGATTTCACAACCAGTTTTAATTGGATTCAAATCCCAAATCACACATTTTAAAATTTCCTCAAACTGCTCAGGAAAATTATTGATAGATTCTTTGATTAGATAATTCTTGTTGGTATTATTTAAGAATGTAGTAGAACTCCCTTCCCATTCATCCAATCTCAACTTCCTAATCCTTTTGGGAACTTTAAATTTACTTCTACCTCCATAAACCCTCATAGCTGAAATAAAGAATCCTTCTCCTTTCGTTATACCAGGTAAAAACTGAAATCCTTTTAATTCTCCTTCCTGAAGCTCAATTATTCCTTTATCTTTCGGGTATTCAAAATCTAAAGGTTCAACTTCGTAATTCTCTTGAAGCCATTTCAAGTTATCTCTGTTCTCCTTATCATTAAAGGTACACGTACTGTAAATTAAAACACCCCCATCATTTATAGTTGGAATAATGTCTGCTAAAATCCTTTTCTGACGAGTGCAACACAATTCTACATTCTTTTCACTCCACTCATTAATTGCGTTCTTATCCTTTCTAAACATCCCTTCTCCACTACAAGGAGCATCAACAACAACAGTATCAAAAAAGCCTAAAAACTGCTCAAAATCTTGAGGATCATTATTGGTAACAATCACGTTGCTACTCCCCCATTTATCCAAG
>JAYPYW010000100.1:0-212 GCA_038154685.1 Flavobacteriales bacterium | reverse complement strand
TCTTTTAAAATCCATGATCGTGATTTAATTACTTCATTGGCAATAAGCAATCCGTCTTTAGGTAAATGAGAGTTAATCAAGGTAGACTTTCCTCCAGGAGCCGCACACAAATCCAAAACCACCTTTCCTGATAAATCGATGGATTCTAAAATCTTCCCCAAAAACATACTACTGGCTTCTTGAGAATAATAAGTTCCAGCATGAAACAGTGG
>JAYPYW010000099.1:0-8464 GCA_038154685.1 Flavobacteriales bacterium | reverse complement strand
GGGCAAGTGATGCGAGCCATGTAAATGGCCCTGTTGCTAAAAACTTTAACTCAACTACAGCTTTTACCTTTCCTATTGGTCATGGTTCATCCTACAACTCTCTTGCTTATACCCCTAGTGGAACAGGAGCTACTACTATGAAGGCTAAGTACAATTATACGCAGCCAAGTAACCGCACAAGCTTAGGTGCTGGGATATGTAAGGTAAGTAATGTGGAGTATTGGGATTTAACAAGAACTTCGGGTTCTCAGGATGGAACGGTTACATTGGAATGGGACGGTGAGAGTGATGTGGCTGATTTACCCGATTTACTTGTGGCTTACTGGGATGGTTCCAAATGGCAGGATGGTGGCGGAACGGCTTCGGGCGCAACAAGTTCTGGAACAATACCTTCGGGAAGTGCAATGTCAACTTTTAACACTTACACATTAGGGACTAACCCATGTGATAACCCCTTACCAGTTGAATTAATAGAATTTACCGCCAAGCCAATGAATAACGAAGCGGTAGATGTTAACTGGGTAACAGCTACAGAGATTAATAACGATTACTTTGTGGTACTACGCTCTAAAGATGGGGTTAACTTTTCTCCAATCGACTCGGTTGAAGCACACGGAGACGGAAACTCAACGGAGATGCAGAACTATAGCTTAATGGATTACCAGCCATATTCGGGAACATCGTACTACCGATTAAAACAAGTGGATTACGATGGGACTACAAGTTACTCTAACATCGAAATAGTAAACTTTGAAGGTGTAGAAATCATCACACTTTTCCCCAATCCATCAAGCGGAGAGGTAAACATTACGGTTAAATCATCGGAAAAAGGAACAATAGCTTTTAGAGTGCACGATGCTTTAGGAAAGATTATAAAATCGGAGCAGTTTCAAATTAACGAAGGGAACAACCAACTAGGCAGCTTCATCAACGGTGCCAACGGCAAGTACTTCGTATCGGTAGTTACCAGCGATGGTAAGTACTATGATTATACTGTGGTGTTGATGGAGTGATAAGGTGTTGAAAAGTTGAGCCTAATTTGGATTGGGTTATTTGATTGTAAGGTTCCATGGAGATTACATTTCTTTTGCTTTACCGTGTTCAATCTGCGTAATCTGGAAAATCTGCGTGGGAAAATTAACAAGCCATCCATCGAAATCCATTAACTTTGCTGAAAATTAATACCTATGAAAATTCATAATTACAGTGCAGGACCTTGTGTTTTACCGAAATCAGTTATGGAAAAAGCTGCTGAATCGGTAGTTAATTATAACAACACAGGTTTATCCATCATCGAAATGAGCCACAGAAGCAAAGAGTTTGTGGACGTTATGGATAGAGCAGTAGCGCTTGTAAAAGAATTATTAAACGTGCCAGAAGGTTACGAGGTGTTGTTTTTACAAGGAGGAGCTTCGATGCAGTTTTACATGTCGGCTTTAAACCTTTTACCAGAAGGAGGGAAGGCTGCATATATTAATACTGGAACTTGGGCTAATAAAGCTATTAAGGAAGCGAAGTTGGTTGGAAAAATTAACGAAATCGCATCGAGTAAGGATAAGAACTTTAGTTATATCCCAAAGGATTATGTGGTTCCTAATGATGTTGCTTATTTACATTACACAACAAACAATACCATTTTTGGAACACAATTTAAGCATGTGCCAGATACTGATGTGAGATTGATTAGTGACATGAGTAGCGATATTTTTAGTCAGCCAATCGATTTTCCTAAATACGATTTAATTTACGCAGGAGCCCAAAAGAATTTAGGTCCAGCAGGAGCTACTTTGGTAATTGTAAAAAAAGATGCTTTAGGAAAAACTGGAAGAGTAATTCCTAGTATGTTGGATTACGCTATTCATGCTGATAAAGAATCGATGTTTAACACACCACCATGTTTTAGCATTTATACAGCTATGTTGAATATGGAGTGGTTAAGAGACTTAGGAGGAGTTCCAGAAATCCAGAAAAGAAATCAAGCGAAAGCCGAGTTATTATACAACGAAATAGATAGAAACCCTTTGTTCAAAGGTGCTGCTGCAGTAGAAGATAGATCGGTTATGAATCCAACATTCGTTATGAACGATGATTCATTAAGCGCCGATTTCTTACAGGCTTCAATTGATGCAGGAATCAGCGGAATTAAAGGTCACCGTTCAGTAGGAGGATTTAGAGCTTCGATGTATAACGCATTGGAGTTGGATAGTGTTCAGGCCTTGGTTGATGTGATGCAAGAGTTTGAGAAGAAAAGAGGGTGAGGGATTTAAGAGTTGAGGAGAAGAGGAATTGTGAACAAAAATGAAATAAAAAAGGAATCGACTTGTTGATTCCTTTTTTATTTATTCAAACTTTTTTAACATCTCCACATCATTTCTCCTCCAAAGTCCCATCCGCATGCTTAGCGAATCTTCCTCTAGATAATCCATGGTGCTTATCACTTCTGTCCCATGGCCATCCACCGAATTGAGTCATTTGATAATCGCGGATTGCTTGGTTAATTTCTTGAGCGGTATTCATTACAAACGGACCATGCTGAACAACGGGCTCGGCGATTGGTTTTCCTTGCAGCATTAAAAGTTTTGCATCTTTATCTCCAGCTCTGATTACTGTTTTTTGAGCAGCATCTAACTCAATACCTTTATAAACATCAACTTCCTTACCGTTAATTGTTATGTTGTCTCCTTTGTAGAAGTATAAGTTTCGATTAACACCATCTTCTTTGGTTGGGATTTCAAAGAAACCTCCAGCTTCTATTTTTATGTTCCAAACAGCAACTTTGTTATTTGGGTCGGCAGCCCATGAGCTTGGCGCAGGGGAGGGGGTGTCTTTTTCAATTTTCCCGGCAACAACTTCAATATGTGTCTTTTTCCCATTTGCATCCGTGTAATTCTCTTTTGCCTGGTCTTCACTCCACAGCATTTTAAAGTTAGGCTCAGCAAACTTGTCTTTTTTAGGAAGGTTAATCCATATTTGGAAAAGCTCAAATGGATTGTCCTTATCCTGATTTAATAGTGGGAACATTTCAGAGTGTTGTAATCCTTTACCAGCGGTCATCCATTGTACATCACCGTTTCCATATCGTCCAGCACCACCAGCAGAATCGGCATGATCAACCAATCCCTTTCTTACTACAGTGATAGTTTCAAATCCACGATGGGGATGCGCAGGGAATCCTGGGACAGTTCGTCCGTGATACATTCTAAAACCATCCTTAATTTGAAAATCGTTACCCATGTTTCTACCTTCAAGAGAAACGGCAGGAGCTAAATTTTTATCACCTTTTGGGTAGAAGTCCTCGTGGTGAACGCAAAATAAGAATGGATCTTGCGTTTGCCAAGGGAATCCTAATTTAAATATCTTTTTAACTGCTGAATCTGCCATAACTAAAAGTGTTTACTCAAATATAATCAAATTATTTGTTGTAACAAATGTTTTGATTGTTATCTCCTTGGAACTGCCCTTCATTCCCGAAAGTCCTTTGACTTCCTCCTCTAAATATTATTTGCTTAGGGTGACTAACTGCAGCCTGGGTCATCCTGAGCGGAGTCGAAGGGCTTGGGAGGTGGGGTTTTTAGATTAACAGCTTTAATTTATTTCAAGCAGTAAAAACTAATTTTTAGATAAGTCTAAAAATATTATCTTTACATTCAGAAAGATAAAAATTGAAGAATCTAATTCTATTTTTAGTAATGACTGTTAGTTCGTTGGCGATTAGTCAAACAGCTAGTGTCTCTGGTATTGTGAAATCGGAGGGGAAGGTTATTGAGTTTGCTAATGTAGCGTTAGAAGGAACAACCTTTGGGATGTTCACTAATGAGAAAGGGGAGTATTTATTTAAAGAAGTCCCTTTCGGAAACTATCAACTTCGCGTTCAAATAATTGGTTTTGAAACAAGTGTTACTTCAATTACAGTGAAAGAGGGCGGAGTTGTAGTAAACCCAGAAATAAAAACATCTAATCAACAAATTGAGGAAGTTGTAGTGTCGGGAACATTGAAGCCAGTAAGTAAATCAGAGAGTCCTGTTCCGGTTGAGGTGTATAGTAAAGAGTTTTTTGAGAAAAATCCTGTAACCTCCATTTTCGAAGCAATGGCTAATGTTAATGGTGTTCGTCCGCAGCTAAACTGTAATGTATGTAACACAGGTGATATACATATTAATGGTTTAGAAGGACCGTACACTATGATATTAATTGATGGAATGCCAATAGTTTCTGGATTATCTACTGTTTATGGTTTAATGGGAATCCCGCAGAGTTTAATTGATCGTGTGGAAATAGTAAAAGGTCCTGCCTCTACATTATATGGATCGGAAGCTGTTGGAGGAATTATCAATGTGATCACTAAAAATCCGGCAAGCGCAGCTTTGTTCAGTGCTGATGTAATGGGAAGTACTTGGGGGGAAGTTAATACTGATTTAGGTTTTAGGTTCAAACCAACTAAAAAAGCAACAGGTTTACTAGGGGTTAATTATTTCAATTATGAAAACCCAATTGATAATAATGGGGATGGTATTACAGATTTGACATTACAGGATCGAATCTCTGTTTTTAATAAATGGAGTTTTAAAAGGAAGAATGATCGTGTTTTTACTCTTGCAGGAAGATACATGTACGAAGACAGATGGGGAGGAGAAATGAATTGGATACCAGAATTTAGAGGAGGTAAGGATATTTATGGCGAGAGTATTTATACCAGTAGATGGGAAGCTTTTGGTGTTTACCAATTGCCAGTTAAAGAAAAAATAGACTTTTCATTCTCAGGAAATGGACATCATCAAAATTCAGTTTATGGTGATATGGTTTACATTGGAGATCAAACGGTTATGTTTGGTCAGTTAACTTGGTTCAAGAAAATTAAGCAACATGATTTGACCGTCGGTTCAGCTTATAGATATACTCGTTATGACGACAATACAACAGCTACAATAGCTGCTAATGAAATGCATTTGCCTGGTGTGTTTATTCAGGATCAAATCCAGTTTAACAAACAAAACACTTTGCTTTTAGGAGCTAGATACGATAATAACACTGCGCATGGTAGTGTGTTTTCTCCTAGATTGAATTACAAGTGGATGAGTAAGAACCGTAAAAATACTTTAAGGTTAACTGGAGGGAATGGATTTAGGGTAGTTAATTTATTTACAGAAGATCACGCAGCTATTTCAGGAACAAGAGAGGTGATAGTAGAGGAGGAATTAAATCCCGAAACTTCGTGGAACGGAAATTTAAATTTCGTGAAGAAGTTCTTGTTTAAAAACGACGCTTTTTTAAGTCTGGATTTTTCAGGTTTCTATACTTATTTCAATAATCAAATATTACCGGATTATGATTCTCAGGACGACGCTATTGTTTATGCTAACCTTAACGGATATGCTGTTTCACAAGGAATTAGTTTAAATACAGATTTATCATTTCAAAATGGATTTAACTTCCTTGCAGGAGCTACTTTAATGGATGTTTCTGTGACCGATGATGGTACTACTTCTCGACAAGAATTAACCGAGCGTTTTACAGCTACTTGGGGAATAACTTACGATTGGAAAAAGAAAGGGGTAAGGTTTGATTACACAGGAAATTTATACGGACCAATGTTACTGCCTTTATTGGATGAGAATGATGTAAGAGATCCAGAATCACCATACTGGAGTATTCAGAATATTCAAGTAACCAAGAAATTTAAAAATAGTCTGGAGATATATGCCGGAGTTAAGAATTTATTGAATTATACGTTGCCATTTAATGCTATGTGGGCATTAAATAAGGAAGATATCCCAACCAGAGCTGATGGTTCTTACAACCCGTTTGATGAAACAAACGGTGAGCGTTTTGATCCAGCTTATATTTGGGCACCAAACCAAGGTGTGAGAGGGAATTTTGGAGTAAGATTTAAGATTAATAAATAGTGAAAAAGTTATTCGCCATATTATCCTTTTTGTTTGCACTTAACTTAAGTGCTCAAGAAATTAATTGGGTGGCATTCGAGGAGCTTCCTTTGCTTGAGCAAAAGGAGACGAAACCAGTAATGGTGTTTATCCATACAGATTGGTGTAAGTACTGTTTAATGCAGGAGCAAAATACTTTCACTGATTCGTTGGTTGTAGCTGATTTGAACGAAAACTATTACTGCGTAAAGTTAAACGCCGAAACAGAAGAGACTATATCTTTCTTAAATAGAGATTATCGTAAAAATGGAAACACCAATGCCTTGTCTTGGGTTTTAGGCGCACAGGATAATCAGTTATCATTTCCTACCACAGTTACATTATCTCCTCAATTTCAAATAACGAATAGGTGGGTTGGGTACCTTTCGAAGGAGGATATTCTTTAGAATAGAGAATAGAGAATAGAGAATAGAGAATAGCTCTCTTCCTCATTCTCCATTCTATTTTACTCATGCGAATTAAACTTCTTTGGCGCCAACTCTGGATTACGTCTGTAAAACTCATGTTCAGTCTTATGAGGAATGTGAGTAGATTTTAAACACCATTCAGCAAATAGCTGCTCCTTTTCGTCTTCTGTTAATTGGTAATTAATGCCCGACTTTCTTAATTGAGTGGTGATATGGTTTAAACAAATAGCAGTTGAAACACTAATGTTAAAGCTTTCAGAAAAACCAACCATCGGAATCTTTACAAATTCATCTGCGTTTTCTTTTACGATATCAGATATCCCTTCGCGCTCATTTCCCATTATAAGCGCAATCTTTCCTTTTGAAATGTCTAGCTCATCCAAATCAATATCATTAGCATGAGGGGAGGTGGCAACAATTCGGTATCCTTCAGATTTTAACTGATTAATACAGTCTAAAGAATTATTTTCCTTTTCATTGTACTTATGGATATCAACCCATTGGTTGGCACCTTTTAAAACAAGAGGGTTGATTTGATAGTCATATTCGTTTTCGATAATATGAGTGTCTTGAATTCCAAAACAATCACAAGTCCTAACAACAGCGCTGGCATTTTGAGAGCGAACAGGGTCTTCGATAACAACAGTAACGTATTTAGTTCTTTCTTCTAATACTTTTCTGAATTTGTCTTTTCTGTCCTCCTGAACATATTCTTCTACAAATTCAATGAATTTCTCCCTCGTGTTCTTATCCATTAGACAAAAATAATAGTAAAAATCAATAAAAAAACAACTCCGTAAACTAATTACGGTTTGCTAAAGTATCATTGTAATGTAACATTGAAAAACACATAATTATGAATACGGTAGTAAACTGCAAATTAAACGGAAAAAGCTTAAGAGTAACTAATAATGCTGTTGAAATTGAAGATGCATTATTACAAGTAGAATTAGTTAAAAGGTTGATTGATTGTAGAGCATTAACACCGATAGGAGAGAGCCCACTTCCATTGTTCTTTAATAAGTATTTGAGAAAGTACGAGATTTCTGAGGTGGTATTTAGCGAGGAAAAACCAGCATTAATATTTGAGCCAGATTTTGATGATAATTACATCGATGAAATGGTAGATGGAATGGCTGCTTAGGGTTTGTAGACAAACCATTAATCAATTATTCAATTAAGCCATTAATCAATTCGTTTTAGTTATTTAGAATTGCTTAATTGATGAATCGATTAATTGCCTAATTGCGCTTCGCGCGTAACCTTCTCCACAGAAATGTGTGTATAATATCATAAGACCACAAAGTCTTTCGATTAAGAAATAAATTTTCTTTGTGTTGAGTGATATGATGAACGAGAACGAGTTACATGCATTAATCCAATTACTTGATGATCCTGATGAAGGGGTTTTCGATCACGTACGTGGTAAGTTTTTGGAGTTAGGTTTGGATGCTGTACCCCATTTGGAAAACAACTGGGAGTTAGCTGAAGAGATCTTGGTGCAACAGAGAATAGAGAATTTAATTCACTCTATAAAGTCTCACGATGTATTCCAGCAACTTAAAAACTGGAAAGAGAATGGTGGTCAGAACCTTCTAAATGGAGCCATTCTTGTTGCGAAGTATCATTATCATAATATCGACGAAGAGAAAATTCGAACTAAAATTAATCAAATCAAACAAGACGTTTGGGTTGAGTTAAACGACGAGCTAACAGCCTTCGAAAAAATCAAGGTTTTAAATCATATCATTTTTAATCTTCACGATTTTAAGGGTGATAAAGATGATTTTCATAACCCTAAGAATTCTTTTATTAATAGGGTTGTAGATACAAAAAAGGGAACACCATTATCTATAGGGATTTTATATGCTATAATTGCACAGGGGTTAGATATTCCAGTTTATGGAGTGAATCTTCCTCATCATTTCATTTTAGCATATGAAGATGAATTCTTGGCCAACTTTGCACCGGAAGAAATGGCAACACCAGGAATTTTATTTTACATCAATACTTTTAGTGGAGGAGTAGTTTTTGGAAAACAAGATATACTTGAATTCTTAAGTCAGATTGAAGTAGAGCCTAAAGAAGAGTATTTTAAGCCTTGTAATAATATTG
>JAYPYW010000098.1:0-8956 GCA_038154685.1 Flavobacteriales bacterium | reverse complement strand
GTTTGGAGCTCTTTTTAACTTGCGTACAACCCGTTAGCAACCTTAAATAAAGTATCTACTCCATCAACCGATTCCACAGTAACCAAAGCTGAATCAACCAATAAATCTTCGAAAAACTCTTCGTCTCCTTCTCCTTTATATCCTGCAGAGGATAATACAGTAAAAGATCTTGTTAATCCAATTACCATTAAATAATCCGGAATAACCTGAGAGGCAACAACTACCTGAGGTTCGTACTCTTCAAGCTTAACATCTATAGGCTCTGGCTGACAAGAGGCCAAACCAAGTATAGCTACTATTGCGAATAAAATCTTTTTCATTAAAACTGGAAATTGTAAGCGATTGATGGGATAAACCCAAACAATCCTGGTTGAACGTATTTAAACCCGCCTGTTTCTTCATCTTGAGCCACCTCAATTCTCCAAGGAGCTGCCCTGTTGTATACATTGTAGGCACCAAAATGCCATTCTCCCTTGAAATGCTTAGTATCCTTGCTTTTCCAAACAAAATTGATATCTAATCTGTGTGAAGCCGACATCTGAACGGAATTTCTATCCGCGTAAACAGGAATCCAATCTATCCCTGTTAAAGATGCATTTGGCATTGCATAAAGTCCTGTTTGCGGAGTAAATCTAGATCCGGTTGAATAAACCCAAACTGCACCTACGTGCCATCGTTTACTTAACTTATAATTTTGAACAACTGAAATATTATGTCTTCTGTCATACCTAGCATAAAACCATTTTCCACCATTCAACTCATCAAAAAATCTTTTACTCCAGCTTAAAGTATAACCTACCCATCCGTTCCATCTTCCTTCATCTCTTTTAACCAAGAATTCTAAACCATAAGTTTCTCCATTCCCTTGTAAAATCTCACTTTCAAAATCGGAATTTAACAACAAATTAGCCCCTTCTTTATACTCAGTTAAGTTCATCATGTACTTATAATAAGCTTCCAATGAAACCTGTGTTTTTAGCTTTTGTAAAAAGTAGGAATAACCGGCTGCAACCTGATGTGAAGTTTGAGGTTTTACCAACTCAGTGACAGGGTACCATAAATCAGTAGGCAATGCAACAGTACTTGAAGACACTAAGTGCATATACTGACGCATTAAAGAGTAGCTAAACTTTAAATTACTGTTTGAATCTAATTCATATTTAGAAGATACTCTTGGCTCAATTCCTCCGTAATTTTTATTCTTTACGTTAGCTGACGATAATCTTAATCCATTCCTAAACTCCCATTTAGAGGAATCCTTTTTGTATATGTGCTGAAAATATAATCCTGATTCCAATGTTCCGATGAAATCTCCTTTGGTACTCTCAATAAACTCTTCTAACTCTTCCCCTTCGCTATTAACAATATTTGGTCGGAATTGATGAAAAACAGTAGTTCCACCATATTTAAACTTATTATTCCTATCCTTAAAAAATTCATAGTCAGCCTTAAAACCATAGTCATTAATTGCAGACGAAATATAAAGGGAGTTTTCGTCAAACTTACCGTTAATGTTATAATCGAAATTTGTGTAAATAAGGGAGTAGTTAGCGAAAAGTCTATCATTAATAACCCTGTTCAGTCTTGCTGTTCCAGTGATATTCCCCAAGGTAAAACCGAAATTAAAAAGACCTCCTTCTTGCAAGTCACTTTGATCAAATCTTAATAAATCGTTCCCAACATATGAACTTAAATACAAGTGGTTTTTATCATTAATTTTATAATTAAACTTAGCATTTACGTCATAAAAATAATAGGGTAAGAAACTACCAATCCATTTAAACATCTGATCAATATATGTTCGTCTACCAGCAATCATAAAAGATCCTTTATCCTTTAACACCGGTCCTTCTAGCATTAATCTTGAACTCAATAAACCAACCCCACCTTTTCCGTGGATTTCCTTTAAGTTACCATCGTTCATTCGGATATCTAAAATGGAAGACAACCTTCCGCCATATTTAGCAGGGAACGCTCCTTTATAAAGCGTCATATCCTTAATAGCATCCTGATTAAAAACCGAAAAGAAACCAAATAAGTGACCAATATTATAAACAGGTGCTTCATCCAAAAGAACAAGGTTTTGATCAGCGTCTCCACCACGGACAAACATTCCTGTCCCACCTTCACCACCTCGTTGTACCCCAGGCATTAAATGCACTACTTTTATAACATCTGTTTCACCTCCTAAAGATGGAATGTACTTTATATCTTTTATTGGAATTTTTATGGCACTCATTTGAGTACTATTATGAATCTCTTCTTGAGGGGTATGTTTAACATTAATTGTTACTGTCCCTATCTCATTGGACTCTTTTTCAACTGAAAAATCCAACGACCCTATATTTCCTTTATGAACTACAATTGTCTTTGGTTTATACCCTAAATAATTCAGCGTTACCTCTGCTGTATCCAATGGAATATTTAAACTAAAAAATCCGTATTCGTTAGTTACAGTTCCAACGCCAGTCTTATTATTAAAAACAGAGGCAAACAATAAAGCCTCCCCTGAGCTCTTATCGGTAACAGTACCACTTACAACCAACTGAGCATTGGTTACAAATGCAGTAACAAGTAAAACAAACAGTATAAACTTTTTCAACACAGGCTAATAAACGAAGCTTTTTTATACTTCGTACATTCCGAGACGAATTTAATAAGGATTAGTTGCTAATTATTATTTTTTCTTTAGAATTGAGCTATCCCCATAACTTAAAAATCGGAAATCATTTTCTAAAGCATAGTTATATACCTTCTTCCAATCTTCACCTATAAAAGCTGCAACCAAAAGCATTAAAGTACTCTCTGGTTGATGAAAGTTAGTTATTAGCTGATTACAAACTCTGAATTCATAACCTGGGAAAATCATAATTTCTGTACTTGCTTGAAGCTCTTCTAAATCATTTTCTTCTAAATACCTTAAAAGTGAAGAAAACGACTCCTTAAATGTTCCAATTTTTTCTTGGTTGTATGGCTCCAACTTCTGGACTAACCCTGTAAATTGGTTATTTAAAATTTGATTACCTAGCCAAAACGAACTCTCCAATGTTCGCATAGAGGTTGTACCAACTACTATTATTTTCCCCTCAGCTGCTAAAAGGTTTTTAATCACCTCTTTTTTCACAACAAATTGCTCTGCGTGCATATTATGGTTGGTTACATCTCCTTCTTCCTTTACAGGCTGGAATGTTCCAGCACCAACATGCAGCGTAACATAATTCCTAGTAATTGCTTTTTTATCTAACGATTTAAAAACCTCCTCTGTGAAATGTAATCCAGCGGTCGGGGCAGCTACAGCCCCATCGTTTTTTGCATACACTGTTTGGTAGGTTTCACTGTCTTTTTCCGTTGATTCTCTATTCATGTAAGGTGGAATAGGAATTTTTCCAATTAGCTGTATAATCTCAACTGCAGTTTTTTCACTTCGATCCCAGGTTAATTTAACATGGCGATTTTCTCTATCAACTAACTCTGCATTAATTGAAACACCCTCTGCTTGAATATTTAAAACCTGACCATCCTTCCAGCGCTTTAAATTACCAATCATACATTTCCAAGTGACTGATCCTTGCGTTTCCATAGCCTTTACTACCTCCTTTGTTGGAGCTACGGGATCCAATAAAAACACTTCAATTACAGCACCCGTTTCTTTCGTAAAAAACAACCTCGCAGGTATTACCTTCGTATTATTATAAACTAGCAGGGATCCCTCTTCCAATTCCGATTCGATCTCTTTGAAAACCTTTTGATTAATTACTCCGTCCTTATAAATCAACAGCTTTGATTCATCCCTTTTTTCCAAAGGAAACTGAGCGATTCTTTCTTCAGGTAAATTATAATCGAAATCAGAAATCTTAATCATGCAATCTGTTTTTTGCAAAGAAATGACTTTTCACGAAAAGAGCCTAAACAGATCTATAAATATAGGCGATGATTTAATTTTTAATCACTCTCAGAATTCTCAGAGCACTCAGATATTTAATAAAAAATTCTGTTGAAGACAGAATAGCTCTGAGAACTCCGAGGACTCTGAGAGCGAAAACCTAACAAGTCATCAAATAAAAAAAGCGCGAAAGAAATAAATCTCTCACGCTCTTCTATTAGCAAATAAACCATGATTCTTCAATGAAGCAATATTACTTCAAAATCAACTTAATATTTTGATCGGCTACTTTAACATAATATACTCCAGAAGCTAAACCTTTAACATTAATGGCTTTATTTCTGAAAACATCACTTAAAACAACTCTTCCATTCATATCAAAAAGCTCAAGAAGCTCTCCTTCGGAAACACCTTTGAAATTAACGAAACCATTACTTGGATTGGGATAAACCGAAACAACTTGTTTAAAACTATCCTCTGTTCCTACAGAAAGTTCGGTCTTTGCAATACTTGTAACTGTTAAAGAATAAGCAGGTAAACTAATTGTTCCTGTTCCAATTGATTCTACCCAAGGTTCACTTGCCGTATTGTAAGCATCAGGCCAACCAGCCTCAACATCCATCGAGAAAGTTTCCATTCTGTAACCTCCGGTTAAATCCTCTCCATCTAATGATACTTTTAACTCTCCTACTTCCGGTAATTTATTAACAGAGAATACCTTTATCGTATCTCCAAAATCAATTGCCTTAGATATTATCCCAGGTAAGCCAGATTCTAACTCGGAGCTAACACTCAAGGACTTATAAACTTCTCTGTTTTTAAATAAATTGAAAAGCTTCGCGTAAAAAACACCTGTGGCAGTATACTTTACTTGAGCCCCATCATAATAAATAAGTGTTTGATGTTGGTTAGTATTACTGTGGTAAAACATATGTACACCACTTTGTTTTAATACCTCATCTTGAATATTGGCTTCCAATAAACCCATAAAAATATCGGCCGAAGCGATTACAGATAAAAAAGACTCGGGGGTAGTAATAAGCCCCCATTCGGTAACAATAAGTGGAAAGGTCCCAAAATGACTTTTAAATTTATTAATGTTCGATCTCGTTTCCTTATAGGACTGTAATAACTTTTGACCTGATGTATAAATTAGGTTTTTATTATTTGGAGTTATATAATTATGAATTGTAACTGCATCATAATAAGACTCTTCAGATATTCTATCGGTCCAACCTCCAGGTTCATAAGCGTAAGCAAAATGATCTATTACAGCGGAAACTTTTACAGATGGATCTACGGCCTTAAGTTCAGCCGCTAAGCTTTTTGTGTGGGTTATATACCTATCTACAGAAGGAGTACTATCACCATCCGAAATATTCCCAAAGGCTTGACCTCTGAAATAATTTTCATTTCCTAACTCTATCCATTTTACATTCAAACCATCATCTAGCCTACTTTGTAACCTATCAGCTCCCCTACTTGGAGAATCTTTAATAACGTTAAACATTAAAGTTGCCGATCCTCCTGAGGAAATTACTTGATCTTTAAAACCTAGATAACCAAATTCAAATCTCGCTTCAACTAAATCTTTTCTATTCGCATTCGCCTTTGTCCATTCATCATCGAAATACCGATCTGTATCATAATCATAAAAATTACCTACTGTCCCACCTGGAAATCTATAATTTGTTTGAGGAAAGTCTTTGTTAATAACACTTGTAACCTCATCATTAGCCCAAGAAATATCTCCAGTCCAACTAAAATGACAGTTTGTAGATAATAAGTCATTGTTAAAATTCACTTTTTCACCTGAAGTTAGATCCAAGCTAATAGACTTATCCGAAGGAATATCATAAGGGAATGAGTACGGTGTAACTAATGGCTCAGTATCAGTAAACTGAGGAAACTTTACTTGAAAGGTTCCAGAGGCATTCTGAACCCCATACTCTAACATAACTTTTGTTGCGGTGGCATTATCAAATCCCTCAATCACACAATAGGTTGAATACCAAGAATATTGAGTTGGATCATTAAAATTACAAGCATGTAAAATAGTTGTGCCTGTTTCATCCAAAATTTTAAACTTTGGAGTATGCCAAGTAGCTACTCCATTAACAATATCGCTAAAATACACCTCAGCCGATAAGTAAATATTTTCAGTTCCTGCTGGAACATCAACTACAAGCCTAGCTGTTCGATAAGCACTTGGGTCCCCTTCGATAGTTAAAATTCCAGTAACATCATCATAAGAAACACCAGCACTAAAAACCCAACCTGGATCAGTAAATGAAATATCCTCTATCGAACCCGCTAGCAAAACGAAGGGGCTAAGTAAAAGTATTAGTATTAGTTTTTTCATAATTAAGGTTTTGTGTTTGAGACAAGTTAGTTTTTGTATGAATTAACCACTAGTTAAAACAGTCATTTCATACTTCAAAACGGTAAACTTACTTATTTATAGCTGTTTACATATTTTCGATTTTCTTGTTTCATTCAGCTGTCATCTTTCTTTTTACAAATCGATTTGTATATTTCAGAACTGAAATTGTCTGAATTCCATAATTTAGACCGGCCTAACATTTTAGATTTGTCAAATTCTTTTAAAACCTATATTGTATACCCAATTGCATTTTTAATCTTCTGCCTGCTTAACTATTTTCTGTTTTTAAAAGTGGACGATTTTAAATTTTTTCCAAATTCGATTGAAGAAATAAACACTTATCATGATAACAACAAAACCAATCCATGTAAAGTCATTTGTCTTATTAAAGAAGATGAAGCGTTAAAATTTAAATATAAAGCTGGTGCAAGATTAGGTGCTTTTGCTGGATTTCATTTTGATATAGCAGATAAATCCAGACAAGATTTCACCTATTTCAATCAAATTTCCGTTGAATATTCTACTTCCAATATTCAATCCTTTATTTTCCAACTCAACACTTTTGAAGAAGGTATATCTGATACATTAATTCCTAAATCTAGAAGAAAAAGCTTTTACTCCATCGATTCTAAAGATTCCCAAAAAAAACTTTCCGTTACCATGAAATTAGAGGATTTCAAAACCTACTTATGGTGGAAAAAAAGTTGGGGTGTCTCAAAAAAAGTTAATGATAAACCAAACTGGGAAAAGGTTACGGGAATTAGTGTTGTACATGAACGGGTTCCTGATAACTCCATTCCATCCGACATAAACATCTTCTCTATTGCCTTACAAAAAAACAACACTAGCTATTTTCAAACCTGCGGACTTGTATTGCTCATTTATTTTGCAGGGATTCTCATTTATGGCTTTAACAAAAAATACAAGGTTGTTATTCAATACAGAAGTGTTGAAGTTAATGAACCAAAGCCAGATAATTGGCAAGAAGAAGTACTCAATTATATTGGTAAAGAATATATAAACGCCAAATTAAGTTTAAACGAGGTTTCACGACATGTGGCTAAAAACCAAAAGGTGGTGGCAAAAAGTATTTTGGATAAGTTTCATTTAACCTTCAAACAATACCTCAATAACATTCGGATAGAAGAATCTAAGAAACTGTTATTAAGTACTGATTTAAGCATCAAAGAAATTGCTTACTCCGTAGGTTATAGCAGCGCCAATCATTTCACCAAAGTTTTCAAAAAACAAGAGGACATGACGCCAAGCCAGTTTAAGACTGAAATGGATTCTCAGGAAACGAAATAAGTTTCACAGTGATTATTACACTTAATTATTTCCCTCAGATTTCTCAGAATACTCAGATTTTAAGTTTTGTTTGCCAAAGGCTAACAAAACTCAACATATCTATAATAAACATCTGAGGAATCTGAGGGAGAATTATAACAAGTCATCATAAAAAATCAAAAAATTATATAGCACTCTAAATCCCTGCTATTATTAAATATTGGAAACGTTAAAAAAAAAAAAATTGACCTTTTAGTCTAATCAGAGGCAACCCTCTCAAAAAAATATCATCTTTAATACAGACAGCGAGATCTCATAGTCACAATAAGTACAGCCGTACTCCTAGTCTGAACAAACTAAACAGACTCTAAACAAAAGTTTTAACGAGGAGGAAATGCACGGGGCATTTCAGGAAACAATTAAAATGTTGAAAGATGAAGTTGATAACAAAAACATGTTTAGCAGTAGTGGTAGCATTATTTACATTAACTGCTTGTGAGAAAGATGAAATGGTAAAACCAACTGTGGATTACACAGAAATGGATTGTAAAACCCACCTATTTGAAGCATCGGACGCTTCAGGAATTATTTGGAAACTTAATGGAATAAAACAAGATGTTAGTGATAATAAGTATGAGTTTATTGCTGAGATTGCTGGTTCATACGAAATCACAGCATCCATCACCTCAGCAGCAGGAACAGAGGAAATCCTGATTGCCAAATCAATATTGGTTGAAGAGATTTGTTTTGATTCGGAAGAGGTAATTGATGGAGAAATTATCGGAACCGATGAATTCAAAGTGGAAAGAATCGACTGGGATTGCAAAACCTTTATATATGAATCATTCATGCATGATGATGTATACTGGATGATTGAAGGTTATGATACAAAATCCATGTATGGAAGCGAATTCAAATTCGTTGCAGATAAACCTGGAATTTATACCGTAAAAGGAATATTGGAGAACGAAGATCATCCTGAAGGGTTATTCTTTTATGACACAATTGAAGTAAAGGAAGATTGTTTTAAAGAAGAAGAAAAGCACACTTGTGATGATGTTGAGATGCACGTATTGAAACAGGAATGTGATTATTTTGTAATCGAATCTAACAGACCAGAAAACGTTTTTTACACCATAAACGGAGATGGAATGTACCATAGCATGGATGCTGCCGGAGTTATTGAATTCCGCCCTACAAAGCCAGGTTTATATATCATAAAAGGTTTTTACGAAGATGAATTTTGCCCAATGGGAAAAGAAATGGTTGAAGAAATTTATGTAGATGAATCTTGTTTTAAAGACTACACGGATGGAACAATCCATGAAGAAGAAAAGAAAGAAGAAGAAGAAGAAACTGAAGAGACAACTTATGATTGCGAAGGGTTCAGTGTTGATGCTGTC
>JAYPYW010000097.1:0-8959 GCA_038154685.1 Flavobacteriales bacterium | reverse complement strand
AGAACATATAAGAAATATTAAAACCAACTAAGTTTTAGGGGGCTATTTTGGTTTTATGCTACATTGTTCTAGTTTTTATGCTATGATTATTGGTCTTTGTAGCATAAAAAGACTAATTTGATAGCAGAAAATAGATATGAGAGAAAAATACCAATCTAAGATTATTTACTTAATTCAAGAGAGTGGGGCTTTATCAGCTTCGGAATTATACAACTTGTTTGATTTAGGCAAAAGTACTGTTAGAAAGTACTTAAAGGAACTTGTTGATGAAAATAAACTTCAGGTTACCGGAGCTGGGAGGTCTACTAAATACACAATTGCTCCTTCGTTTGAACTGTTAGCATCCATCAATCTTGACGATTACTATAGGAAAGAAATGGACGAAAGAAATACCAAAAGCTCCTATGATTTTAATTTGGTTAGGGATGTTCTTCAAAAAGCTTCTTTGTTTACAGAAAAGGAGCAACAAAAATTAAACAAAATTCAAGACAGGTATTTAAAAAGTATTCAATTGGTAGAAAAGGGCATTTACAAAAAAAGATTGGAGGTGCTGGCTATCGATTTGATTTGGAAGTCTTCGGAAATAGAAGGAAACACCTATTCTTTGCTAGAAACAGAGGCTTTAATTAAACAACAAGAATTAGCCAAAGGAAAGTCTAAGGAGGACGCTACAATGCTTTTAAATCATAAAAAAGCGTTGGATTTTATTACCGATGATTTGGATTATTTAAAACCATTAACTGTAAACAAGGTTATTGATATTCATACGCTATTGATCGGTGGTTTAGGAGTGAGTAATAATATAAGAAAAAGAGCGGTAGCAATAACGGGTACAAACTACCGTCCGCTTTCTATTGAAACTCAAATTAGAGAAGAGCTTGAGGGAATTGTTAAACTAGTTAATAGTAAGGAGAATATTTTTGAAAAAGGTCTTTTGCTACTTTGTTTACTATCCTATCTACAAGCTTTTGAGGATGGCAATAAACGAACTGCTAGAATTATGAGCAATGCTGTTTTAATGAGCTATAATTATTGTCCGCTAAGTTTTAGGACGGTATCGGCTGTGGAATACAAAAAAGCAATGCTTTTATTTTACGAGCAAAATAATATTTCAGCCATGAAGGAAATATTCATTCAACAATACGAGTTTGCTGTTAAGCAGTATTTTGATTTGTAAATTCTTGTGTCAGGTTTTGTTGTCTAAAAGAATGGGGGTTATTGAGGGTTTAAATTTTATTCTATCAAATAAATTTTATTAAATACAATTAACCGGAGTTAATTTGAATACCTAATTCTTTGGCAACGGATTTCCTTTTACCAAATACCAATCCACCCAGGCGTTCATTGCCTTAACGGAGTTGGGGCGGAGGATGATTTTTTGGGTGTTGTCCAGTAGGTACATGGTTGGGGTGCCGAAAACGTGGTAGTTTTGGGCGATGGGGCTGTTCCATTTTTGGTAGTCGCACAGGCTTATGAAGGGGAAGCTGGCGGCGAAGTTGATGAAACTGAACTCGTTTTCATCCAAGGATACAAATATTACTTCTAAACCATTGTTTTTCCACTGTTGGTAATGTTTGGCTATTTCGGGGATTTCTTCTTTGCATTTGGGGCACCAGCTTGCGCCAAAAACAACTAAAGTGTAAGGGCTTTTTATGTCGGACAGTTGAGTGGGTGTGAAATTTTTATTGGGGTAAAGGGTGGATTTTGGAAATACAATGTTGGGTGCTTTATTACCCTTTTTCATGGCGCGGTAAGTTTCTAGCTGTTTGGCAAGGTCGCTGTTTATGGTGCAGCTTACTTCGTTGAGGACTTTAATGGCTAGGTATTCCGATGCTTTAAACAAACTATGGCGCTCTAGTAAATCAAACAAGTAATCGGTTACTTCGTTGAGTTTTTGTTCGTCTGTAACCAAATTATTTATCATCGCATCAATGGAGGTTTGCATTTCTATAAAGACAGAATCCAACGGTTTGCCGCAGTTTTCTAGCAGCCAGAAATGGGATTCAATAGCATCTTTAAAAAGTCCGCTTTTGTATAGGCGCTTATCAGTGTAATCTAAGGCTCTAAAAGATGCCACTGTAGTAGGTATTTCTTGGGTGCGGTATTTAGCAATGGTGCTTACCGAGCTTACTAGTTTACGAGTGGGTAAATACCAACTTACATAACTGTTTTTTGGGAGGTTGTTTAAAAAGGTAGCATCCTCGGTTTTTAATCGGGCTTTTTCTATTGTGATGGATTGGGTAGTTTTTTGATTGGAAGAAAGCAATGTGTTGCCATTGTATATTTTCTCCAAGTAAATCCAAGCGCTAAGGGCTTGTTCTCTTACTCGGTGTTCTTTAGCGTACTTACCAAAAAGTTGGTTTTCTTTGCCTTTGGTGATTTGGATGGATTCTACATAGCTTAATGCTTCTCCAGTTATTTCAATGTCTTCTTCGCTTAGGATTACAAAACGTGGTTTGTTATCGTCCGAAATTAAATACCCCACGCCAACATCATTTTCAGAGTAAGCCAGTTTAAAATCCCCAACCGAGTCCGTTTTTGTGGTTGCTATGGTGTAGTTTTTTAAACCGTTAAAACCCTCTAGTTTGATTTCAGCGTTTTTTAGGAGGGTTAGATTCCCTGTTATAACTTGGGAGGTTAGAGCTATTGATATGCAACAAAAAAATATGGTGGATAATACTTTCATAAAAGCTAATACTTAGTCTGAATTAATTTCTGTTTTGGCATGATAACATGTGCCTTTTCTTTCGCCTGTTTTTATAATTAATTGCTCTCTTACCAAATAAGCAACATCTTTTTTAAGCGTATTTCGAGATTCTTCAGCAAAAGCCAATTCAATGGAGGCCATTTTTACCGTTTCTTGTTCATTGATGAAATTAAGAACCTTTTGTTGTCTTGGGTTTAATGAAGGCTTAAGTTTACTATAAACCTCATACTTCGCTTCCAATCGCTTGGTTAAGGTTACTAAACAATCTAAGAAAAAGAGCACCCAACCGTCCATACGTTCGTTTTCCTGGTAGCGGTTCTTTTGCCCATCCATTAAGGCTTTGTAATAATCATCTTTTCGTTTTTCAATGATGTGTTCAAAGGAAATATATTGAACAAAGCCATAATCTTGCTTCATTAGCAAAAAAGTGGTTAACAAACGTGACAACCTTCCGTTTCCATCTTGGTAAGGGTGAATGGATAAAAATTCATAAACAAAAGCACAAGTAACCAAAATGGGGTGAATGTCTTCTTTTACAAACCGTTCGTTCACCCAAATTAGCAATTCCTCCATTTCTTTTCCTGTCATTGCAGGGTCGGTGGTTTTGAAAATTGTTTTTTGAGTGCCATCAGGATAATTTGCAACAACCTTATTGGACAGTGATTTATATTTTCCTCTGTGTATTTTGTCTTTACCACTATGTTTAAGTAAAATATTATGAAGTTGGTGGATGTACCTTTCTGATAAATCAATGGAATTGTAATTATCTAAAATAACCTGTAAGGCTTCATAATACCCCACAACTTCTTGTTCGGCTCTTGATGTAAGTTTTGTGATTTTAAGAGACTGCAAAAGATTTTTCACCTCTGCATCATCCAGTGTTGCTCCTTCAATACGGGTTGACGAACCAATGCTCTCTATTGTAGCTATTTTACGAAGTTCTTTTAAGGAGTTTTTTTCCTTAATATTTAAGGACTTCCAATTCCCTTTAAAACTGTCTATTACGCTTAATTGATTCATTATTTGCATAAAAACAGCACCAGAAAACAATAATTTTTGATCCATAACTTAATTTTCACTTAAAGATATATCTTTAAATTATCCAAATATATCCAAAAAACAAAGTTTAATCAATACAAATATGTCTTTATGTTATCCATAAATATCCATATAGGGCTAAATGTATTTTTCCCATTTATTATAAATCCTACCACCCTAACGGGATGGTAGGATAAAGTGTCAAATTGTCAAATCGCTACGCTTTCAAAGGGTCAATCCTTAAGGCAACGTACAGAGAGTCCGCCTGCTCGGAAGCTGGTGCTCATGTAGGCAAGGCTACTACCGAAGTGCAGGCGGCGCGCATCCGTACCGCTAACCGTACTACTCCAATAGTTGCCGTAGGTACCTACATCGAAGAGCGAACCATTGCTGAAGTTGCGGCCGCCCGCCAAGGGCAATTTTAAAACAGAGGCAAAAGCACCTGCCGCGTTGTTGGAACTCCAAGAAGTACGTTCATTATCTAATTCAGTTTCTGTGGGTAATCGATATCCTTCTGGACAAGGGTTGTTCACTCCATTAACGCCTTGCCATAAATTATCATTTTGAGAACTTCGCCAATCATAAGGTGAACTTCCCTCTGTTATGAAATCGCCATGAGAAGGAACATTATCTGCAGAATTGGTTGAAGTTGTGCTTGAAGTTCTACATTGGTGTCCATCTTTGGCTCTACCCCATTGATATAAGTCACCATAACTATCGGCATCAGTACTACCAGCTGCTACTTGACTAGCACCTAGATTACGGTCCATCCAAGTATCTCCAGTTGTCCCATTGGTTACATCACTCCATGTAAATATCGAACCATCACAATTAATTTGAGTGAAAGAGTTATCCTTGGTTAGAGTACCCGACTCCTCTAATACATGCCAATTAGCTCCGTCGCTAACAATTCTTACAGCATGTTTGTATGGGTCTAATAAAAAAGTTGTTGAACCATCTATGGCGGAACCATTTCCGTCAATGGTAATATCATCTCCGTCAGTATCAATGTTTTTAATGTAATACACCTTATCGGTATTGGATGCCGCGGCAGGAAGAGTTACGGTGTAAGGCCCGGTGTTGCACAGTATTACATTATGAGTTTGGTCCAACGTGGTGGCACTTGTGATGGTATTTAATTTTAAGCCCATGCTTCCTTGTATATCCAAAGTGCTTGCTGGGGTTGTTGTACTTATTCCCACAGCATCGGCACTGGCATCTACCATGAATATTTCGGTATCGGTATCGCCCTCGATTCTAAAATCTTTATCGGCTCCGCTTTCGTTAAAAATGGCATCTCCGTCTACATCTAAGGTTACGGTTGGTGAGGTTGTACCAATACCACATTGTCCATCATTTTGAATGGTGATGTAATCGGTACCATTGTTTTTAATTCTTAAATCGGTGGATCCAGATGCAGGGTTGTATATATTCCATGTAGCTGTAACTCCTGTTCCGGAATTGAAAATTTCAATTCCTGTTTCATCACTAGCGCCGTTTTGCGCGTTTTCAATACGGACAACTGATGGGTTTATACTGGAACCACTATGGTTGAAAATATGCAAAATAGCATCCGAATCCGGATCACTCCCATCGGTATTAATTCCTACATTTTGAGCAAAAGTTAATGTACTTACTCCAAGTGCTATTGCGATTAAATAATTTGACTTTTTCATTGCTTTTAATTCTAGTTGATTACCACTACTCCGTAATCGTAATATTTCCCGTTACTTAAACTGGCCGAAATGAAGTATTTCCCGTTTTCGGCTTGTATAAAATTGTTAATCAAATTGGTTCCTTGGTGAAGGTTTACCACATCATCCAAAACTAGTTTTCCAACGGCATCATAAATTTTTAAACTTAATGGGCCTTCTTCGCTGGAATTGATGATGATGTTTACTTCTCCGTGAGATGGATTAGGGTATAATTCTGTTATTTCTATACCTCCGTTACAGTTACAAGCTTCTATTTGTGAGTAATCGTATGTACCATCGTAATCTACTTGTTTTAAGCGGTAGTAATCAAACTCTTGGTAGGTGTTTTGGTTTTTTACTTGGTATTGGTAATTTATTTCCTCGGTAGAGTTTCCTGCTCCTTCAACCGAATCGATGGTATTCCAAGTTTCTCCATCGGTTGAGTGCTGGATTTCGAAATGGGAGTTGTTAATTTCGGAAGCTGTTGCCCATTTAAGTACGGTTTGATTATCAATACAATTTGGTTTGAAGGATAATAACTCTACAGGGAGTGGATTTGCATTATCTACCAATAACCAAGAGCGGAAGAAGTTGGCTTTGGCTACTGTAACCGCCGAAAGGGTATTGTTGGTGGTATTTAATGTTCCCGATAGGGTTACATCGTCCCAATCGGAAGCAGTAGAGTTCCATCTTTGTGGGAAAATATTAGCTTCGGTTATGGTGTTACCTGTTGCACTTTCTTCATCATCATCGTAGGTGAAAGATAGGGTTACATCGGGTTTATCGGTATATCCATTGGCATCAATAATCCACCAACGGTTAAGTACATTAGCGGAGTTGTCGGATCCATCTTTTTGAACACTGGTAACGTCGGATGGTTTATAATCGGATACTTTATAATTATCAGTCCCGTCATTATCTGTATAACTGGAAAATTTAATGTTTCCGCTTCCTGTACCAGCACCTGTAATGTTAACACTAGCAGGGATTTTAGATTCGGATGCATTGGTGGCTGTTGTAGCGGTTGTAAACGGCAGGGTGTAGGTTCCTGTGTTTGTACCTATATTCCACTTTACCTGATTGTTTTCATGTTTGGTAATAATATTTCCTCCGGTTCCTGAGGTAGCTAAAGCATTAGTGTTACCATTAGCCAACACCACAAAAACAGATTCACTGGTAGAAGCTGTATTCAACACTACATAGGCATCATCTTTAATTACAACACGAGATTGTGAAAAGCCCGAAATCTGAAAAAATAAACTAAGAAAAAAAGTAAGGAAAAACTTGCTAGAGCGCGAGTTTATATATATATATATATTGGGCGAATGAGCTTATTTGAGAAGACTTGATCATACATTTATTTTAGTTTAAATACTCTTATTTAAAACTTACGTAAGTTTTTTCTAAATTGTTTTAGATTTTTGCCTAAGTTAATTCAAAAAATGATAAATGAAAAAACTTAAGCATCTTATAATGAAAGATATATGTCATTTAGTTCTTCTTGTCTTAATCCTAAATACTTTCTTGTGATTCCTGGTGATGTATGATTAAATAATTCACTTAGTTTTATTAATGCATTTTCACTTTCGTTATTCATCGAGTACACTTTACGCCCAAATGATTTTCTTAGTGAATGACTACTTATATGAAGTCCATTATTAATTTCCTTAGCGAAGATGTCTTTTAGCTTTCTGTTGATTTGTTGTGTACTGTAAACACTATTCTTTTGCGATTTAAACGCTAGACCAGTAAAAGATTCATCAAACTTTGTTAATGCTTCCTTAATGTTATCATTGATTGCCATTACTCTTCTTTTTCCCGTCTTCGTTTCGTTTATTTCGATTTCATTACCTCTTAGTTGCTCGAATGTTAAATTAAGTACATCACTGACACGAAGACCTAAATTGATACTAGCGATGATGTATAAACCAATAGTTTTAGTCTTATCGTTTTTCAGTAGCTTTTGACCTGTTACTAATGCAGTATCGAAAGGAATGTAATCGCTTGTTGTATTTTGGTTCTTCTTTGCCATTATGTTTCGTTTTAATTGATAAGGTAAAGATAAGGTAAAAATGTTCACTTTTACATTCTTTGTAATATTTTTGAACATTTATTTTAGCCCTAAATACAAAAACCCAGTGTTTATAATGGTTTCGGGAATAATGTACACTTTTATAATAAGTGAACATTTTTAATTAATGGTAACGTTTAAGTAATTTCCTGCTAGTTGATGGTGCAATTACTTGCGTATTGTATACTGACTTTTTTTAGATTGATAATAATTTATATGCTGACTCCGAGGAGAAGACAGGAATATTAGATTTTTTAAAATCCTTTAAGTTCCTTGTTACTATAAACTCTATTTTTTCTTTTGATTTAGCAGAGTAGTATTGAATAGCATCCTCAAAGTCTTTAAAGTCTGATTTAATAGCCTGATTAATTATTTTTTTATTTAAATCAATTATATCAACTAATTCCTCAAGTTCCTCTATTAACCTAATAGCTTTTGAATGACTTGTAGCACCTCTAAGTATATAGTAAATATTATTGAAGGAAATAGCTGAAACGTGTATTTTAATTTTATTAAGGTCTGCAAGATTGAATATTCCTGAAGCAAACTCAGAGTAAGGCTGGCGATCCGCAAGAAAGTCGATTAGCACATTTGTGTCAACAAAAATATGCTTCATTATTTATGTTTATTAGATAAGTAATTTGTGTAACCATCCTTTAGATTAAAATCAGTTTCAAGTTTTATTGAACCTTTAAGCTTTTTAATTTTTGGAGTTAATTCAATATTGATTTTTTTTTCAGATGCGGTAATGAATTGAAGATAATTCTCAATAAGTTCCGAAAGGCTTCTTCCTTTTTGTTTAGAATATTCTTTAGCTTTTTTTATTATTTCCTCTTCGATTGTTAATGTTAATTTGTTATTCATTAAAACACGTGTTTATTTTATTTAAATATACGTGTTATTTTTTAAACTAGTTTATCGGTTTGAATGATTTACTTACTAGTGTTCGATAAGAAAATAAATATCTATTTAAATAAAACAATAAATTTATGTTTTTCAAAAAAAAATAAATCAGTTACTTATTGTTAGAGTAACATTAATTATTACCTTTATTGAGGTTAAGGCTCTATGGTGGAGTTGTTAAATGCATATATTAGTTGTTAAAAGAGAATCTTTTTAGGTTCTCTTTTTTTATGGTGTTCAATAAATAAATTCAGGTTCTCTTTATTGGTTAATTATGTTAAGCTAAAAGGTTTAGATGTCTCTTTTTTATAACACGACAAAAGTCTCTTTTTTATGGTTTCCCAAAATTAGAGCTCTCTTTTTTATAAGGGGCAAAAACTCTTTTTTATAAGCCGTAAATATTGACGTAATGACTTAATGAGTTTTCTAAATAAAAGCAAGGTAATGACGTAATGACCTCTTTTTTTATAAGGGGACAAAATAAGATTATGATTCTATTGCAAGCAATGTTTCTGTCATGACAATAAAACGCTTAAGCAAGTTATC
>JAYPYW010000096.1:8308-8994 GCA_038154685.1 Flavobacteriales bacterium | reverse complement strand
TAAAAATTAATTACTCCACAAGGTAAGAGAACGACCGCAAAAGATTGGTATTCTGACTTAGGCTTAACGTATAAACCTGCTATTGTATTTTTTGATAAAGATGGTCAAGAGATAGTCAGAAGGGATGCATTTTTTAAAGAGTTTCATACGCATGGAATAATGACTTATGTCCTTTCCAATGCTTATAAAACCCAACCTAGCTTTCAAAGATATCTTGAAGATAAAGCAGATAGACTAAGAGAACAGGGAATTACAGTAGATCTTTGGAAATAAGCTTTAGTTAAAAATATCTTCTAATGCCTCATTTATTTCTGGGTAAGTAAAAACAAAGCTTTCTTTAATTAATCTTTCCGGTTGTACTGCTAGACTTTTAAGCAATACAGATGCACCCTCTCCAAAAAGCATTTTTAATTGCCATTCAAATGTCGGGATAATGAAGGGTCTTCTTAAAACCCTTGCCAAAGCTTTTCCAAAATCTTTTTGAGGCAAAAAACCGGGAGAAGTTAAATTAAAGACTCCCTTCCAGTCTTTATCAATTGCCATTTCAAAAGCTCGACATAAATCTTTATGATGAACCCATGGAAAACACTGATTACCAGAAGCAACAGGGCCGCCAAGACCTAACCGATAAAAAGGTAGCATTTCACCTAAAGCACCTCCATTTTTAGATAGCACTACCCCAAACC
>JAYPYW010000096.1:0-8298 GCA_038154685.1 Flavobacteriales bacterium | reverse complement strand
GTCTTTAGCTACTTGCTCCCATTCAACAGAAAGATTGGATAAAAAATCATTATCTGGCTCCTTTTGAGATTCATCCAAAGGCTTTAGGCAATTTGATTCTGGATACCAGCCAACCGCAGAAGCAAAAATAACTTTAGGCTGATTGTTTACTTGTTTGTAAATTTTTGAAATTAATTTATTGGTGTCAATTCTACTAGAGTGCAATTCTTTTTTATATTCCTCAGTCCAACGCTTATTAATAGTTGCACCACTAAGTTGAATAAATACATCAGACCACTCAAGACTATCTAGGATAATTTTCTCATCTTGATAAACCCCTCTTCCAAAAACTTTAACTTGATGAGATTTTGAAAAGAATTCACTTAACAAAGATCCAACAAGTCCAGTACCACCAAATATTAGAATGTTCATTTAATCATCCAATCTTTGGTTTTATCAATAATAATCCCAGTAAGGCATGAGATATGCTCTTTGTCATAATTCAGAGCCGGTATGTAGTGATATGTTTCTCCACCAGCCTCCATAAAATATTCACGATTTTCTTCATCAATTTCTTCAATAGTTTCAAGACAATCTGCTGAGAAACCAGGACAAATGACCTGAACATTTTTTACCCCTTTAGAAGGTAAAGATTTTAAAGTTTCATCAGTGTATTCCCTCATCCACTCTTCTTTACCAAAAAGGGATTGAAAACTCATCTTGTACTGACTAGGCTCTAGCTTTAAATTCTTAGCTAACAGGTAAGTAGTTTTGCAACAATGGCAAGGATAGTTATCACCATTTTCAAAGTATCTTTTTGGGATCCCATGATATGAAGTTAAAAGCAAGTCAGGTTTACCGTGTTGTTTCTGAAATTTTTTAACAGAATTAGATAAAGCCTTAATAAACCTTTTGTCATCAAAGTAGTGGCTCACAAACTTTAACTCGGGCACTCTCCTCATTGTCTTAAGAGCATCAGCAACAGCATCAAATGTTGAACCAGTGGTTGCGCTTGCATATTGAGGATACAAAGGAAAAATTAGCACTTTTTCACAGCCTTTTTCCTCCAGATTCTTTAGTCCAGAAGCAATAGAAGGGTTTCCATATCTCATGCCAATCTCAACTTCAAACTGACCAGAGTATTTATCATTGAGTTCTTTTGAAATCAATCTTTTTTGCTCTTTGCCAATATCAAGAAGCGGTGATCCATCACCAAATTTCCCCCAAACACTCTGATAAGCCTCGGCTGATTTTTTTGGACGAGTATTTAAGATAATTAAATTTAAAATCAGCTTCCATAACCACCTAGCTGGGGGTGGCTCAACCACTCTCGGATCAGAAAGAAACTCCTTTAGATAAACCTTTAATGACTCCTTAGTCGGTGAATCAGGCGTTCCAAGGTTTGTGATTAATACTCCAACTTTGCCTTGATTTGCAGATTCATATTTCCTGGAACAACTATACATTTAAAACTTTTAAGAATATTTACAGTGAATTATACTGATGTTGTAAATTGCATCAGATATGTAATTTACCAGTTTATTTGATTTATTACCTTATTAATCACAGGGTAGATCTTTTTGCTTACTTTAGAAAATAAACTAAAATTACCGAAGTAATTATTACTTAGGAATTTATTATGAATGCACTTCTATTAGTAGCACATGGAAGCAGAAGGAAAGAATCTAATAGCGAAGTGGCAGTGCTTGCTAAACATATGAATAACTTACTCGATGGTGAATTTGACTTTGTCGAGCATGGTTTTCTTGAATTAGCTGAACCATATATTCCTGATGCGATTGACCTTTGTGTTCGTAAAGGTGCTGAAAAAATTGTTGTCGTTCCCTACTTCCTATCTGCTGGTAGGCATGTGGCTGAAGATGTTCCAGAAGAGGTTGATAAAGGTCGCGCTAACAATCCAAATATTGAAATTGAAATTGCTGATTATCTTGGTTCGCGTAAAGAAATTGCTGATTTATTGGTAAAATCAGCTGTATACGTTCAATCTGGTCGAAATGATGAATCAAAAAGACTTTAAACACTACACCCTGCCTGATGATAAAGGCCACTTCGGTATCTTTGGTGGTAATTTTTCCTCTGAAACACTGATCGACCCAATAAAGAGATTAGAAATTGAGTATGAAAAATGCAAGAATGACAAACTTTTTGAGCAAGAATTTCAATACGACCTGAAACATTATGTCGGTCGTGAAACTCCATTATATTTTGCTGAAAATCTAACCAATAAAATTGGTGGCGCTAACCTTTATTTCAAACGTGAAGATTTAAATCATACTGGAGCTCATAAAGTTAATAACACTATTGGTCAAGCTTTAGTGGCTAAAAGAATGGGTAAAACAAGAATCATTGCTGAGACTGGTGCTGGTCAGCATGGGGTTGCTACAGCTACTATTGCTGCAAGATTAGGGCTCAAATGTGTAGTTTATATGGGTGAGGTTGATGTTAAACGTCAAGCACTCAATGTGTTTAGAATGAAACTTTTAGGTGCTGAAGTGGTTTCTGTAACCTCAGGATCGAAAACCCTTAAAGATGCACTCAATGAGGCTATGAGAGACTGGGTCACTAATGTTGATGACACATTCTATATCATTGGTACTGTCGCTGGTCCACATCCTTACCCAATGATGGTAAGAGATTTTCAGAGTGTTATTGGTAAAGAGACAAAAAAACAGTTTTCAGAGCAGTTTGGAGGCCTTCCTGATGCATTAGTTGCTTGTGTTGGTGGTGGTTCGAATGCGATAGGTTTATTCCATCCTTTTATTGAAGATACTTCTGTTGAAATGTACGGAGTTGAAGCTGCCGGTCTAGGCCTTGATACCGATAAACATTCTGCCCCTCTTAACAAGGGAAAACCTGGAGTGCTTCATGGTAATAGAACCTATGTGGTTTGTGATCAGAATGGACAAATAGGTGAAACTCACTCAATATCTGCTGGCCTAGATTATCCTGGAGTGGGACCAGAGCATTCATACCTTAAAGACTCAGGAAGAGCAAAATATGTAGCGGTCGATGATCATGAAGCGCTAGAGGCATTTCATACCTTAACTCGAGTTGAAGGAATTCTTCCTGCACTTGAAACTTCTCATGCTGTTGCCTATGCCATCAAACTTGCTAAAGAAATGGGCAAAGGTAAAAGCATTGTTGTTAACCTCTCTGGTCGTGGAGACAAAGATATAGATACTGTAAAAAATCTGATGGGAAATATTTAGTTTAACTCTTACACGTCAAACTTATTTTCTCAAGTGTCCTACCAGTTCCTACTTTAACCCTAAAAGGCTTAGTTGATTTAAAGTTTTTTTCATCTGGGTTTTTTCTTCCGACGATAAAATTAAAAACATACTGCTGATGATTTCCCATTCTTAGGTCAGTTAGGAGAAGTCTGTTATTAAAAGTATCCGGATCTAATTTGTAAAAGTTATTTGAAAATTTTGCGTAACGACTTATAGAATCAGAATTTAATAGATCATGATTTAAAAAGCCTCTAAACTTTTCAATCTCTAAGCGGTTAAATATATTTACACAACTTTCAGTATATTGATCTCCCTTAATTTTGACTATATTCCAATTGATTGTATTAAATGGATATGGGGTAATAATTACCTGATCGTAAGAAGAGTCTTTGATTATTGGCTTAACAATACCTTCCTGGGCATACAATGTAAAAGAAAGATATAAAGTACTAATTGCTAACCCTAATTGTGCCGCTCTCAACCTAATATTCTTATTTTTGTATCCTAATAAAATGAGCAACAATGCAATTAATAACCACAAGGTGTAGAGAGGATCAATAATAAAAATTGATCCGATCATCACATTTGACTGAAGATCTGCAATTGGCCATAAAAGCTGTGTGCCATAAATAGTTAAACTATCCAGTAATGGATGAGTAATCAGAGCAAGCCAGGTCATTAATATTACTTTTTGCTTATCAATCGTCTTTAAAACCTTTGAGATTAATACACCAAGAAAAGGAGCAAAAAGCGTCAATACAATTAAAGAATGGGAAAAACCACGATGACTAGTTGTTCTTTCTATGGGATCTGCATACTGAATAAAAATATCTAAATCAGGAATAGTCGCAATTATTCCTCCCCAGATTGCAACTTTCCTTGATGGCTCCTTGGTAACAACAACAGCAACAGCTGAACCTAATACAAATTGGGAAAGTGAGTCCATTAGAGACTTTAAACAGTAAAAGGATAACTAATTGCTGGGTGATGTTCGTAATCTATCAATTCAAAATCATCCATAGTCACCCATGTTTCAAGATCTTCTAAGGTTTTGATATCCGGATTAATCTTTAATCTAGGTAACTTTAGTGGCTCTCTGTTTAATTGTTCATTTTTAAAAATTTCTACCTGATCTTCATACAAATGAATATTGGATAAATGATGCCTCATTTTTTTTGGTTCATTTCCAGTAATTTGTGCAGTGATCATCAATAGAAAGGCCACTTGGAAATGATTAAATGGTTGGCCAAGCGCATAGTCACTACTCCTCTGGTAACTTTCTATGTATAGTTCATTGCCTAACAAATTGAAGTGATGTGTATGCATACAGGCAGGCAGGCAGGCTCTATGAATCAAATTAGGATGATTGAAAGTTAAAATCTCGCGTCTATCATCAAAACCTTGAGATAGGTCATTCACGATCTTCTTATATTGGTCCAATGGTTCGTCATCCTCAATTCCTGGAAATGCCCTTCCAATGACACCGTAACATAGTCCCATGTCATCTTCACCCTGACGATGAGGATTACTAAGCCATGCATCATTCTCATTTGCATTGGCATTCCAAGTATTACATCCCAATGCTCTAAATTGTGCTGCTGATCGGTAACCTCTTATATACCCAAGCATTTCACCAATTGCAGCCTTCCAGAAGAGTTTTTTTGTGGTAACAACTGGAACGGTTCCAGTAGATAAATCATGCTCAAAAGTAGCACCGATAATCGCTAGAGTTTTTTGTCCTGTGCGTTTATTTTCGATCCATTGACCTTCTTCAAGAATTTTTTTACCTATATCAAGATATGCTTGCATTTTTATTAGATTTCATAAATAGATAAACTCCCAAAAGAATCATTGGAAAGCTCAGGACTTGTCCCATCGTTATCCAGTTAAAAGCCAAATATCCAATATGTTGATCCGGCTCTCTTACAAATTCAATTATAAATCTAAATAAACCATAAAATATTAGAAAAAGAGCTGAAGTTGACATTCTTGGCCTCTCTTTTGAACTATATAACCATAGTATTGCAAAAAGAATTAATCCTTCCAAAAAAGCTTCATACAATTGAGTTGGGTATCGACTGGTATTCTCTTGAGGAATGAACATGGCATAACTGGAACTCGATACCTTGCCCCATAACTCACCATTTATAAAGTTACCTATTCTCCCAAACCCCAATCCCAGAGGTACAAGTGGTGCAACAAAGTCCATCGTAATAAAGAAATCTCGTTTATATTTTCTATTAAACAAAATCATCGATATGATTACCCCTAGAAGACCTCCATGAAAGGACATACCGCCATTTTGGATTTCAAAAATAATAGATGGATTTGAAATAAAATCACTGAGATTATAAAAAAACATATATCCCAACCTTCCACCTAAGACAACGCCCATGGCGCCATAAAAAATTAAATCCTCTAATTCATTTAATTTCCATTGAGAAGATTTTTTTATGCGACTTTTTGCTAGAAAATATGCAGAAATAAAAGCAAAAATATACATTAGCCCATACCAATAAATTTTGGCGAATCCTAAGTCAAGAATTACTGGATCAATGTTTGGATATGTCATAAATGGTTATTTTTGGCGCGTCCGAGGTGATTCGAACACCCGACCCTTGGCTTCGGAGGCCAATACTCTATCCAGCTGAGCTACGGACGCAGTAGTGGTCGGTTAAAGTGTATTAAGAAATATCTTCTGAACAGAAAACGGCTTGCATATTGGCGACAAGCTTTAAAATTTTTGCATCTTTAACCTTACACAAAATTTTGTTTCCATCCCGTCGCGATTCAACGATGTCCTTAGTTCTTAAAATATCAATATGTTGGGAAATATTTGATTGAGATGAGCCAACTTGTTTGACTATTTCCAAAACAGGCAACTCATCAGCCTTTAATGCGCAAAGTATTTTTAACCTTAAAGGATGAGCCATCGCTTTAAGAGCTTTTGTTGCTTTTTCAATATCTTCTTCTTTTTCTAGAAGTGTAACTTCAGTCATATATACCCCAATTTATATTCTACCTAACATTCCATATGTGCCGTACCTATTGAGCAACACAATTGCCATCTTACGATAGTAATTGATCAAACTGTCTCTATTAAGCACAACATCATAAATTAACCATTTTTGTTCATCATTTTGATGAAAAACCAAATCTATATACATTGGATATGAAGCATATCCGAAGACACCCAATTGAACAATTATTGAGCCACCTCTAGAAGGTCTAGCTGACATAAATTTGAAACTTGTTGTTCTAATTTGGGCAAACTTTGTCAACATGCCAGTCAAAATTGAATTCTGTAGACGGGAAGTAAAATATTTTAATTCTTCATTTGACAATGAAACACGAGTAAACAATAGTACTTCTTTAGCTAACTTGTCGAAATCAAATAATGGGACTACTTGGTTTTCAACAACTTCTTTAGTCTTCTCAGGCGTATAAAGCGACTTTGATAGCTGATTGAGATTAATTAACGCTGATCTTATTGCATCAGCTGGTCCAGTAGAAACTGGTTCAGATGGTTCAGTTATTGAAGTCTCAGAATGATTATCAGCAATAGCAAAACTAGTTATGAAAGACAAAGTGATGAAAAAAAACAAATTTAGTGATTTCATTAATATCCTCAATGATTTTGTTAAAAAAATAAAGTCAAATAAATGGAATTGTGAGTATTATTGTATTTTTGCCAACAAGTGCTAAGTACGCTATTCACAAAATAATTATATTATGAATTTCTTAAAAATTATTTCAAAATTTTCACTTTTTTCACTATTTTGTCTTGCATCATTTTTCACATCTTATGTATTTGCCGAAAATACTTCAGAAAAAGAAAAAATTGAGGCTTTTTTTGAAGATCTAGAGTCATTCACGAGAATATTTAGTGATATTAAACAACTTTATGTTGATGATGTTACTAACGAAGAACTTTTCAATAATGCCATCAAAGGAATGGTTAATGGCCTTGATCCTCACTCGGTTTATCTTGAGCCAAAAGAACAAACCAACTTAATGGAGAGTGCCGAAGGTCAATTTGGTGGACTCGGTATAGTGATTGGTAAGAAAGATGATGCTATTCAGGTCATTTCACCGATAGACGACACTCCTGCCTATCGTGCGGGAATTCAGGCAGGTGATTTAATTGTCAAAATTGGAAATAAACCAGTTAATGATATGACACTAGAAGATGGCGTATCTCTAATGAGAGGAACTCCAAATACTTCAATTGATTTAACAATTGTTAGAAATGGGAAAAAACCTTTTGTAGTTAATATCACTAGAGAAATTATCACTATTACTTCTGTTAAAAGCCACTTGCTTGATTCAGGATTGGGATATGTAAGAATTTCTAGTTTTCAAAATCCTACCGCCCAATTACTCAAAGACAAAATAAAAGAGTTAGTCGAAAAGAATGGCTCCCCTTTAAAATCCCTAATACTTGATCTTAGAAACAATCCAGGTGGAATATTGGATGGAGCTGTCGATGTATCCAACGTTTTTCTAGATAATGAAGGATTAGTGGTTTATACCGAAGGAAGAATACCAAGTTCCAATTTGAAATTTCCTATAGAAGGCCCTGATATTCTTAATGGTGCACCTATTGTAGTATTAATTAATGAAGGCTCCGCTTCAGCATCTGAAATTGTTGCTGGTGCTTTGCAGGATCATAAGCGTGCAATCATAATGGGTAAGACATCTTTTGGTAAGGGCTCTGTTCAGACCATTATTGATTCTGAAAATGGATATGGTCTTAAAATCACAACTGCAAGATATTTCACTCCATCAGGAAGATCTATTCAAGCGAAAGGTATTGAGCCAGATATTGCTCTCAAAAATATAGATCTTAACAATGAGAAAGAAGAAGATATCACTGATACCAAAGAAAAAGATCTAGAGGGACATTTAGAGGATAAAAATCCTACAGAAATGACATCTGATGAGATTATTAAACAACAAGATAAAATTGCTAATGAAGCGGAAACTAAAGCAATTGAAAGACTCAAAAAGGATTACTTTATTGTTGAAGCTTCGAATCTTTTAAAGGCGCTCAATGTTTTAGCTAAAA
>JAYPYW010000095.1:0-9203 GCA_038154685.1 Flavobacteriales bacterium | reverse complement strand
ATGTCATCAGAGCTGTCATCAAACTTCGGAGAATCTAATTTTGTGTCAATTCCAGCTGTTTGATCGGATTTATCTTCCCCGTCGATTTTATCGATCCCATCAGTAATTTTTTCAGAACCAGTGTATAATCCAATTTTATCAAGTTTAGTTCCTTGCGCATCTTTTGTAATGTCTTCAGAAGAATCGTCAAACTTAGGAGAATCAAGTTTTGTGTTTATCCCTGCAGTTTTATCCGATTTATCTTCCCCGTCGATTTTATCAATCCCATCAGTAAGGCCACCGTCACCAATTCCTAAATCAATTTTATCTTGGACTTTTTTAGATTCATCTTTGGTTAGTAAATCACTTTCGTCAGTCAGAGTAGGGGAGTCTGTTTTAGTATCTACTAGGTCCTTATCGCTCTTACCATCCTCTGTATCCAAACCATCAATTTCATCATCCAATTTTTCCTGATCACCAGAAACGGCTAGCAAATCATCTTTTTCGCCAGATTGATCTTTTGACAATTGGTCGTCCGGGTTTGAGTCCAGTAAAGCATCTAAAGACTTGGTTCCAATTTTATCTTTCGAATCAATTCCTGAATCTGCTGTAATTCCGTCTTTCTCGCCATCTAAACCTTCTGTTTGTCCATCAATTGAAATACCATCTGAACCATTTTTATCTTGCTCTTTTTCAATTCTATCCCCAGTTAATTCATCTGGGTTTTCAATATCTAAACCAATTCCATCAGTACTATCTCCAGATTCCTCAGTTGTCAAAAGGTCATCAGTTCCATCGTCAGACATGTCTAATCCGTCAACATCAATGCCGTCTGTTCCTTCAATACCGTTTTCTAAACCTAATCCATCAGTTCCATCATCCAAAGAAGGTCCGTCTTGATCGGTTGCAATTCCATCTGTTTTATCTGTTTCAGTATCTTTTTCAATTCCTGTCGTAACATCATCTATTTTTTGATCGATATCGTCTAGTTGGATTCCAGTTTCATCACCAGTTTCTTCTTTTCCTAATAATCCAGAATCATCAGTTTTATCCTTTCCATCATCAGGTCCATCCAAAGTGATCATTTCATTTCCTGATCCCTCACCGTCATTTGAAATCCCCTCATCTTGTTTTCCACCAGTAGCCATTGCTGGTCCTTCAGTTCCAATTGCTAATTGCTCCTCGGCTGTTTTATCCGCCTCAATTCCTTCTGAATCATCGGTGATTTTCGGAATTTCTAATTCAGTATCAATTTGATCTTGCTTTCCGTCATCTGTCCCTTTATCTAATTTTGCTACATCCTCTCCTTTTAATGAGTCCAATGGATTTCCAACATCTGTAATTTCAGCGCTTTGCTCCATTGATGCTGAATCTTTGGCCATTTGAGCTACAACAGCCATGCTGTCCTCATAGGCAGCTATCTCTTCATCACTCATAATTTCAGGAGTGTTAGCAATTGAATCTTCCTTAGCAAACTTCTTCGCCATCTCGTCTACTATGTCTTTAAAATCTTCAGGGATGGAATCGATTTCTATAGTTATATTTTTTCTGTCCTCTATGAAGAACTCATAGTTACCTTCAAGATTGGATTGTTCTTCTTCTTTTACTTTCTTACCCTTTTTTAACTTGGCAATTACCCCAGGAAATGGAGTGAAATCTTCCCCTTCATGATCCTCATTAACAATAGGTTCTCTGATTTGAGCCATGGTTAAATTAATAAGCTTGGGTTTCCTTCTCTTTGAGGTTTGAACCTTTTTTAAACCATTACTTGCAACTAAATTTGAATCAGCAATTGCATTGGATGTGAATTCCCCAACTTTTCCTTTGTATTCTAATTCAAGATCTCGGGTTTTAATTTTTACTTTATGTTGAGATCCTTTTCTTTCGATTGTGAAATAGAAGTATCCAATTGATCGGATTCCTTTACGGAGTTTAATTTTGTATTTGAGGTTGGGTCTCAATGAGTCTAATTGAAAATACCCATTTTCGGAACCAGGTTTGATTTTTATTTTTTCACCATTTTCATCTTTTGCTGATACAGAAACTCTTGTGTCATCAAACATAGAGAAATCCCTGATCATTAATCTTTGTCCGTCAAAAACAACTTCTCTTGGTCCCACTTTTGAGAACGAATAAATATCAGCATCTCCGGTACCGTTAATTCTATCGGAAACAAGGAAACCATGATAAGGATCGTCGAAAACAATAGATCTATCATTACCAATAGAGTTAATTGGACTTCTTAAGTTTTCAACGTTTGTCCAACCAATATCATGGTGGAAAGTAGTTTTAAAAATATCCAATCCTCCCATCCCTGGGTGTCCTCTAGACGAGAAGTAAAAAGTTGAATCATCTAGGAAGTGAGGGTGCAGTTCGTAATCGAAAGTATTAACTTCCGGTCCGAGGTTATATGGTTTGGACCAGTTGTTTCCGAATTTATAGCAAATGTAAATATCCGTTCCACCTTTTCCACCACGCATATCTGAAGCAAAAAGTATTTTCCTTCCATCAGGGGAAATAGATGGATGAAATACAGAATGATATTCACTGTTGTGTGGGAACGCATCAGAAGGAGGACTCCAAACACCTGTATCTAAAGTACTTTTAAAAATCTTCAAGGTACTTGTAATTCTGTTGTTTTCATCTCTTTTTGTACCATCAACAGTTCTTACAAAATAAACAGTTCTTCCATCTCCAGTAAACGTAGGGGTACCATCATCTTCGTTTGTGTTTAGTTGAGGGAATAATCCAGGAATATTTTCCATTGAAGCATCAGTCCCGTCATGTTGGATGTAAAATAAATCTGATGCAACTTCTCCCGAACCACCATCAAAAGAAACTAGCGCCTTTGTACCTCCTTTTCTTTGAGAACTAAAAATAATTCCGTTCCCATATGGAACAGGAGAGTATTCCGGTCCTGGTGTGTTGATGAATTCAAGTTCTTTTACATCGAAAACGCTTTCCATGGTAATCCATGATTCTACCGTATCACAGGCCATGGCTTGAATTCTTCCCTGAGGGTCTTCCGGTCGTAAGTTTTGATACAATTCAAATTGTTCCTTTGCTTCCGCGTACTTCGCCGCAGCCTTGAGCGCCATTCCGTATTTAAAGATGGCAGATGGTCCGCCACCACGTGCAATTAACTTACGATACCAATATTCTGCATTGTCGAAATCCACAATAATTCTATAACAATCAGCTAACCTTTCATTAGATTCTCTTCGCTCTTTTGAGTTTCCAGCTTTGATAGCTTTTTCGAAATAGGGGATAGCCTCTTGGAACTGATTTAATTCAAAATATCGGGTAGCTCTAATGAGGTTACGGTTCTCAACTTGAGACGTACCCATTAAAAATGCTAAAAGCAGAACCGTTAATACCGATACTGCCTTTGCATTTATACTACTTATATTTTTATTCCTCTTAATCACTAATTAACTATCCAAATAGTTTTTCTTTTCTTTATAATTGGTGGTGGAAGCAATTGATAAAAATAGCTTATCATAAATTCATGGGAGCTTCCTGTATATGGAGATAAAGAATTCACCCTAATTCCATAATTGTATCCTACAGAAAGCATTTCTTTCCATTCATATTTGAGTGAAAAGTACAATGCATCTCCAGTTCTAAATGCTATACCAGCACCTGCCATGGCATTGTAAACCACAAAACCACCAAGGTCAACTTGCAATGGAGCTCTCGAAACGTATTTAATAAGTGTATGAGGTTCAACAGCGAATCTATCATTCACTTCGAAAGCCATTCCGCCCTGCCAATAATTATGCAATTTAAGTCGAGCTTCTTCATCACTTTTTGTTTTATCGAAGTTAAGTTTACTTCTAAAAAGGTTTTGTACTGAGTATCCAACGTACCAATTTTCCCTATCATAAAACAAACCAAATGCCGAATTTCCAACAGTAACATTTGTGTTTGTTGCAGGTAGAGCATTGTCCGGATCATTTAAGTCCAGCTGATCCCAATCAATTCCGTACTGTTGTAATCCTAGCTCTAATCCGGCAGTTAATTTTCCATCAGCCAAGGTCAAAGTATAATTACCTGCACCACTAAAACTTGTAGAGCGTGTAATCCCAACACGATCATGAACAATTTTTACTCCAGTTCCAACAAAATATTTTTGAATAGGCATTGAAGCTGTGAATAGCTGAGTGGTAGGTGCTCCAGGGAATCCGGCCATGTGGTTTCGATGCGTTAAAATTGCATCAATTCTTCTTTTATGACCAGCGTAAGCAGGGTTGTGAGCAAATGTTGAGAACATATAATTACTGTACAGCGGAAGCTGCTGCCCAATAGTTTCATGAGCAAACAATACAAATAATATGTACAAACTAAATTTTTTCACACACCAACTCTTATCTATGGATAACAATAAATCCTGTATATGGTTGTTTACCGTTACCTAAATCTAAGACATAAAAATACGTACCATCTGGTAATGGGTTACCATTTCTATTAGTTCCTTCCCAATCTCCTTTATATGGGGCAGCATCGTAAACCGAATTCGACCATCTGTTATATATTTTAACGCTATTGTTTTCGAAGTACCAAATGTAAGGGATGTCCCATGAATCATTGGTTCCATCACCATTTGGTGTAAGCCCATTAGGAATACCGTCTGGAAGTTCTTCTAGACATAAATCAATTGAGATTCTTACAGAATCGGTTCTGATACAATGTGTAGTTTTTGCTTCCAATGTAATCGTTTGCGAAGTAGTAAATTTTGTAAAAGTGAAATCTGCTGTTGAATCAGCAACAGAATCTGTTGGATACCACTTATACGTAAATCCACCGAAAGCCTCTAATTCAATACTGTCTTCGATACAGATAGTTGTGTCTTCCCCTGCGAATGGAGTAGGAATGTCTTCATCAATATCGATGTTAAAAGTATCAGATGGACTAGTACAATTACCAGTAATTCCGTTTACCCAATAGTCTGTATCAGGGCTAGGGGTAACTAAAATCGTATCGGTAGTTTCGCCCGTGCTCCATAGTTTTTCATCTCCGCCAGAAACCCAAAGTCTAATTTGATCACCAACACAAATTTCGTTAGTGTCTGACCCAGTTGTTATTTCAGGAGTGAATTCTACGCTGGTTGAAATTGTGTCAGTTATGTTAGAACACCCATCTTCTGTTGCAAAAACATAAATATTATTACCTGGTCTTAAAGAATCGGTTACATAAACATGACCACCAAACTCAACTAATTCGTCATTGTTGAAGAATTGATAATCATCTAAAGTATCTGGTGAAACAGTAAAAGTAAGTGTATCTAACCCACAAATTATATCATCTATATCTGAACTTGTTAAAACAGGCTCAGGAATTGGATTTACTTTGAAATTGAAGCTTGCCGTTGTTTTAGCACACGCACTAGCGTTACTTCCTTCTACAAAAATGGTACTATTATCAATAAGGGAATTAGAGGTGTAAATGGAGTCTGGCCCAGATTGAATAAGCGTTGTATCGGTCCCTAATACTTGATAATAATTGTAAGAGTCAAATCCCGCATTGGCTGAAAATTCAATAGTGTCCTCAGCACATATTTCTAAATCAGAATCTGAAGTAGTTAAGAGTAGTTCAGGGAAAGAAACAACATTAATTTCTTGAGTATCACTTGTAAAGAAACAAACGTCATCATAAGTTGTCATGTAAATTTTTTGGACTCCAGTACCTAACGAATCAGTTCTGAATTCAAAGTAATTGGTGTCTAAAACCAAAATATCATTAATATAAGTTTCATAGATATCAAACCCAGCAGTATCAGCAGTAAAAATGATTATTTCCCCTTCACATACTGTGTCATTTTCAGTAGAATTTTCAAGTACAAAAACAGGAATAGGGTGAACATCAACTATCACTTTTTTCTCAACAAAAGGACACTGTAGTTCAGCGGAGTCAATCATATACAAGGAGTAGCTTGTTTTCGTTGAAGGAGAAACTCTTAATAAGGAATCCTTTGAATAAGTAGTTCCAAAATCGAAAGAGAAACCTCTGTTTGTACTAACCGAATTAGTTTTTGAAGCATATAAATCAATTGAATCACCTTCACAAATTAGTGTATCTCTTAAGAATTCAAAATCTTTGAAATGACATGGTTTAGCTACACATCTAATTTGATCCGACCTTAAGCTATTTCCACATGGTAAAGCTCCAATTGCTCTTATAGCGAAGCTAACAGTATCTTCTGGATCTGTTCCACTAATTAAATGCTTAAAATCACCGTTAGGTGTTGTCCAAGGAAAACCATTTATACTAATTTGGTATCCTGATGCCTTAGGAACTGAGTCCCATCTCAATTCGATTGAATCTAACCCTGAAGCTCCACAAAACACATCTGGAATTTCAAGTGGATCAGAAACCGAAATGGTAATACCGTTACTAGTATCTGCACATCCGTTATTCGTAGCCACAACTCTGTAGGTGTGACCATTTTCCAAGTCGAAATCGATTACTTCAGGGTTTATTGAATCTTGAATTTTTACAAACCCATCAAAAAATGCATAAGAATCATACGATCTTGGCGAGGCTGCAAATAAAATAGCTGTATCCCCACAAATTTCTGAAGGACCAGAGATAGAAACAACAGGATAAGCATTAACCTTTATTTTCAGGTCTTTTTCTGTTGGTGGGCAGTGAGGTTGAGTAGTATCACTTACACTAATTCTGATTGTATTTGGTCCTGAAACTAAACTAGTTAATGTGTCAGCCGTTAATTTCCCTAAAGGCCCACCATTCCATGAGATTAAGTAGTTTTCGGGTGAAACATTAATGGATGAAATTGAAAGTTCTACCGTATCGCCTTCACAAACTTCGTCTGTGAAGGGGTCAATATCAAATGTAACACCTGCACAAGGCATTATACAATAAACTTCGTTCGAAAATGCAGTTGGTCCACAAGGTCCTGTAGATAAAGCCCTTACCTGTGCCCAAACGGTGTCACCTGCGGTAAGACCGGTTATACTATTCGATAAATCTAAAGGGGATGTAAAACTAACAGGGCCAGTTGGTGTTCTAAATTCAACATTGTACCCATCTGAATTTTCAACTGGATCCCAAAAAAATGTAATAACACCTCCACCAGTAGTTCCGCAATAAATATTTGGTATGTCTAGAGAGTCCTTTACTTTAGCCTCAATTTGATTTGAAAATGGACCAACACAACCTTTTTCGATTGGTTGTACCGCGTAAAGCTTTCCATTAATTGGATCAGGTACCTCAAAGTTTCCAGAATCATTTTCGTTTATTTCGTAAAAATTTTCATAGAGTTTATAGGTGGTATATATAGAGGTGTTTACCTCAATGTTTAAAATCCCGCCATTACAAAGTGAATCAGGTGTTGAAGCAATTGTAATGGTTGGTGTTGGAGTAACAAAAGCTGTATCGATTACATTTAATGATTGACAAGCGTTTTTGTCATATGCAACTAATGAAATAATTATGTTTTCTGGCTCTCTGCTAGTTACTTCTACTTCATTGATAGTAGAGTCTAGAATATCAAAAAATCCAGTTCCAATTAATCTCGTAAAAGTATATCTGTCGTATCCGGGAGTTCCTGAAAAAGTTACTTTTTCTCCTTCACAAATTTCTGTTGAAGATAAAGAAATATCATTAGGCGGGGTAGGAACAACATAAACATTAGCCGTATCCGAATTTGAACACCCCTTTTCAGTTGCTGTCAATACAATTTCTTTATCTAAATCTGTGTCGAAGTTAGTGGTCAAAATATGGTAAGCCGAATCTAAGACTTCTGTCCCATTTACACTGAAGTTATAACTGGCAAAACCAGCTGAATCAGATGAGATAATTATTTCATCTTTTAAACAAACTGTGTCTAAGGAGATAAGTAAGTTGAAATCAGGGATTGGGTTAACAGTTATGTTGAAATCATATTTAAAAATTGGACAACCTGGTTGTGTTAAATCTGTAAGTTTAGCAGTGACAAGTGTGTCCATTGAGGTGATGAAAGACAAACTTGAATCTGTATAAATAGAATCGTTAAACTCTAATCTGTAAATACCTTGAGTATTGATATTATCTACACCAATTGTTAGTGTATCACCCGCACAATATATTTCTTCTCCAAGAGGGGTGAAGCCAATTTCTTCACAAGGTATTGCGTAACATTTTACAGTATCTGTCTCCAAGCTATTTCCACAAGGATCTTGACCCAAAGCGTGTACAACAGCTACTGCAGAATCTCCGAAAAACATGCCGGTTTGTAAATGACTTAACATTCCTGAATTTGGTGATTCGAATGGACCTCCGTTGATACTAATTTCGTAACCTAATGCATCATCAATTGATTCCCAAATCCATGAAACCGAATTGGTTGTTGATTCACCACAATTCAAAGTAGGAATCTTTAAAGGAGCAACAACTTCAGTTCGAATAGTATTACTAGGGAAACCTTCACAACCTAAATCTGTTGCAATTACATAGATACCATTGTCTTCTTCCAGTTCCATTGTGTTGTAGGAAGATGATGTTGAATTTTGAAGGCTTAAAAATCCGTCAAAAAATTCATAAGAATCAAAAGTCCCCGAACCAATAAAGGTGATCGATTCCCCCCTACAAATAGTGTCATTTATGTCACTTGATGTTAATGATATAAAGGGTTTTGGAAGAACTGTGATTTCCAAGTTTGATGAAGCAGTACTGGCACAGTTGTTACTATCAACAGCAACGACAGTTATTTCATTTGGTGATCTTAGAGTATCAATTGCAAATGTGTTTGATGAAGAATCTTGCAAAGTAACTCCTAGATTCATGAATTGGTAGGTGACAAATGAATCAGGAAGGGCAGTGAAGGTAATTAGTTCTAATTCACAAACACTATCTCCTGGAGCATCACTTTCTAAAGTGACAATGGGTAAATCGTTAATCTTAATGGGTTGGGCTAAAGTATCTGAGCATGCGTTTTCTGTAACTATTAAAGAAATTTGAAATTCTCCACCAGTTGACCAGGCATTTAGTTTAGGTCCTTGCCCAATATCACTAGCAATTGTTGCGCTTTCGAAAGTCCATCGGTAATCAGCTAAAGCTGTAGCAGTACCTGAATAGACGAATGTAACGTTTTCATCAACACAGGCTTCAGGATCAAAATTGAAGTCCGCTGTTGGAGTTTCCCTTACTAAAAAATTGTTTTCAGTAGTGTTTGTACATCCCGCAGAGTTGGTAGCAGACAGACGAATTGTGAATAAACCGGGGTC
>JAYPYW010000094.1:2501-9283 GCA_038154685.1 Flavobacteriales bacterium | reverse complement strand
AAACCAGGATCTAGTATCAAAGGATGATCACTCTCCAATTCCCTTACCGAAAAAATCAACTCCGAAAGCACTTGCTTAGTTAAATCGAAATAATCCGTTAGCCCTTTCATAGTTTGAGGATTACCACGCATATGCATGGCTATGTAAGGCACTTTATTTGATTTAACCCAAGGAATCATTTTATCGTCTAAATTCCCAGCAGAAATATCATTCACCCAACTTGCACCTGCTTCTATATTTTTTTCAGCAACAGCTTGTCGGAATGTATCAATGGATATAAAAACGTCGGGAAATTTTTCATGAATCGCCTTCACGATGGGAACGGTTCTGTTAATTTCTTCTTCAACAGTCACCTCATCTGCACCAGGTCTTGATGAATATCCACCAACATCAATAAACTCTGCTCCTTCAACAATCATCTTTTCAGCCTGATTAACAGCATTTTCCAAAGAATTATTTTTCCCGCCATCAAAAAATGAATCTGGCGTAACGTTTAAAACCCCCATTATTTTGGGTGTTGAAAAATCAACAATTTTACCCTCGATTTTAAGGGTAGGATTTTTAGAAAATGGACTATCTTTCAAATTCATATTTAGCAAAAATATAAAATGAGCAACACAGCTGCCGAATTCGATTTAATAATCTCAACTTGTTCTGATTTATTCTTGAAAAAAATGAAAGATTATGGAACAGCTTGGAGAATCTTAAGAACCACTTCCCTAACTGATCAGATATTCATTAAAGCTCAAAGAATAAGAACTTTAGAACAAAAAGGAGAATCTAAAGTTGGCGAAGGAATTGTTCCTGAATACATCGGAATAATCAACTACTGCGTTATGGCTTTAATTCAGTTGGAACTCGGAGCTGCAGTTAGTGAGGATACAGATGAGGACAAAATTGCGAATTTACACGCTAAATACCTTCAAACCGCTAAAGACTTAATGACAAACAAAAACCATGATTATGGTGAAGCTTGGAGAGAAATGCGTGTTAGTTCTTTAACAGATTTAATCTTGATGAAATTATTAAGAGTAAAATCAATTGAAGATAACGAAGGAAAAACTATAGTTAGCGAAGGTTTAGATGCCAACTATTTAGATATGATTAACTACGCGATTTTCGCGATGATAAGAATGGGTGAAGCTGAGAGCGTTAATGTTTAGTTAAAACTGTTAGGAAATTAGTCTTTCCTTCGTAGGTTGGCTAAATTCAAAACAAACAGGTATAAAATGAATATTGCATTAAAAGGTATAGTATGGGTTTGCCGAATTTTGGTTGGCGGACTTTTTATTTTCTCGGGCTTAGTTAAAGCTAACGACTCAATTGGTTTTTCTTACAAATTAGAAGAGTACTTTGTTGAGTTTGCTAAAATTTTCTCTGAAAATGGTTTTGGATTATTGGCTTATCCAATGGAATGGATGGAACCACTTTCTCTTCCATTAGCAATGTTTATTGTAGTATTAGAAATCGTATTAGGAATACTAACCCTAACGGGAACAAAAATGAAACAGGTAGCTACTTGGCTTCTTGTTTTGATTGTCTTCTTCACATTCCTTACCTATACTAGTTCCGAATGGGAAATAGTAAGATCATGTGGTTGTTTTGGAGACTTCATTCCACTTGATCCTTGGGAAAGTTTTATGAAGGACTTAATCCTTTTGGGTTTGATTATCCCAATATTCCTTGCCAGAAAACATATTGAATCTTTCCTTACTCCAATTGGAGATCGGTTAGCAATTTATTCTTCGTTTATCGTATTCTTTTTATTCACGTTTTACGCATACAACCACCTACCTTTTGCTGATCATAGAGCATACGCTGTTGGAAACAACCTACTAGAGCAAATGCAAACCAAACCGGGTAATCCATTGATTTTATACAAACTCCAGAATAAAACAAATGGCGCTGTTGCTGAAATGGCCAATTATCCTGATGATTATCAAAACTGGGTGCCTTATGTTGATCCAAATGATTCAGCTGCTCCTTACTTTAGAAATGTTGATGAGGAACTAACTGTAAAGCACATTAAAGTTAAATCTACAGGACAGGCCAACATTGTAACAGATATCCCTGATGAATTAGCTTCAGATTGGGAGTTGGTTAAAGAAGAAACTAACCACTACTATCCTGAGGTTGACCCAAAAATTGTTGACTTAAGGGCTGAAGATATTGCTAATGGTTTTGAAAACAAAATTGATCAAATGTTAGCCGATAGTAATTACAGGTTGGTTTTAGTTGTTAGAAGCCTTGATTTCTTTGGAGATTTCACTCAAGCTAACGATGGATGGCACTTCAACAAATCTACCGAAGGAGAAAAGTATTATAAGACTTTCCAAAACTTGTATTACGACTTTAGTAAGAACCATAAAGTATATACAACTGTACTTACATCCGAAAATGATATTAACAGAATAGATGCTTTTAAACAGGAAATGGAAACTCGTGTGAAGTTCTATTACTGCGACGACAAAGAGCTAAAGACAATGATCCGAGCTAGTCCTGGATTATTTTTGTGGAAAAAAGATTTAGTAATGGGCAAATGGCATTACTATGATTTCCCGACCTTTGAGGAACTTAATGACGATATTTTAAATTAAAACTTAGTTATGGCACGCAAAATTGTTGCAGGAAACTGGAAAATGAACAAAACTGTAAACGAAGGAGTACAGTTAGTTGAAGACTTAAAAAATGAATTAGCAAAGGTAGATGCTAGCGACGTTACTGTTGTTGTATCACCTCCTTACGTAAACTTATCTGAAGCTGTTAAAGCTGCTTCTGGATCATCAGTAAACGTATCTGCACAAAACGTTCACCAAGAAGCTAGCGGAGCATACACAGGAGAGATTTCTGCTGAAATGTTAAAAAGCGTTGGTGTTGGTTATGTAATCATCGGACACTCTGAAAGAAGAGAATACTTTGGAGAAAACGCTGCTGATATTGCTAAAAAAGTAGATGCAGTTATTGCTCAAGGATTAACCCCTATTTACTGTTGTGGTGAGGTTAAGGAAGAAAGAGAAAGCGGAAAACAAAACGAGATTGTTGGAGGACAAATCGAATCGGAATTATTCCACTTATCTCCAGAAGACTTTGGAAAAGTTGTTATCGCTTACGAACCAGTTTGGGCTATCGGAACAGGATTAACTGCTTCTCCAGACCAAGCACAGGATATGCACGCTTTCATTAGAGAGTTTGTTGCTAATAAATACGGTCAGGCTGTAGCTGACGAGACTTCTATTCTTTACGGAGGTTCTTGTAAGCCAAGTAACGCTGCTGAAATTTTCGGTAAAAAAGATGTTGATGGTGGTTTAATTGGAGGAGCTTCTTTAAAAGCTGAAGACTTCATTGGAATCATTACTGCATTTAATTAATGGATTACCACAAAATATCTATAAACATTCAACCCAGGACTCCCTGGGTTGATGTGTTTATTGACGAACTAGGAGGTTTCGGCTGCGAAAGCTTTGAAGAAACTGAAGAAGGTTTTAACGCCTATATTCCAAGTTCGGATGTAAACGATGAATTAAAAGCTCAATTGGATGAGCTTAAAACAAGAGAAGGATTTGAACTCTCCTACTCTATGGAATTTGTTCCAACTCAAAACTGGAACGAAGTTTGGGAATCATCTTTCGAACCTATTTTAGTGGGAAATTGGTGTAGCATATTAGCACCCTTCCACCAAAATGAGTTTGAAACACAACATACAGTTGTGATAGAACCTAAAATGTCTTTCGGAACTGGCCACCATGAAACAACCTTCATGATGGTTCAGGCAATGGAAGATTTAAACTTAAATGGTTTGGATGTTCTTGATATGGGATCAGGAACTGGAGTACTAGCCATTTTAGCAAAAAAAATGAAAGCTAACTATGTTGAGGCTATCGACATAGAAGACTGGGCGGTTGAAAATTGTAAGGAAAACGCAACTAATAATGATGTTGAACTTGTTGTAAAGCTTGGTGGTAAAGAACAAATTTCAGAAATGCAATTTGACGTTATCCTAGCCAATATCAACCGGAATATTCTGATTGATCAAATGGAACCTTACAGTAAGCATTTAAAGTCTGGAGGAAAACTCTTTTTAAGTGGTTTCCTTTCAGAGGACGAAAATACAATTACAGATTGTGCAATTAGCAACAATTTTGCCCCATTAAAGAAACATAAAAAAGAAAACTGGTTATGCTTAGGTTTTACAAAAAGCTAATTCTTCTTACCCTATTTGTATTATGTCAGTTTATTGCAACTGCGCAAACTTCCTTCTCTAAGGACAAAGAAAAATTCATTGATGAATTAGAGAAATTTATTGCAAAAACCAATGAGGATGAAGCTGCCATGATTATGGCTGAACTAAGAGCTTTATGGCCAATGGATGCTGTTACCCCTAAGAAGGAGGAAAAAATTTATAAGCAGGCTAATGCTGTTTATCAAGCAAGACTCAAGAAACTTAAAGCCGAAAGCACCTTTATTTATGGATTCGACAGTGGTAAATTAAACGATTACCAAATTCAAATGATCATCATGATGTGCAACAAGATGATCAAAAAAAGGATGAAAGCCATCCCTGATTTCCGAACCTACATCTACTCTATTATAAGCTTCTTCACCACCAGTCAAACCGAGGATTCATTTGATGCGTGGAACATTACTGTAAACAAGCTTATAGACGAAAAGAAAAGATACTTCACTAAATTCTTATTAAACTGTAATAACATCTTTTTATACAACTCAGTTTATGTAACTCCAAACGTAAAATGGCAAGGAACATCCTCTACTTTCTCGTTCGATTATGACAGTTTACCGAAAGTAGTATTCCCTAAAATGGATTTATATTGTGTAGCTAAGAACGATACGTCTAGAATTTATGGTACTAAGGGATCATTTTATCCAACTATTGGGAAATGGAGAGGAAAAGGTGGAAGAGTTTTATGGAACAGAGCTGGAGTTCCTGAATCTCAATCATACGCTGATTTAAGTAAATACTCTATTGAACTAAAGTCGTCTAAATTCAAAGCCGACTCTGTTAAATACCTCAACAAAAAGTACTTCGATGATTTGATCGAAGGGAGTTTAGAAGATAAAATATTAGCCAATGTAGATACATCAAATGCCACCTACCCTAGATTTTATTCCTACTCTGGAAAGGTTGAAATTAAAGAGCTAGAAGATAGTTTGGATTATGAAGGAGGATTTATGATCAAAGGTCGTAAGTTCATTGGAAAAGAGGTTGAAGGGAAGTTGGCGAAAATCACTGTAAAAAAAGGAGGTAAAGTGTTCCTAGAAGCTGTATCCCCTTCCTTTACAATTGATGACGACCGAATCGCAACAAGGTATGCTACTATTAAGTTCTTTTTAGATACCGATTCTATATTCCACCCTGCTTTACAATTTAAGTTTATTACTAAGAAACGTGAACTTACACTTTACCGTGAAGGAAAAGGAATTGGTGCTTCTCCATACTATAATACATTCCATCGAATGGATATGGAAATCGAATGGTTAAAATGGCATATCGATAAGGATTACATGGACTTCCTAACCATTCCTGGATCGAGTTCTGGATTAATGAGATTGGAATCTAACAGCTTCTATTCTGATCAAAAGTTCATGGCACTCCAAGGACTTCAAGAAGTCCACCCTCTTTACAACATTAAAAGATTTGTTATTGATGAAAACGGTGAAGACAAAACCTTTAAGGATTCTGATTTGGCCAACTACTTGAGAAAAGATCACGAATCGGTAAAACGATCGTGCGTTAGATTAGCCAGCCAGGGATTCTTGATTTACGATATCGAAAGAGGCTTAGTAACTGTCCAGGACCGATTATTCGAATGGATGAATGCAAAGTCTAAAAAGGGAGATTACGATAACATTGAAATTGTTTCGGATATCAAAGGTGAAGCCAATGGAAGTATGAATTTAATTAACTACGACATTACACTTAGAGGTGTAAATGGTGTTGCCCTATCCAGAGCGAGAAAGACAGGGTTTATCCCAGAAAACCAAACACTTAAACTACACCGAAATAGATGTATGTCTTTTGGAGGGATTATTCGTTCTGAACGATATGAATTTTGGGGAAAGAAATTTGAATTCAATTACGACGATTTTGGAATTGCTCTGAGTGAAGTTGATTCGGTTCGTTTCCAAGCAGGTCTAATTAATAAGGACACATGGAAAACTAGAGAAGACGGAACCCGTCAGATTCCGTTTGCAATGGTTCAAAGCGTTATTGAAGATGTTTCTGGTAAACTGGAAATCGATTGGCCTTTTAACAAATCGGGAATCTTATCGGACTCTTTTCCTGTTTATCCTCGATTCCATTCAGATAAAAAATCCTACGTTCGATATAACAAAAGAAACTTAAGGGGTGATGCTTACGATCCAGATAAGGTTTATTTCCAGCTAGATACTTTTACAGTTGACTCTATGGGAACTTTTGCAAATGCAGGAATTAAATTTCCAGGAAGATTTACGTCTGGAGGAATATTCCCTGATTTTGATGAGGAATTAACTTTAATGCCTGATCACTCATTAGGTTTCCGAAAGAAAACACCTCCTGAAGGCTACCCAATGTACGGAGGAAAAGCCACCTTCAAAAACGACATCATCCTAAGTAACAATGGATTAATGGGTGACGGTGATTTTGAATACATTACCTCCACCACAAAATCCAAGGCCTTTGTGTTTTACCTCGATTCCATGAAAGCACCGGCCATAACGTCTGTGATTGAACCACAAACTTCTGGAGTTGAGTATCCTGATGTTCAAGGATCTAAGGTTGACGT
>JAYPYW010000094.1:0-2491 GCA_038154685.1 Flavobacteriales bacterium | reverse complement strand
GATTAAAAGAAGTGTACCAATTGACATGTACGATAAAGGAGCAAAAATGAACGGAATTCTTAAGTACGACAGAAAAGAATTAACAGGAGATGGTATTATCGATTTTGAGAACGCAGATTTGGCTTCAACTATGTTTGAATTTCAAAATATGACCTTTAATGCGGATACATCCGACTTTAAACTAAAAGCGGACTCCACTGTTTCGGAAAGCGCAGAAGGCAACGGTATTGCCTTTTCAACTAATAACGTAAATGCGAAAATCGACTTTAACAAACGTGAAGGAGAGTTTTTAGCTAATGGAGGCGCATCATTTGTAGACTTCCCAATGAACAAGTACATCTGTTTTATGGATCAATTTAAATGGTTCATGGACAATTACGAATTAGAACTTTCTTCATCTGACAAATCAGCGAAGAAAACCGAAGCAGGTGCCGCAGAAGGTGGTCAAGACCTGGATTTATCAGGATCAGAATTTATTTCCACCCTTCCATCTCAAGACTCCCTCAGATTTATTTCACCTAAAGCGAATTACGATTTAAGGAAGTATATTATTAAGGCCCATGAAGTAAAGTTCATTAACTGTGCCGATGCAAGGGTATACACAAGTGATGGAGAAGTTGAGGTTAGAAAGAATGCCAATATGAAACCTCTCGAAGATGCAAAAATTGTTGCAAACGTAACCACTCAATACCACACAATCACTGGAGCAAAAGTAAAGCTTAAAGCAAGAAGAGATTACGAGGCTGAAGGTGATTATGAATATGTTGGCGGTGACGGATCTAAGCAATTAATTCACTTTAACAACATTCGTGTAGATTCTTCTTACCAAACCGTTGCAAGTGGGGAAATTGCCGAAAAGGATAAATTCATGTTAAGTAGTCACTTCCACTATAAAGGAACAACTAGGATTGAAGCTAATAAAAAAGGAATGAATTTCCGTGGGGCTACTTTCCTTGAGCATGATTGTAATAAATTGAAGAAATCGTGGATTGGTTTTGAAAGTGATATTGATCCAGCCAACGTAATGATTCCAATCGAAGAAGGTATTCAAGCTTGGCTACCAGGAAAAGCCAAAGGAACTAAGCTTGGTTCTGGGGTGTTATTAAAAGTTGATTCCACCCACCTCTACTCTGCTTTCTTATCACCACAGAAGTACCATAGTGATAACAGTTTAATTTCCGCATCAGGTTTTTTAAACTATAATGAAGAAATGCAGGAATATCAATTGTCGAACAAGGACAAATTAATTGAATCTAGTTTCCCAGGGAACTTCGTTGGATTAAACACTAAAACTTGTTCTGTTAGAGGTGAAGGAGAAATTCATCTTGGAAACGAGAAATTAGGTCAGGTTAACTTCACTAATTATGGCCAAGTTAAACACAATCCAAAAACAAATGGTGTAAAAGTTGAAGGTGCTTTAGCTGTTGATTTCTTCTTGGATGAAAAAATGTGGACACACATCTTGGAGAACATGTTAGGGAATCCAAAACTTCAACCAGTTGATAATACCCGTGAAATTTATGCTAAAGCAATTCGTGAAATGGCTGGAAAAGACCTTGGTGACAAGTTAGTTTCACAATTAAACCTATATGGTGCGTTTAAAAAGGTTCCTAAAGAAGTTCGTCATAACATCATGTTCTCTGATCTAAACATGGTTTGGGATCAAAGAACTCAATCATTTAAATCTGAAGGTGCTTTGGGTATCGGGGTTATGGACAAAAAGCAAGTTAACAAATACGTTAAGGGTTATGTGCAGTTGATCAGAAAGAAAACAAGAGAAAAACTAATGATGTATTTGGAACTTGAAGAAAACCTTTGGTATTACTTTGAATACAATAATGGTGTAATGAGAGTAATCTCTTCTCAAGATGACTTTAATGCTATGATCACAGATCTTAAACCTGATAAGCGTGAAATGAAAGGAGAAAAGTCTCAAGGGCCATATTCTTTCATGCTGGGTACAGAAAGATCGAAAAGGAAGTTTGTTTCAGCAATGGGAGATTAATTTCTATGATTTTTCTCAGTAAGGGTTTTATGTTCTTGTACTAATTTTGAAAAAACATCAGCTATGAAAATCGCTTTCTTTAGTGCTCAATCATACGACATCGATTCTTTTGAGAAATACAATCAAGGAAATGAATTAAAATTCTTTACAGCTCAATTAAACTCGAACACTGTTGGATTAGCTACGGGTTTTGATGCTGTTTGTGCATTTGTTAATGATAGATTAGATAAAGAGGTGCTTACCGAATTATCAATTCAAGGGATTAATTGCGTTTTGTTAAGATGCGCTGGTTTTAACAATGTTGATATTAAGACTGCAAAAGAAATAGGAATTGATGTTTACAGAGTCCCTGCCTACTCCCCTAACTCGGTTGCCGAACATGCAGTTGCGCTAATTCAAACCTTAAATAGAAAAACACATAAAGCTTATAACAGGGTTAGAGAAGGGAATTTCTCACTTCAAAAATTAGAGGGTTTTGATATTTTT
>JAYPYW010000093.1:0-9318 GCA_038154685.1 Flavobacteriales bacterium | reverse complement strand
GATGAACTTTTTTTAGTGAATGAGAATAAATATTCATTATTAATCCCTACATAATAATCGCCTCCAAGTCTTCCTATTAAATCCAAGTTGGCAACATCAATTTGATATTCATCATTAATAATTCCATCTCTCAAATGAACCATTAATACTTCGCAAATAACTAAATTACCAGCTCCTCCCTCATTACCGAGTGCAACTATGCTATTAACTTTACATTCAAAACTAGCTATCGACTCATCTACATAAGGAGGCTTAACAAGAGTGGATTTCTTGGCTGTAAAACCAGATTTTTTAAATTCATCTACAGAGGACATATACTCACCTCCAGAAATAGACATTTGTTCAACATGTTCATAACCAACAATATTTATAACAGCTTCTGGGCATTCTTTAACATTGTTTAAAGTATCCTTGGTAGTGTTAGTTCTTAATCTTCTTAAAGGGGAAAAAACTAATACCGGTGGATTAATACTCATTAGATTAAAAAAGCTAAACGGAGCAAGATTAACATCACCATTTGAATTAGTTGTAGACACGAGGGCAATTGGCCTTGGCCCTACTACACCCGAAAGTATTCTGTATAAAAATCTTGGTTCTATATCCTTGGGATTAATTTTTTCCATTATTTAACTTTTTATTATTCCTTTTACTTCACCAAAACCTAATCTAACCCCTTCTTTTTCACATTTTCCTCTAAAAACAACTTCATCATTTACCTTTAAATACGATTGATTTTCACCATTAATATTTATTGGTTCTTTCCCATCCTTACAGATTTCTAACAAACACCCCTTTCCTTTTTCATCGCTTATTGTTCCAGACCCCAACAAATCTCCTACTCTTAAATTACACCCTCCTACAGTATGATGTGCAATTTGCTGATTAACTGTCCAATACATTTTTGAAAAATTGGTTTCAGTAACTTCAAATCCATTTACGAAAGCACTGAACTTTATGTCATACGTACTTAATTTAGAGTCATTTAAATATTCTAATACTTTTTCTTGTTCCTGAGCTTTTACAATAAAAGGCTCTAAGGCTTCTAAAGTAATGATCCATGGAGAAATTGTAGTAGCGAAATTTTTTCCTAGAAATGGACCTAACGGCCTGTATTCCCAACTTTGAATATCTCTTGCAGACCAATCATTCAGCATACAAAAACCGAATATATACTCTTCAGCATGGTCCACTTCAATTCTCTCACCAAATTGCGAAGACTTTCCTATAACAGTCCCTAACTCTAATTCAAAATCTAATTTATTGGACTGTTCAAAAGACAAACTATCCCCTTTTTTAATTTGTCCCCAAGGAATTTTAATATCAGTTTCCGAAACTACAATGGAGGAAGACCTACCATGATAAGCTATGGGCATGTGTAACCAGTTAGGAGTTAGTGAGGCTTCATTACCTCTGAAAATTCTCCCAACATTTTCTGCATGATATCTACTAGAATAAAAATCTGTATAATCACCTACTCTTAATGGTAGATGCATATTCACTTCATCGAACTTATAGAAAAACCGATTAAAATCTTTAACTAATAAACTCCTATCAAAAGAGATTTGTTTTTTAATTATATCTCTTAATGCGACTGTTTTCCCTTTACCTAAGGATATAAAATCATTTAAAAAATCATTTTCAAAAACGTCTATATCTACTTCTCCTGAAAATAAACCTGCATCAAAGAACTCTTTCAAATCAAGAACATAATCTCCAATTCGAGTACACAGTCTTTTTTTACCAAATTTAGAGAAGATTCCAAATGGTATATTATGGATCGTAAAGTCAGACCCCTCAGGTATGTTTATCCATGTATTTATAACGTTCCTCTTTTAGATTGTTCTAATTCAATAGCTTCAAAAAGCGCTTTAAAATTTCCTTTTCCGAAAGATTTAGCCCCTTTCCTTTGTATTATTTCATAAAATACAGTTGGTCTTGGACCTACCGGTTTTGTGAAAATTTGCAGTAAGTAGCCCTCGTCATCTCTATCTATTAATATTTTTAAATCTTTTAGTGGTTCTAGGTCTTCATCAATTTCTCCAACCCTATTCTTTACTGAATCGTAATATTCATTTGGAACATGCAAGAATTCTACTCCTCGTGACCTCAAATCATAAACGGTTTCAATAATATTATTGGTTGCTAATGCAATATGCTGAACCCCAGCCCCTTCATAAAAATTAAGATATTCTTCTATTTGAGACTTCTTTTTACCTTCCGCAGGTTCATTTATAGGAAACTTTACTCTACCATTATTGTTCGACATGACCTTACTCATAAGGGCAGTATAATCAGTAGAAATATCTTTATCATCAAAGGATACTAGTTGATCAAACCCCATTACTTTGGTGTAAAATTCAGCCCATTTATTCATTTCATTCCATCCAACATTACCAACCATATGATCAACATGAAGAAGTCCTACTTCTTTTTGTGAATAATTTGACCCCCATGTTTCATAACCCGGCATAAAAACGCCATTATAATTGGATCTGTCAATGAAATAATGGACCGTATCTCCGTAGGTTTTTATTGCAGAATAACCCAAAACACCATCAGCATCGTAAACTTCGCAAAATTCAACAACTGTCTCTGCCCCTCTTTTTACAGTTTCATTCAATGACCTTTCCGCATCTGGAACAGATAGCGCAATTATCTTCACACCATCGCCATGCTTATCTATATGCTCACCTATAATTGTTCCTTTTTTTAAAGGGGATGTAAAAACAAACGTTATTTTTCCCTGTCTAACTACATAAGACTCACTTTCGGTATTTCCAGTTTTTAACCCTGAATATGCTAAAGGTTGAAAACCGAAAGAGCTTTGATAGTAGCGTGCTGCTTGAAGAGAATTACTTACGTAAAACTCAACATAATCCGTACCTAACAATGGTAAAAAATCAATCTCTTTCATAAGCAATTATTTTAACCAGGATTTATAGTAATTCTTGTCTTCAACATCTATTGCAGCTTGAGTAATTTTAAAGCTCCTAAATGGATCAATCATAACAGCTAGCTCCTCTGTAGCTTTTTTTCCAATACTCTTCTCAACTGTTCCTGGATGTGGACCATGTGGAACCCCTGATGGATGTAATGTAATATCTCCACATTCAATATTATCCCTACTCATAAAATCTCCTTCTACATAGTACAAGACCTCGTCAGAATCTAAGTTGCTATGGTTATAAGGTGCTGGTATGGATTCTGGGTGATAATCGTATAATCGCGGACAAAAAGAACATACAACAAAATTGTGACCTTCGAACATTTGATGAACAGGTGGCGGCTGATGAATTTTTCCTGTTATTGGCTCAAAATCATAAATTGATATCGCAAAAGGATAACAATATCCGTCCCAACCAATTACATCAAAGGGATGAGTAGCATAAATAACCTCATGAAGCATATGATTTTTATTAATTAAAACCTTAAAATCACCATGCTCATCATATGTTTCAAGATCTTCAGGTAATCTTATATCCCTTTCAGAAAATGGTGCGCCTTCTAGTAACTGCCCCCTTTTGCTTAAATACTTTTTTGGAAATTGAATAGAGCTATTTGATTCCAAATACAGAATTTCATTGTTAGAACTATTAAACTCTATCTTGTAAATAATTCCTTTTGGAATTAGAATATAGTCACCAACACCAAATTTAATATTTCCCAAAAAGGTTCTTAAAAGCCCTTCCCCTTTCCTAACAAATAACAACTCATCGAAACTCGCATTTTTATAAAAAGTAGTTTCTTCTTTGTTTGAAGATTTAGATATACCAATTGTTAAATCGGAATTAAAGAAAAGAGGTGTTTTACTTTTAATATATTTTGATTTTTCATTGATGGCTGATGATTTTAATTTTCTTGCCGTAATATTTTCATCAACAACCGATTTGGGGCTTACATCAACAAAACCATTTATCTCCTTAATCTGAGTTGGAGGATGCTCATGATAAATTAAAGAAGAATCACTTGAAAACCCCTCGTTACCAAAAAGTTCTTCATGATACAACTCTCCGTTATTTTTTCGGAATTGCACATGCCTTTTACGCGGTATTTTTCCAAGTTTATGATACATTCAATAATTTATTTAGTGCTATAGTTAATGCTCTTTCACTAATTAGAGTCTTTTCTGAATTCACTTCAAAAACCTCTTTTAATGCTTTAGATATTGTATTTGAAACATCATTAAAAACAGACGAAGAAGAAATTTCGTTTTGCTCCTCCATACAAAAAGCAAAAGTTCTTGCCATTCCACAATTTGCAATAAAATCAGGAATTACAGATATTCTCTCGTCTGCCGACTTCATAACATCTCCATATAAAATATCCTCATTATTAAAGGGCACGTTCGCTCCTGAAGAAATTAATTGGCACCCATTATTAATAAGAGTATTTACATTAGATGAGCTAACCAATCTTGAACCAGCACAAGGAAGAAATATTTCAGCACCGATATTCCAAAAAGCATCTCTATTTTGAGTTACAATCTTATCACTACTTATTATACAATTATTTTCTCTACTTGTAAAGAGCTCTATAATTTCGTTATGCGAAAACCCTGTTTCGGAAATAAGGATTCCCTCTCTATCTGATATGCCATTAATTTTAAAACCTGCCTTAGAAAGAAAAAATCCTGCGGAAGCACCAACATTCCCCCAGCCTTGAATAATCACACTTCTTCCCTTATAATCGCCGTCAAACCATAAGTTATAATAATGAAGGACTGATTGAGCAACACCAAAGCCTGTTATCATATCCGAGATCGAATATTTCAAACTAACATCAGGACTATAACTAGTATTGGCTATTACCATTGGAACACCAAGTCTTAATTGTCCTATTTTTTTTATTTTCTCAGATTCTAATGGCTTGAAATGCCCTACAACTATTCCTTCCTGAGGATGCCAAATCCCATAGGATTCAGTAATTGGAACAACATCTTTTCCTTCGTCAACATTCAAATCACCTCCTGTTCCGTAATAAGTTTTCAATAAAGGTCTTACAACTTTAAACCAACGTTTCAAAACATCATCCCTTCTTGGATCAGAAGGATCAAAATCAATTCCAGACTTAGCTCCCCCTATGAAAGGACCACTAACTGTGAATTTAACTTCCATTGTTTTTGCTAGAGAAACAACTTCATGCAAATTCAATCCTTTTCTCATCCTAGTACCACCACCTGCGGCTCCGCCTCTTAAGGAATTAATCACAACCCAACCACGCGCAGATGTTTCGGAATCATTCCATTCGAAAACGATCTCAGGAGAAGTCTTTTCATATTTACTTATTAGCTTCTTTAACATATTGTATATGTAATAACGATAAGACTATACTATTTAGTTTCAATGATTAACGATTAGTTAAGTGAAACTAGAAGCTTGACAATTTTGATAAAAAACACGATTTTATATAAAAGCCTCGAACGATGAAGCAAGATATGACGAAATACAATTCCTCTGATTTAAAAATATGGAACTACTTATTTGAAAATCAATACAGCAACCTTGACAACAAAGTTTGTTGGGAATATCTTGACTGTTTACAACAACTATCCGAAGCTTTAAACCCTCATGAAATACCCAATTTTAACAAACTAAATTCTTTATTGTATTTAAAAACGGGTTGGACAATCCATATCGTTCCTGGATTAATTGAAGCTGAAGATTTTTTTGACCATTTAAGAAACAAAAGGTTTTGTTCTTCAACATGGCTTAGAACAGAAGAACAATTACATTACATCCAAGAGCCTGACATGTTTCATGATATATTTGGACACATTCCTCTTTTTATGGACCAAGATTATGCAGACTTTGCTCAAAAAATAGGTGAATTAGCTATTAAATGGAAAGACGACCCTTTAAAAGTGGAGCAAATACAAAGACTCTATTGGTTCACGATTGAATTTGGAGTAATAAGAAGAGATAAAAAAGTTAAGAGTTATGGGGCCGGCATAATATCATCAATTGAAGAGATTGTTAAAGTAGATAAAGGTATTGGTGAGTTTGTAGACTATAATTTATTTGAAATACTTAATCAGCCTTTTAATATTGACACTGTCCAACCCAAATATTATGTAATAAACTCATTCGCAGATTTATACGAATCTCTTTTTCAAGTGGATTTGTACTTTTCTAATGCTGCATAACCGTTTATCGTTTATTCATGCGTTTTACCGTACAGAACCACCTAACCAAAGATTTTTAATTGACTGATAATCAATTTTTTAATAGCCTTTCATTGTAACGTTAAAAATCTTGATATGGACAGTTCTGCGCAAAAAATGCCTGTAAGCCATCTTTGTAACCATATAAAAGAGGTAATAGCAGGATCACGTCACTTCGAAAATATTTATCAATCACTTACAAGACTAATACTTGGTTCAAAGGAAAACCTTAGAAAAGTTAATATTAACGGAAAATCGACTTATGATTTCCAAGTTTTCCGAAATGGTAAAAGACACATAATAGGGATGCATGAAGAATTAAACAGCTTTGTTTCTTATGTAAAAGACGCAGCTGAAGGTGGATCTTCTAAGGAAATGTCCTTTGTTTTAATAGGTGAACCTGGTAACGGAAAAACTTTCTTTGTAGACTATTTGAGCAGCATCTACAGAGATTTTATTTCACTTCCACAAAACCATAGGTATACTTTCCAATTTAAAAACCTCGACAGACTAGATAAATATGGAAAAATAAATAGGATTGAATCACAAACTTTTGAAGACCCAATGATTCTTGCTATGAATTTATTCGAAACAAGAACCGAAAACATTGAATTTATTCAAAAGTTAGGTGCGTCGGATAATCAAGTAATGGACTACTACAACAATTATCGTCCATTAGGGGCTTGCTCTGATTACATTCTTGAAGAAATAAAAACTTTTACCGGAGGAGATATCAACTTAATTCTGGATGAATATATAGATATAGTTAAGATTCCAATAAGCGAATCTAGAGGGACTCTCACAGGTAAATATGCTGCAAAGGACAAAATCACCTCTTCGGCTGTTGATTTATTGGGTGAGGAATCCATTTCAAGATTGTTACACATCACCGATACCAATAATCCTTATAGATTCGACTTAAGAAGGGGTGCTTTAGCCCGAGTTGCAGGAGGCGGAATTCATTTCGCTGATGAAATATTCAAGAATAAAAAAGACTTAGTCCAAGTTTATTTAGGTGTAATCCAAAATAGAACAATTGAGATGGAAGGTTTCAAATGGCCCCTAGACACATTAATAGTTGCAACTAGTAATAATGCGGAATTCGGTAGGTTTTTGGCCGAGAAAGAGGAAGCTCCGATTATCGATAGATGCAGAATAACCTACATGTCTCACAATACAAATTACATTTTACAGCAAGAGCTAACAAATTATTCATTAGGGAATAAAAACAAAACAAACTTCCTCAATGAAAAAATGCATGTTGATCCGAATTTAAACTATGCAATTTCAACAGCAATTACCTTATCCAGAATGCCTAAATCAAATAAGCTGTCACCTATTGAAATGATGAAGCTTGCTGCTGGAGAAACTGCTGGGGAAAAAAGTATAAAAACATTAAGTGAAGTAATAAATGAACTAAATAAAGATCCTGATATAACCAAAAGATTTGGACAGAAAGGTCTTGGACACAGAAATTTAGGGCGAACGTTACAGATACTTTTAGAAAAATCAGAAACGCAAGAAGGTAGATGCATGTACGCCGGTGATGTTTTTGTAGCTCTTGAAAACGTAATTCTCGATTACGTTACCATCCCAGAGGATAGAACAAAATTTTTAAACGACTTAAACATTGCTAAAGGATTACATAGAAAAAACATAATGACTACAATTTTTAATGCATATATGGATGAACCACATGCTATTGAAAAGGATGTAATTAATTATGTAAACATGATAATTGGAATAGACGCCAAGAACTTAGGCCCAGATAAGATTTGGACCTACCACGACCCACAATCCGGCAAATTAGTTCCTTTAAAAATTGATGAAGCATTTATAGATAGTGTTGAATCTAGATTAGGCCTTGGAAATAAAGAACAAAAACAAAGCTTTAGAACAACTATTTCTAAAATATACGGACAAAAAATTGTTAAAGATCCAAACTACAATTTCATGGACAATAACGATTTAGTTAAAGCCGTAACTGAAGTTAGACTTAAATCCGATATTGCGGGAGCAGGAAGTTTAGTTGGGGCTCTTTCCAACAGGACTAATGAGGAAAATCAAAAACTTTATAACAGAGTATTGAACACAATGAGTGAAAAATTAGGGTATTGTAAAACATGTGCTTTAAAAACCATTGAATATTTCTGTACGCACGATGATGAAAATTAATAATGTTGGGATACAAAAAAAGATATATAACCTCTTTAAATGGAAAAAAATCCAATTTAAGACTTGAAGACTATTTACTTTATAGTCCTTCCTCTCCTACCCAATTATTTTCTTCATTGCAAACCTTAGACGAACTTTTAACAAGAGATAACCAAAGGGAAATGGATGGGTTCGAAAGAAAAATTAGACTAGGGAAAATGGTTAAACCAGGAGAGAGAGGATCAAAAGAAATTGTAATTGTTCCAACTACAGTTGAAACAAAATTTTATCATGACAATAACCCAAGTGATGAAGAAGACGAACTCATGGGGGGAACAGGTGAAGAAGGTGAAGGAACAATACTTGGTGAACAAAAAAACAATCCTAACGGCAAAGATGGTGATGGAACAGGTCCTGGTGAAGGAGGTAACAAAGGTCATGATTTAAATGCTGATGCATACAACCTAGGAAAGGTCCTAACAGAACATTTTAACTTGCCCAATTTAGAACAAAAAGGAAAGCAAAAAAGTTTAAAACAATTCTCCTACGACCTAACAGATATAAACAAAGGGTTCGGGCAATTAATTGATAAAAAACAAACACTTAAAAAAGTATTAAAGAGCAATATTCTACTAGGGAACATATCATCAGATTCCGCCCCTAACCTATCTTCTCTACTGCACTCTCCTCAGGATAATATTTATAAAATCCTCTCAAGAGAAACAAGTTATGAAACTGAGGCGTTAGTCTTCTTTGTTAGGGACTACTCTGGTTCAATGAGCGGCGTCTCGTCGGAAGTAGTTTTAACACAGCATTTATTTCTTTACAGTTGGCTCATGTATCAGTACAACAAAAGAGTAAGCACAAGATTCATCTTACATGATACTGAAGCAAAGGAGGTTGAAGACTTCAATACCTATTATAGATCAAATGTTGCTGGGGGAACACAAATTCACCCTGCATTTAATTTGGTAAATGAGATTATTGAAAACGAACAGTTATAC
>JAYPYW010000092.1:3832-9477 GCA_038154685.1 Flavobacteriales bacterium | reverse complement strand
ATGCATTAAACAGTCTTGATAAGAATTTAAAAACACACCAAGAAAACGTAGAATAAAGGAAATGTCATACAAATCATTAATGCCGCATTTAATAAGCTTTTTGAATTAGAAAGCTATTTGAATCCGGAATGGTTTTGGGCCTTCCTTGCGCTACCGGTAATTATAGTTATTTATTACTTTAAGGAAGTTCATGATCAAGTGGACTTCAAATTTAGTTCCTCTAAAGGTTTTGGAAAACCTTCCCTACTTAATTACTTAAGGCATATTCCTTTTGCTCTTTTGATTATAGGACTGAGCGCTATAATAGTCGCCTTAGCCCGACCACAAGACGCGAAAAGTTGGGAGGAAACAAAAACTAACGGGATCGACATGGTTATTGCGATGGATATTTCTTCCTCCATGAACATGCCGGATTTTAAACCAAGTAGATTTGAAGCTTCTAAAAAGATTGCTACTGAGTTTATACAATCGAGAAATAACGACAGGTTTGGATTAGTTGTTTTTGCTGCTGAAAGCTTCACACAATGCCCTTTAACAATTGATCACGACAGAATTACTGAGTTATTCAAAGACATCCGCATGGGCGTTTTAGAAGACGGAACTGCAATAGGTTCCGGATTAGCAACAGCGGTACAACGATTAAAAGAAAGCGAGGCTAAAAGTAAAGTAATTGTGTTGTTAACCGATGGCGAGAATAATGCTGGATCAGTTACGCCAAAAACAGCCGCAGAATTAGCCAATACATTTGACATTAAGGTTTACACAATTGGAATTGGTAAAGACGAATTCACAATAAAACAACAAACGTTTTTCGGCCCAAGGAGTCAAACATACAAATCAAACATTGATAATGAAGCCTTAAACAACATTGCTGATATTACAGGGGGAAAATATTACAGGGCTGAATCTGAAGATGCTTTGAAAAACATTTATGAAGAGATCGACCGATTGGAGAAAACAGAACTTGCTAGCTTTAAATATTACAAAAAAACAGAACTTTTCCTCCCCTACCTTCTCATTGGAGTTTTATTTATTGGAGTTGGAAAGGGATTAGAATTAACAATTTTTAAAACTATTGGATAGTGAACTGGATGAAAACCATATCCAACCAATTATTTGGTGACCAAGATTTTGCTAAATGGCAAACCCCTTGGGTATTATGGTTATTAGTAATCCCAGTATTAATGATTGTGGTTTATGTTGTAAATAGAACAATTCAAAAACGCCAACTCAATCAATTCTCAAAAGAATCGGCCATTAAAAACTTACTACCTAGGCTTTCCAAAAACCGATCGATTGTAAAATTTATATTTTGGGCATTAGGTACTACTCTCTTAATTTTTGGAGGAGCAAATCTCCAATTCGGTAATAAAAAAGAAGAAGTTAAAAGAGCTGGAATCGACTTAATTCTTTGCCTGGATGTCTCCAAGAGTATGCTGGCCGAGGATTTGAAACCAAACCGATTAACTAGAGCCAAAAGTGCTATCACAAAAATTATTAACGGACTAGGTTCCGACAGAATTGGAGTTGTAGTTTTTGCGGGTGATGCCTTCTTACAACTTCCATTAACTAACGATCATTCTGCAGCAGAACTTTTCATTAATAGTATAAACACAGGAATAATTCCTGTTCCTGGAACTAACATTGCCTCTGCATTAGAGTTAGCTGAAAAATCCTTTCCAGAAGAATCTCCAACCAATAAAGCCATAATTGTAATTACCGATGGTGAGGAACATGATGGAAAAGCAGTTGAGATTGCTAAAGATTTAGCCGACAAAAAAATTAAAGTCTTTTCTATCGGTTTAGGTAGTTCAAAAGGAACTACTATTCCCGACTTTAGGAATGGTCGAAGAATTGGAGTAAAAAAAGACAGAAATGGAAGCACCGTTATAACTCGATTAAATGAACCTGCGCTTATAGCTATTGCAGAAGCAGGAGACGGTAGCTATGTTAGAGGATCAAATCAAAACTTAGGCCTGCAAAGTATGTTAGCCAAGATTGGCGAAATAGAAAAGACTGAATACGATGCGAAGGAATACACCTCCTACTCTAGTCGTTACCAATGGTTTTTAGCTTTTGGAGCATTACTATTATTAACAGATTTGTTCATTTTAAAAAGAAAAGGAACTTGGTTCAACAACGATTAGAACATATAATTCTGCTAGTTTTAATTGCTCTTTGCACGCAAGCGCAAGAGGAAAGATCATTTATCAGAGAGGGAAATCAGTTTTTCAATGATTCAAACTTTGTTATGGCTGATTCTATGTACATGCAAGCCAAAGAAATTAATCCTGAATCTGTTGAAGCTCAATACAATTTTGCTAACTCATTATACAATCAAAACGATTTCGAGGGAGCAACTGCCGAATACGAAAATCTTATCCCTAGTTTAAAAAGAAAGGATCATAAAGCAATTGCTAATCACAATTTAGGAAATGCTTACCTGAACCAAAACAAACCAGAAGAAGCCATAAAGGCTTTCAAGGAAGCTTTAAGAAACAATCCTAAAGATTCGGATTCACGCTATAACCTTGCTTACGCCCAAGGTTTATTACAAAAGAATCAAAACGGTCAGGATAAAAACAACCAAAATCAAGACCAGGATAAAAAACAAAAGGATAAGCAAGACCAAAAGAATCAAGAAAACAAAGACAACAAGGATAATAAGGACGGAAAGAATTCTGATAGTAAGCAAAATCCAAACGAGGAAAACAAAAACAAAAAAGAAGGCGATCCAAAAGACGATAAAAAGGGCAGCCAGCCGAACGATCAGGGAGAAAAAGACAAATCTAAAGAGAGTAACAAACAAGAAAAAGGCGACGAAGAAGGAGAAGATAAAGGGGAACAAAACAAAGATTCCAAAGAAAAACCTGGAGAAGAAGAAAATGGAGAACAACCTGGCAAAGAAGGTAAAGAAAGCGAGGAGAAAAGCGATAAAACTGGTCAGGGACAAAATGGCGAGAGTCAACCACAAGAGCAAAAAGTAAAAGCTATTTCGAAAGCAAAAGCCGAACAGCTTTTAAAGGAATTAGAAAATAACGAGAAGCAAATTAGAGAGAAAATGATTCGCTCTCAAATGAAGCAAAAACCTCGTCAGAAAATTGAAAAAGACTGGTAGTCATGAGAAAGTTTTTACACGTACCCATTAAATGTTGGTACAGTACATTGACTGTATTAGTTTTCCTTATCTCAACTTCTGCTTATGCCGGAGGAACATTTAAAGGAAAAACAGTTGTTGAAGGGAATGAATTTGAAGTTGGAGAGCAGTTTCTTGTGGAGTACAAATTGTTAGCAAGCGGAAGTTATTCTTTAAGAAACCCGCGGTTTGGATTATCAGGAGCCGACTTTAAAGGCTTAGAAATTATAAGAGAAGGTCAAGACAGGAACTTTAGCTTCGGTTTTGGTGATAATTCTGTTTTCAACTATAAATATTTCCTAAAAGCCTCTAAACCTGGAACCTACACAATTCCGGCTGTTACAATAACAATGGACGGTAAATCATATAAAACTCAATCCACCACTGTTAATATAGTTAAAGCCACAGTAGACAATAGCATTACTGGAGATCTACTGCTCAAACTAAAGCCCAACAAGCCTAGCGTTTATGTAGGAGAAGCGATTAGGTATGATTTGATTTGGTATTCTGCTTTTGATGCAGAAAAATTTGAATTATCTGAACTCCCAAAATTTGACGGTTTCATTGTAAAAACAATTCAATCACAATCTAAAAAGAAACTAAAAACCATTAATGGTAAAAAGTACCTTACCAGAAAACGTTTATCATTTGTACTCACTCCAATCAAGGCTGGTAAAATTAAACTACCAGATGTAAAAGGAAGTATTTACCTAAAAGCTGGAAGAGGATTCTTCACCCAATATGAGCAAAAAGAAATTTCTACGGGTAGGCTAACATTAAATGTAAAACCTCTACCAAGTCCTCCGGCTGGAGTGGTTGACCCTATAATGGTTGGGAAATTTAAATTAAAAACTAAGGTTGATAAAAAAGCTTTGGAAGTAAATGATGCAGTTACAATCAGGCTAATTCTTTCTGGAAATGGTAATTTAAACACATTAAACGACTTAGAACTCAATATTCCAACTGCATTTGAAGCCCTACCTCCTACGACTAAGGATAATGTAAAGACTGATTTAAATGGTGTAAATGGAACTAAAACATTTGAATTTGTTGCTATCCCAAGACAGCCCGGAAAATTCACGATTCCGTCAATTACAATTAATGCGTTTAATCCTAAAAAGAAAAAGTACTACCAATTGACTTCGGATGAGATTAAATTAACAGTTACAGGAACTAGTAGTTCAGATGTAAACCCTTACGCTAGTTCTGTAGGAGGAAAAGCGGTTGAATTGCAAGGGAATGACATTAGATATTTAAATGATGTAAAAGATTTGAACAGTGATAAAAAAAATAACTTCACCAGTTCATCCCTTCAATACATACTTCTAATTATTGTACTTCTTGGATTTGCCATTGGAAGCTTTGCATTTAAAGAAAGAATACTTTCTAGCTCGGAAGTTAAAACGAGTAAAAAGGCCAAGGCGAATAAAGTTGCCAAGAAGTATTTAAAGGATGCTGAAAAGGAGTTGAGCGGTGATAAAAACAAGTTTTACGATTTAGTTGATGAGGCGCTGAATAATTATCTACTGGGGAAATTAATGATCGATCGCTCTGAGTTGAAAAAGGAGAAAATTAAAAGTTTATTATCTGAAAATGGAGTTGATCAGGACTTGATTGATCGAACTGTAAAAATATCTGATGAATGTAAGATGGCCCGCTTCTCTCCTATGGTTTTACCTCCAAATGAGATGTATACCAAAGCGGAAGGTATTATTAACGAATTAGAAAGTAAGTTGAAATGAAATTGAAAATAAAGTTCTTAACACACCCCTTGATCCCCTCTCTAGAGGGGAAAATTAAGTCGAGGTTTTCCCCTCTAGAGAGGGGATCAAGGGGTGTATTCATTCTATTAATCGTTTTAAACCTTCAAAGTTTCGCAAGCGAACCATTACTTGATTCCGCAAAAGCTAATTACGACAAAGGGGCTTTTACTATGGCCATTGAGCAGTATGAATCTATTTTAAGTAAAGGACTTAGTTCTGCCGACTTACATTATAACCTTGGGAACGCTTATTTCCGAAATGGACAAATTGGGTTGAGCGTTTTAAATTTTGAAAAAGCCTTAAAAACCCAACCTTCTCATGAAAACGCGGCTTTTAATTTGGAGTTAGTCAACACCAAGTTGACTGATAAATTCGAAGCTGTGCCAGAAGTTTCTTTTTCAGGATTGCTCAGAGGCTTAAATAAATCAGTCTCACATAACTTAATGTCCTTATTAGGAATTGTTTTACTTGTAGCGGCCGCAGGGGTCTTTTTGTTCGGAAAGAAAAACAAAAATGTAAGCTTTGTAAAACTTGCCAGAATTGGGGCAATTACTGGATTTGTATTTACTATTATAAGCTGGAAACAATTCTCCTCAGTGAACAACTATAAAGCAGGAATCATTCTTATGCCTTCGGCGAACATTTTTAGTGAACCAAATGAAGGATCTACCCTTTTATTTGAAGTTCATGAGGGCACTAAAGTTGAAATCTTATCGGAGTCAAATGGATGGATTAACGTAAAAGCT
>JAYPYW010000092.1:2023-3822 GCA_038154685.1 Flavobacteriales bacterium | reverse complement strand
AAGCTCCCAACAATGAAATTGGCTGGATTGCCGATAATACATTCGGAGAAATTTAGGCTTATAAATGTCAATAGACCCCTTTCTTTAAAGGGATGAAGAACTTCAAAAACTTCAGGTTGAACTTTGAACTTTACAAAGACAGTAAAAACTCCATCGTATCTACTTTATCAGCGTAATCCCAAACTTCGGGAGTTTGTGCAGACCCAAAGGAAACACCATTTTTTAATTTTGGAGAAACAACGCATTGAATATTTTCAGCATTTGATGCTATGTATTCCTCTACCGCAGTCAAGTCCTCAAACTCCTCATAAAATGTGACACTAATTGGAGAATGTAATCCTTCGTCTTGTTTTAATAAGAAAGTCCCTCCATCCAAGAAAGGTACTTTGTTAATGATATAGATAGATTTGTTATAATCAATATTATTATGATACTTTCCATTTTCTTTTAATGGCTGATCATGCTTTAAAAGTTCATCAATCAAAGGTTTTGGATCAAAACCTTTTAAGCAAAGCAACTTTGAAACGTTTCTACAACCCAAACCGAAATAAGTAAAAAGATCTTTTGCTAAGCCTTTAATATCTTCCTGAGATTCCTCTCCAGTTAGCACAGCCACTGAAGTTCTCGATTTTCTGATAATGTTAGGAAACTTACCGAAATACTGCTCAAAGTATCTTGCTGAGTTATTACTACCTGTTGCAATAACAGCATCGTAGTTTCTTCTTGGGGCAGTTAAAATCTCAATCTTATCACTTAAATCAATATCAATAGATATTAAAATCTGCGCAATTGCCGGCATTAACAATTCGTCCTCAGAACTGGTTTTAACAACTACTTTATGTCCTGATAGTAAAACACACAAAAAATCATGAAAACCAACTGCTGGAATATTCCCAGCCATTATCACACCTACCTCCTTTACTTCTCTTTGATCGGGAATACTGTAATTGCTTAACCAAGTATTTAACTCTTCCTCTTTAAGCATGCTAATGATACCCGATAAAGCATTCCTAACCATCTCATTAGTAAACCAACCATTATCCATTCCAGCCTTTTTTATTTGCAACAACAAATTGATTTGCTCTTTGGATAAACCTTCAAACTTCCCTTCTTCTCTACTTAAGGCTTCATTAATTTGATTCCCTAATTCAACAAAAACGTTTATTCTAGTTGATAACATATGAATTATTTTTCTGCAAAATTACAAATTGGAATTCCATTTGCATGACTTTTGTTTTAAATTGCTACAATGAAAAAGATTTTACAATTTACTTTTATAAGTTTCCTTCTTATAAGCTGCGCTTCAAAACCAACTAAACCAGCCATAAAAAAGGATGCGTATAAAGATTTTGCAAAATCTAAGGAGGTAACTCAGGACGCGAACTCTAAAAAGGACAAGCTAAGAATGGCGGGCTATACAATTGGAAAAGTAATAGATAAAACGGGCCTTGACGGCTGCTCTTTTGTTATTCAAATCGAGGACTCTACTTTCCTAGAACCAATCGGATTAGATCCACAATTTCAAAAAACTAATCTAGAAATTGGATTTAAATATCGTCCGTCCCGGGCTATGTCTACATGTATGATGGGGAAACCAGCTGCAATTTCAGAAGTGAAATTGGTTAAATAATTAAACTAATTCTCTACCAATCTGACCATTCATTGATTTGTGGAAGATTTTAGATTGATATTCAACCTAAAATGGACTTCAATGATTATTACAGCTTATTTTAGTTCTAAAAACCAAAATGCCTAAAGTTTCAGAAATAGGAATCAACCCGAATTATTTAATTGGCAAT
>JAYPYW010000092.1:0-2013 GCA_038154685.1 Flavobacteriales bacterium | reverse complement strand
TTTCGACTTGATTCAGATAGTTTAACAAAAGACATCGAGCCAAAGGATTTAATGATTGCTTTCTTTTTGTCATTTCCTAAATCTTTTACTTTTTTATTAAACACAAGAGAGTTTATCGCAAAATACTTAGGGTTAAAAACTGCCGAAAAACCTAATAAAAAAACTAAGTATGAAAAGCTTTATGCCCTCAAGGGAGAAATAGGAGAAAAAATTGCAGTTTTCGAAGTATTAGACAAATCTGAAATCGAATTAATGACGGGTCAAAAAGATTCGCATTTAGATTTTAAACTTTCATTTATCGTTTATCAAAAAAATGGTAAAACAGTTTTAGAGTTACCAACGACCGTTATCATTAACAATAAATTAGGCAAGGTATATTTTTCAATTGTTAAGCCTATTCATAAATTCTATTTGAAAAGGATTTTAAAAAGAATGGAAGGAAATTTAATAACTTTAAAATCAAACTAGTTTCCGTATGAAAAAAGTGGCCTTATTACTTGCTATAACAATTGCAATCATTAGTTGTTCAAAAGAAGAAAAGTGCCAAGACTGCTACATAATTGAAGAATTAGAGGACGTTACAAACAAGCATTTTACTGAAGTTAAATGTGGGGATGATATCGACACCTTCGAAGCTAGATCTGCTACTTGTGTAGAAGGTAACTGCTACTTCTCGTGTGAAGATCAATAAATCGTTCAGAGTGAGATCTAACCTCCACTTTTTAGTTTACCTTTTATCTACCCTTTTTTCTTGCACAACTAAAGAAAGTTATGTTTGTGAGTGCTCAAACAAAAACCTCACAAATAATAGCACATCAATATTTCAAGACACTTTACAAGGAATGACGTGAGAGGAAGCAGAAATGGAATGCTCAGATTATGCTACCTCTGATGATCCTTCAGAAAGTATTGAATGTTCTTTAAAGTAAAAAATCACTCTTTTTGATTTGCGGAAGCAATTCTCTTTAAAGCTTTTTCTCTAATCACCTCTTTAACAGGACGATTATTGATTTTACTTTCTAACCAAGAAATAATATCAAAATAAACGAATGCACGTTTTTCGTAAGGATTAGTAGTTAATGGAACCAATTGATCATGCAGTTCTGCAAAGGCATCTTTTAAGTTCTCTCTTGTAAGTGTATTTAATCGTTTTAAGAAACGTAAAATTCTTTTTTGATAAAAGTGTAAATCGTCCTTCTTAGCCAAGAATCGGTATGTTGAACGAGCAAAATATTCCACTAAATCATCGTTATTCAATTCGTAGTGACAAATCAAAATCAGAATTCTAGCAAAACCTGAAATATCGCTACGGATGTCCTCATCTTTTGCATTAATGATTTTGTTTAACCAATTAACAGCCTCTTTGTACTGATCGTTTCCGAAATACATACAAGCGAACTTGTAATAGAAAATCTGCTTAGAATGATCGTTTAATTTATCGTTGTAAATCTCCAACTGTTCAACAACATTCTCTACCTCTATCACTCCTTTATTAAATTCTCCTAGCATGAAGTGTTTATCTAATTTATGCTTCGAGGAATACTTAAACATCAAGTAAGCTACATTATCAGACACTTTAAGTGATTCTCTACTGATAATCGCCTCAAACTTTAAACTAGTTTGAATAAACTCTTCATATTGAGATAATTTACTTTGACTGTCTAATAAAGAGTTAATCGACTTAACATACATCTCTAACTTACTTTGAATAATATCATCGTTCCCCTCGAAAAGTCCTTCTAATTTTTTAGCATAATCATAAGCTCTTCTGTAATCCTGAATGAAGAAGTAATAAGCAACAAATGCATTGTATAGATACATCTTCTCTTCCAAGCTCAAATTCTCCTCCTTAAAAGCTGGTAACGAAGAATAAAGAAATGAGTTTACAATTTCAAAATCGGCAGAGTTCCTTGTAAACCCTAATTTGATATATAGACCATACAGTTTAGAACTTAAATTACTGAATGTATTTATGTTAGTCAGTTTTTTCAATAACTCCTCGCCCTCTGGAAC
>JAYPYW010000091.1:8316-9773 GCA_038154685.1 Flavobacteriales bacterium | reverse complement strand
TCATAAAGGTGATACCAACTGATTTCAATTAGTGCATTATTCCCATTTTGCTTAAAGAAAATTGAAGTCTGATTGTGTTTCTCAAGAAGGTTTAAAAGTTCAGACTTAAGTTTGTTTGAATCAGCCACGCTAACAGATGTTACTAGTTCAGGTGGGTGATCAGCCATACCACCAGGAGAACGCTTGAATTTAAAAAACTCAAATGTATACAATCCTTCAGGGAATTCTCTATACCAATTTATTCCTAGTATCATAATTGCATGTAACGTTTGTGTAAAGATATAGCTATTTATTTTGAATAAACGCTATAGCGTTTATATCCAAAATATCAGATGGTATCTAGTGGGTTTTGAATTTTCTTGAAGGCGTTTGTAGCTACATGTGTGTAAATTTCTGTTATTTTTGTTGAGTTATGACCAAGTAATGTTTGAATATATCTTAGGTCTGTTCCGTTTTCTAGTAGGTGAGTGGCAAATGAATGTCGCAACATGTGTGGCGTTACTTTTAATTTAATATTTGCTTTTTGTGCTGATTTGTTAACGATTTCTTTAATACTTGTGGCTCCGTATTGACCACCTGAAGGAGATTCGAACAGCCAGTTTTTTGGTTTATATTCTTTAAAATATATTCTGAGGTCGGTTAACACTTTTTCCGATAGCAGCGTAACTCTGCCTTTATTTCCCTTTGCGCCGTTTACTCGAACAATCATTCTTTCGCTATCAATGTCTTCGAGTTTTAAATTTTGCAATTCACTTCGTCTTAGTCCTGCTGAATATAATAGACTAAGAATGCATTTGTGCTTTATGTTATTTGTAAGGCGGATCATTTCCAAAACATCCTTTTTAGCAATTACTTTTGGAAGAGTAGTTTCTTTTCGGGGGCGCTCCACAGAATAAAATCTATTTGGCATCCCAAGTACTCCTTCGTAATAAAACTTAATACTATTTACAGCCTGATTTAAGTAGGAGTTTGATTTTTGATCGTGAACGAGTTTTTGTAAATATGACCTAATATGTTCCTCGTTAATTTCCAATAATTCTTTGTTTTTGAAATGATTTAAAAAGGCTTCGAAACAAGAAACGTAAGTTTTAATTGTGTTGTAAGAGTATCTTTTTATTTCTAGTTTTTGTAGATATTCTTCTGGGCAAGATCTGTAATCTGGAGCCAGTTTTCTTTGTCGGAAATACTCTGCTGATTGGACTTCTCTAAAGGTGTTTACTGGTTTGTCTTTGTAGAAGTGAGTAGTGTTTATCCAGGCTACACCATTGAATTTCTTGAATATTTGATCTAAATTATCCTTGTTGTTTTCTAAGTAAACCATCCCGAATTCATTACTCCATTTAGGATTTGGGAGTTCTTTGATCAAGGCTTGGATTATCTTGTTGGGGTAGAATTGAAGGCCGACGCATTTCTTTTGATTAATTAAAAGGTGCTTGAGCGTAATTTGGAGAGTAGGC
>JAYPYW010000091.1:0-8305 GCA_038154685.1 Flavobacteriales bacterium | reverse complement strand
TTGGTTTACTCTAATTAAGTTAAAGTTGATGAGTTAGCGAAAGATTGGGGTGTTTTTCTTTTGATTGATTTTGTTTTTGGTTAGTTTTTTAATTTTTACGGTTAAATTTTTGCTTTATGACTTATTGTGTCTCCCACAGATGGCACAGATCCACACAGATCATTTACGTGATGGCTTGTTGTATCCCCACAGTCCTGCGGACTATACCCGAAAGTACTTTTACTTTCTCCTCTAAATATAATTTCCTTAAAAAGTGGAGCACTTTACGTGATGACTTGTTAATGTATCCAATGGATTTATATCAAAACAATTATCAAGTCTGGATAACGCCAGGGTTGAATGGTTTTTCAATAGGGGCGTGGTTGGCGGCTTCGATTCCCATGCTGATTACCTTTCGGGTTTCTTTTGGATCGATGATGGCGTCTACCCATAAACGAGCTGCTGCATATTCTGGGGTGGTTTGTTCATCGTATTTGGCTGTGATTTCGGCCAGCATTTTTTCTTGATCTTCTTTGGATACCTCTTCTCCTTTGGCTTTTTTGGCGCTCATTTGGATTTGCAATAATACTTTGGCTGCTTGCGCGCCTCCCATTACTGCGATTTTTGCCGTAGGCCAAGCTACGATTAATCGAGGATCGAAGGCTTTTCCGCACATTGCATAGTTTCCTGCTCCGTAGGAGTTTCCAATTACAATACTAAACTTAGGAACCGCACTGTTACTCATGGCGCTCACCAATTTCGCTCCGTCCTTAATTATTCCTGCATGTTCGGATCTGGATCCAACCATAAATCCTGTTACATCGTGAATGAAAACCAATGGGATTTTCTTTTGGTTACAAGTCATTATAAAACGAGCAGCTTTCTCGGCCGAATCGTTATAAATAACTCCTCCAAAGTGCATTTCACCTTTTTTGGTTTTAACAACTTTACGCTGGTTCATTACAATTCCAACGCTCCATCCATCGATACGAGCGTATCCACAAATGATTGATTTTCCAAATCCGGCTTTATATTCTGTGAATTTTGAATCGTCGGTTAATCGTTTTAAAATCTCCTTTGATTCGTATGGCTTTGCGCGATCAAAAGGGAGGATTCCATAAACTTCTTTTTGTTTGAATTTAGGTTTAACTGGCTCAACTCTTGAGAAACCAGCTTTTTCCGGTTCTCCGAATTTTTCTACAATATCTCGAATGGTAGATAAACATTCTTCATCCGTTTCACATTCGTAATCGGTAACTCCTGAAATTTCACAATGTGTTTCCGAACCACCTAAAGTTTCGTTATCGATATCTTCTCCAATAGCAGCTTTTACTAAGTAAGAACCCGCTAGGAAGATAGTACCTGTCTTTTTTACAATTAAAGCCTCGTCGCTCATTATTGGAAGGTAAGCACCTCCAGCAACGCAGCTTCCCATTACTGCTGCGATTTGTGGGATTCCCATCGAGCTCATTACGGCGTTGTTTCTGAAAATTCTTCCGAAATGTTCTTTGTCGGGGAAAATCTCATCCTGCATTGGTAAGAATACACCAGCAGAATCCACTAAGTAAATAATTGGGATTTTATTTTCCATCGCAATTTCTTGCGCTCTTAAATTCTTTTTTCCAGTAATAGGGAACCAAGCTCCGGCTTTAACTGTTGCGTCGTTAGCAACAACAATTACCTGACGACCATGAACGTATCCCATTACAACTACCACACCTGCACTTGGACAACCACCATACTCTTCATACATTTTATAACCAGCAAAAGCACCTATTTCTTGTTGCGGTTTTTTAGGATCCAATAACTTTTCGATTCTTTCACGAGCAGTTAATTTACCTTTAGCATGATGTTTTTCGATTTTGGCGTCACCGCCACCTTTATGAATTTTCGCTAGTCTCCTGTTTAAATCGGAAACCATCGTTCTCATTTTATCATCGTTTTTATTGAATTCTAAATCCATAGGTGAGGTATTTCGTCTTTTTATGTAAAAATGGTAGTTAAGGTTTCGCTTTACGATTCGTAAGGAACTCTGTTTAAGATACTTTTTGCTAATGTGATCTCATCCGTGTATTCGATTTGCTCCCCAAAAGACACTCCTCGAGCGATGGTAGAGATTTTCACATTTAAGTTTTTTAGTTTTTTGTACAAGAAGAAATTTGTAGTGTCTCCCTCCATTGTTATCCTTAACGCTAGGAGTACTTCTTTAACTTCTGGGTTCTCTTCGATACGTTCAACCAAAGAGTCGATATTCAAGTCACTCGGACCAACGCCATCCATTGGAGAGATTACACCTCCAAGGACATGGTATTTTCCTTTGAACTGGTGTGTGTTTTCAATTGCGAGTACATCTCTTACATCTTCCACAACACAAATTAATTCGTTGCTGCGAGCAGGAGAGGAGCAGATTGAACATACTGGGTCTTCGGATAAATTATGGCAAACTTCACATTCGTGGATTTTACTTTTAAGTTCCGAAAGCGTTTTTCCAAATCCCTCTAAAAAATCATTGTCTTGCTTTAGTAATTGCAAAGCATAACGCTGAGCCGTTTTTTTTCCAACTCCAGGAAGAGCGTTGAAATAACTAGCCAGTTCGTTAATGAATTTTAATGATTGAGGATTATCCATTTAGAAAGTGAGTACTTTTTCTTCAATTAGTTTATTGTACAATGCGTTTAATGGCAATCCCATGATGTTGTAATAACAACCATCTATTTTTTGAATTCGTGCCTGACCAATCCATTCTTGGATTCCATAGGCACCAGCCTTATCAAGCGGTTTAAATTCGTTGATGTAAAATCTTGCTTCCGCCTCGGAAACTGGTCCGAAATAAACTTTTGATGTATTTGTGAATGAAACTTTACGATCGTTGAACTGCAAACAAACACCAGTAACAACATAGTGTTCTTTGTTGCTTAGCTCCATAATCATGCTCAAAGCATCAGTTGCATCTGTTGGTTTTCCTAGGATTCGATCGCTGTAAATTACAACCGTATCAGAGGTGATTACGCAGGAGTCCGCGTCGACTTTACCGTTGAAAGGATCACTTTTTAATCGGGCCAAATATTCAGGAACCTCATAAGGAGATAACTCAGGAGGGTAGGTCTCATCGATCCCTAAAACCTTGATATCAAATTTAACGCCCAACTTAGCTAAAAGCTCTTGACGGCGTGGTGACTGACTAGCTAATATTACTTTTTTATGCTGAACCATATTTAAACATTAAAATCGTACATCAAAGAAATAAGTGTTCCAGTTACCATGATGAACTTACAAGTGTTACTTGGTCGTTGATAATCTTGAGGATCCGATGCTTTTAAAACACCCCAAATAACATCTCCAACGGGAGCAATTACTAATAACCAAGTATATACTATTAACGCAATTCCATTAAAAGGATGTGTATTGAGTTTTACATGTAAAACGTATCCAACTGATCCTGCGAAGAATAAACATAAAGCAACAATAATATATTTAGCAATGCTGTCCCCAACTGCTAGAGGTAATGTATTTGCACCAATGAATAAATCTCCCTTGTAATCTTGCAAATCCTTGATGATTTCTCGGATTAAAGAAATAACAAAAGCAAAGGCAGCTAATCCGAAAGAGAAGTAATAAAGCACTTCAACTGGTCCGCCCATTTTAGATTTAAATGCTTGCTGTAAAACGCTTCCGTAGTTACTGATGTAGCCATTGCTTTCGAATATAAAATAGGTTAGAGGGACTAAAGCTGAAGAAGCTGCAACTAATAAATTACCAATAAGGAATGAGTTTTTTAGGAAGCTAGAGTAGATCCAAAGAATTCCAGCAGCAACCACATGTAAAAGCGCTAGTTTGTAATTCCCAGCAACTTTACCAATATAGGCGCCTAGGAACAATCCCAGAACATTTAAAATGATGTACAAATTGTTCGCTAGTTTAATAGAGATACTTTTCCCTACAACTACCTTATCTGGCTTATTTATTTCATCTGCTTTAACATCGTTAACGTCATTAATTACGTAACCTGCTGCAGCAATTAGCATTACTGAAATTGCCAATAGTAAAGTTTCTGTTAAACCCAAAAAGGCTTCACTTAAAGGGAATAAATATTCGATTGCGCTGTGGAATACGGCATACTTCATGAGCATTACCGAAATACCTGCAATTAACAAGTTTTTCCAGCGAACTAAATTTAAAAAATCAACTACCATACTTTAGCGTCGTCTATTTTTTCAGGGTTAAACCATTTGTCTTGCGCTCGCATTACTTTCTCAATAATGTCTCTTACAGCACCTTTTCCACCGTTGATAGGAGAGATGTATTGTGAGATTGCTTTGATTTCCGTTGCAGCGTCATTCGGACAAGTTGGAAGCCCGATTTTACTCATGATTTCATAATCAGGAACATCGTCACCCATGTAAGCAATTTCTTCGTCTTTTAAATTGTAAGTTAATTTTAATTCATCAAAAGAATCCCACTTATCAGCGGCACCCATGTAAACATCGTGTATTCCAAGACCAGTGAATCTTTTTCTTACAATTTCGTTTTTACCTCCAGAAATGATGGCAACCTTAAAACCTCTTTTTACAGCTAATTGCAAAGCAAAACCATCTTTGATATTCATGGTTCTTGTTTGTTCACCAGTTGGTTCTAAAATAACCGAACCATCTGTTAAAACACCATCAATATCAAAAATGAAAGTCGTAATATCCGTTAAGTTTTCTGGGTATTTTTTCATTTAACTTTTCTTTAAGTATTTGGTTAAAATAACAACTTGTTGTCCTTCTAATTTACCTTCGATATAGGATTCGTTTTCAGGATCTAGTCTTATATTTCTTATAGTTGTTCCACGTTTAGCCGTGATTCCAGCCCCTTTAACATTCTTGTCTTTAATTAAAACTACAGAGTCGCCATTTTCCAACCGAACACCGTTACAATCCTTGTGGATAACCTCTGTTGCTACTGATTCATCCAGTAAACCTCTTTTAGCCCAAGCCAAAACATCGTCTTCCAAATAAATCATATCTAGTAAATCTTGTGGCCATCCTTCATGGGCCAACTTAGTAAGCATTCGGTAAGCTACAACTTTTACAGCGTCAACCTCGCTCCACATGCTATCATTTAAACAACGCCAGTGATTGGAGTCGGCATTTTCAGGATTGTGAAGTTGATCGTTACAAGTTGAACAAACTAAGATGTTTTCATAACCACCTCTGTTTGCTGTAGGTTTAACTTCGTAAATAGAAAGATCATGGGTTGCGCCACAAAGCTCGCATTTGTTCCCGCTTCTTTGTTCTAATTCCGATTGAATGCCCATTTATTAAAGGTAGTTGAAATAAGCTTAATTTAAATGGATGAACGGCTAAAATTTATCCAACTATTTCGTTAGATTTACGTAGGTAACATGGTTTAATTCGGCCCAAAACAAATTATCATGGAAGGACAGGTTTTAAATACTGCGCAAAAAGCATTGGCAATTAACTTAGACAGAACGATTTACGGTACGTTTGCCGAGATTGGTGCTGGACAAGAAATTGCGAGAAACTTTTTCGTAGCTGGTGGAGCATCGGGGACAATTGCAAAATCTTTAAGTGCCTATGATATGGCAATGAGTGATGCAATTTATGGAGAGCGTCCAGGAAGATACGTTTGTAAGGCGAGGTTACAACAAATGCTTTCCTACGAATACAATCGATTGATTAAAGAGTTGGCGCCGAAGAAACCTGAGAAAAGATTTTTTGCTTTAGCCGATACTGTTGAGGCGATTAATTATGACAGATCTAACAAATCCCATGGTTGGATGGGAGCTAGGTTTCAATTAAATCCAGGAGAAGAGTTTAATGATGTAATTATTCATATCCGATTACTGGATCGTGAAAATTTATTGCAACAAGAAATATTGGGGCAGTTAGGAGTGAACCTTCTTTACGGTTGTTACCATTTACACCATTCGCCAGAAAGTATTTTAAAGCATATGAATGATGGGTTAGCTCCTGGTCGTATGCAAATTGATATGGTTGAATTTAAGGGGCCATTATTTAAAAATGTAGATAATAGATTGTTGAGTTTATGGTTGGTTAAAAACAAAATGGCTGACGCGGTAATGTTCCAGCCTGATGGATCAACAATTCACCCAACAGAGGTTCTTTATAAGAAAGAAATTTTAGCGATGCGCGGAAGGTTTCGTCCGGTAACTAAAGTTCACTTGGATATGCTTAAACATGGTATGAAGCAGTTTGAGAAGGACGAGCGAATTAAGGACAAAAAACGCATCACAGTTATTACCGAATTAACACTTAAAGATTTAAGTGGTGAAGAGGGGATAGATGAACAAGATTTCTTAGATAGGGTTGATATATTAACTGCTTTAGGTCAGACAGTTCTGGTGTCTAACTTCCAGGAGTACTATAAGTTGGTGCAGTACTTAACAAGGTACAATACAGGGGCTCAATTAGCACTTGTTTTAGGGGCTAATTCATTGATTAATGTGTTTAATGAAAGGTTCTACGAAAACCTAAATGGTGGACTAATGGAAGCGTTTGGATATTTGTTCCATAAGGATGTTAGATTGTACTTATATCCATACAAATTTGGGGATGAGATTATCACTTCTGAGAATATGATTATTCCTGAGAAATATGAAGAGTTATATTCTTTCTTAAACTCAAGCAAGAAGATTGTAGATTACGAAAAATATGATGCGAAGATTTTAGATATCTTCTCTCATAAAGTATTAGAGAAAATTACAGAAGGAAATACCGAATGGGAGAAAATGGTTCCACCAATCGTTGCAAGATTGATTAAGGATAATAACCTTTTTAACTATAGACAAAAGAAGTTCCCTAAATCGAAGATGAGTTTTAGGTGATGATTCTTGAGAAGTCAGATGATAGGAAATAGATAATAGTTTAAGCCAGCTTTTGCTGGCTTTTTTGTCGCACAGATTAATATGATTACTGAAAAATCATTATTTATTTTCGGCAGATGATACAGATTACGCAGATTTGTGTTTGGACTTTAATAGCTTATTTAATCTGCGTAATCTGGGAAATCTGTGTACAAAAACAAACAATCGTATTAATCGCATCAATCTGTGTGAGTTTAAAGATAAATCCATTCCCTGAAAACCATATCTTTGTGTCATGAAAATAGTATTCCTTGGTACTCCTGATTTTGCGGTGGCTTCGTTGAAAGCGTTGGTTGAAAACAACTATGAAGTTGTGGGTGTTGTTACGATGCCGGATAAGAAATCGGGGAGAGGAATGAAGTTGCAGCAATCGGCTGTTAAGAAATACGCGATTGAACAGAATATTCCAGTATTACAACCTACCAATTTAAAAGACGAAGGATTCCAATCGGAATTAAGAGCGCTAGAAGCAGATTTACAAATTATAGTTGCTTTTAGAATGTTGCCAGATGCTGTTTGGCAAATGCCTAAGCATGGAACATTTAATCTTCATGGTTCCTTATTGCCAGATTATAGAGGTGCTGCGCCTATTAATTGGGCGATTATGAATGGTGAAGTAGAGACTGGAGTTACTACTTTCTTTTTAGAGCATGAAATTGATACTGGTGAAATTATAGAAAATGCTAAAGTTTCTATTGGTCCAAATGAAACGGCTGGTGAGTTACACGATAAATTAATGAATATTGGAGCAGAATTAGTTGTTAAAACTGTTCAGGAAATAATTGATGGAGTTGTTACTACTCAAAAGCAAGATGATATCTTAAATGGTCGTCAGCCCAAATTAGCTTACAAGATTTTTAAGGATACTTGTAATATCGATTGGTCTAAGGGTGCTGTTGAGGTTCATAATCATATTAGAGGTTTAAGTCCTTATCCTGCTGCATTTACAACTTTAAAGTTTCCTGATGGTAAGGAATTAGGGTTGAAGATATTTAGGACTGAGAAATCTGAATTAGCCCTGGCACCAGGACAAATTCAGACTGACGGAAAAAAGGAACTCTTTATTGGTTGTGCAGAAGGTAGTGTGAAGGTTTTGGAACTTCAGTTAGCAGGGAAAAAGAGAATGCCAGTTCAAAGCTTTTTGCAAGGAGTTAGTTTGGAAGGAGTGGAGTTGGTTTAGTTTTTTCGCACGCAGATTTTTCAGATTACACAGATTATTTAAAAATTTTGAGAATGCATTAATCAGCAAAATCTGTGTGATAATTAATCAAAAAGAAATAAGTAATGTCTTAAAGATGTAACTCAGGAAAAGCCTCTTTGATCACATTTCCGATTTTCTCGTATTCTAATAAGAAACCATCATGACCGTAAAGGCTATCGATTAAGCCGTATTGCGCATTAGGTAAATGACGCGCCATAAACTGCTGCTCTGTAGGT
>JAYPYW010000090.1:6150-10145 GCA_038154685.1 Flavobacteriales bacterium | reverse complement strand
AATCAAGCATGAGAAGCACCTCCAACATTTTCTGAAATTTCGCCTGGTCTGCCATATCTAAACTATTTCCTGCAATTGACACCAATTGCTAATGTTTTCATGTATTATTTTTTGCCATGCCTTCACGTCTTTTTCAACTCCAATGGAGATGACGCTGCATTCCTCATTGCTCAAATGCTTTGAATCCTGAGAACTATGGTCATAATATTGTCCTGATTGGTTTCTGTTTTCTGCTCCCGGATATACTAGAGCTACTTTCTTAGCTCCATAGTATTTCATGTACACAAACATTTGCCTCAAATCTTCAGGAGATGGATTATAACCGTTCAAGTTTTTCCATTTAGTATCAAGCACTACACAATCTTCTGTTCCTTTATTCAGAACAATGTCGGGCTTCATTTTACTGCGATAGCCTGACAAGGGCTTCCAAAAGTTCTTAGTGTTTTGAGCAGCAATACTCGTGGTACTTGCTCTATGCCTTCTTAAACTCACATATACAAACTGCTCCCAAAGCACATTCATATCAAACATCAGTGCTAATACATTATTGGTTCCTCTGTTTACATCCGGGTGATAATTGAGCAGAATGAGTTTGGCTATTTCCAGTGCATTTCTGTACGGTTCCGTTTTACGGTCAAGGGCAATTTTATCAAATAAAGCTTCTGTTATTTTAATGTCGTATAGCTCTGGAAAATCCAATAATAGGGCTCCTAATCTGCTATTCAATTGTACATTGGTATTGATATAACTCAATAGCTTCAGAGCTTTATAAAGAATTGCATGTATGTCATGCTCTTTGTCGTAAGTAGTGTGCCTTACATAAAATCGTTCCTGATGCACTAAGTTCTGACTGATGTGTTTGGCAAACTGAATACTGCCTTTTAAAGCGGTTCTATTGCCTTCTGTTTTCCGGTATTTTTTTACGAAACCTCTATGCAGGAGATATTCAACTTCCTTGATGAAAAGCTCAAAATAAAGGTCGAGAATCGAGTTTGAACGCAATCTTAAATTACTATTACTTGGTGCATGAATATCAAATATCCCAACCGCATGCAGCATGTTAATCAACACGTTTCTCCACTTGTCTGTATCATTTGATTTATCAGCTTTTGGCAAGACTTCTATAACCGTTTTACCAACTTGAATAACACCAACGTATTCATTGAAGCGAACGCCATGATGAATCAAAGAGTAATAAGGAACTCCATTTTCTCCATAGAACAATTGCAAAGCCTCTAACTGACCATTTGTGAGCCTTTGCTCGCCTCGGTCTGTACGAAGGCTTTCGTGTTCAAATACGGTGATATGTTTATTCTCTCTACTCAATTACTTGTTTTTGCGTTGTAAGTCATTCAAAGCCTCAATAAACAGCTCATCATTCATGACTTGGATGTTTTTGAGGTGATAAACTTTTCTTTCTACCAAAGGGCTGCTATCATAATCTTCAAATGGAGCAAAGAAGTCTTCATCTACCTGATTGTCTTTGATATCAAAGAATTTAGAGCCAATGACCAACCCAATTTTACCATAATCACCAAAGAAGTATTCTTGTAGCAGAGGTACGATCTTGTTTTGGAAAGCTGATTTCAAGCCTTTCAACCCTTCAACCGATAGAAAGTAGCTATGACCAATCATGTGGTCTTTGTCCAATAGCTTCTCGATACGCTTATTTATCGTTTCTAATAAGGTTGAAAGCTCAATACCATTTACAACACCATTTTCAGTTTTACCTTCTGTGTTAATGAGTTCCGGTTTTGGAGGCATTTCTGTAAAGCTGAACCTTCTTCTAAGAGCTGTATCCAAAGCTTCTACACTTCGGTCTGCGGTGTTCATGGTTCCTATGATGTGAACATTCGGTGGTACTCCAAACCAATCTTTGCTGTATGGCAATTGTACTTGAATTGCTTCCGGATTACCCAATCGCTTATCTTCCTCTATAAGGGTGATTAGCTCACCGAATATCTGTGATACATTTCCTCTGTTTATTTCGTCAATTATAAGTACAAACGGTTCTCCAGTTTTTCCTTTGTAGTCTTCCTTTTTTAAAGATTTTACTACTTGTACTTTATCGTCCCAAGAGTATTTTCTTGGAGTATCTCTCGAAGTCGGTTGGTTATTAGAATCTCTTATGGCTTTTAAAACAGCCCAATATGCTGATGAATTACTACCTCCAATTATTGCTCTAAACTCATCGTTAATGTTGTTTACATCATCTAAGTCTTCTATCCCTGATTGAAGCTTGGTTAAACGAGATTTAGATACGGTGTAATTTCTTGAACCACCAACATGTTTGATAGCGATATTACCTTGCTGAGAAACACCATCAACAACTACTTTACCACCATTTTTGGTAGCTAACTCAATCGTTTCTTCTGAGGCTAATTTTTCTTCAATCTCCTGAACAAAGTTGTCGAAGGCTAATGAAAAGTCAAGTACATTCTCGGTGGCTACCGATTCTTCCTCTTTGGCTAATGAAAAGGAGGCTTCAATACATAGCTTTCTAAAAATTCCTTCTTCTACACGGTAAATCACCGGATCACCTTCTTTTTCAGGCTCAATGGGCTTAATACCCTCTACGAAGTCTTCATAAGTCATGCTCTGATGAAAAGTGGTGAAAATGATTCTACCTTCATCTACCTTTTGCTCAAAACGAGCTTTGATATCCGAGCGACTTAATCCGGTTAAATCATCACCACAAAGCTCTAGAGCTTGATTAATGGTGTTGTATGTTTTTCCCGTTCCTGGAGGACCGAAAAGAATCTGATTGAGTTCATTAGCCATTTTATCAGAATTTTGTTGAGTTATAGGAGTGGTTGTAATAAATTCAGCATTGAAATAAGGCTTAAAAAGCAAGTCATTAACCTCTGATAGGTAGGCAAGCTTGATTTCACTAAACGTAGAGTTAGCACTTGGATAAAAAGCCTGTTTGTTTGTTAAATCTTTTGGCTTTTTTCTGACAGCAGGTTGCAAAACTTCGACTTCTCGATAAATCCATCCATCGCCATCTACTATGTCATTGGGAACGTAGTCCCAATCGTTATTAACAACCTTAGCTATGCCAATAAGTTCTTTTGAACCCACGGTTATATAAACATAGTCACCTTGTATTAAATTATTTTTGAACGCATCCGCTTGTCCTTTTCCAGTGTCTTCATGTAATACAATCCAGTTATTAGATTTGAATGTCTCTATTACGTGGCTTAGTTTTTTAGCTTTAAAATGACCGTGAGATATTTTATACAACCTTTGTTCGCTTAACTCAAAGGAATTTAGGTTATCGTACTTTGGCGCATCATCAAGTAAGATCTGTTTACTTTCTTCAAAGTAAGCCAGCATCTCCTCATAATTAAACTCTTGTGCAGTTAAGGTAACTCTAGGTTTGAGATAGTTTTGGTTCTCGTGTTTATATACACCGTAGCCAATCTTTCCCTCAAAAAACTCAAAAAAGAACTGTACGCCAATGGATTGGTTTTCTTGTTGCTTGTTGTAAATAGCAACCCAATATCGCTCGCTACCTTGTTGCCTTACCCCCTGAAAATCGAAGGAAACTTCTTTTACCTCACTTTCAATACCTAAATCATCAATCAACTTTTGTGTAAACGTTTTTACAAAATCTCGCTGTGGATTGTGACCATAGAATGTAATTGCAGGGAAGACAATTGAAAAAGTTTCTTTATAAGAACGAAATTGGTTTTCTTTCCCTTGTTTGTAGTTATTAATTAGCTCGTGAAGTGATTCTACCGTAAACTGTTCATTACTTAGTAGCTTATTGATGATATCTTTTCTTATATCCACCACTACACCAGACCTGCCTTTGTAATAGTCCATACATTTTTGCAAGTCACTTTGGTCGGCTGTATTTAGGGCATCTACTATATTCTGATCATCTGTATAAAAGCTCTTTACTTTTGCAGATGTATCACATAAAAGTTGAATCCCGTTATTTATTTCTTCTTGGTTCATTTATTCAATTCTTAATTCCAAAAATCAGCTAA
>JAYPYW010000090.1:0-6140 GCA_038154685.1 Flavobacteriales bacterium | reverse complement strand
AACCTCAGCAAACGCCTCAGCTTGTTGTAGCACCGTGTCAGTAGCTAGTTTTTGTAAATCGGGTGGGTATCCATATTGTCTTAAAGTTCTTTTTACAATCACTTTAAGCTTCTTCTTAACAGATTCTTTTACTGTCCAGTCAATACTGGCATTGTCTTTCACTCGCTCCACTAAAACCCTTGCCAACTTTAATAAGACATCATCTCCTAACAAATCTTTGGCACTTTGATTATTAGACACAGCATCATAAAAAGCTAACTCGTCTTTGGACAATCCCATTTTATCACCACGCTTGTCAGCTTCTTTGATTTCTTTTGCCAACTCAATCATTTCTTGAATGATTTCGGCTGCTGTAATTAGGTTGTTTTGATAGCGTTTGATAGAGGATTCCAACATCTCCATTAAGGATCTGCTTTGTACCACATTGTGTTTGGCTCTTACCTTAATTTCATCGTTGAGCAATTTCTTCAATACTTCCAATGCGAGGTTCTTGTGTTTCATATCTCGCATTTCTTCCAAGAAGTCATCGTCTAACACAGATAACTCAGGCTTTTTTATTCCTGCTGCATCAAAAATATCGACCACTTGTTCAGAAACGATAGCTTGATCAACCACTTGTTTAATGGCTGTTTCTATTTCATAATCTGATTTACCACCCGTTTGAGCTCCTGCATCAAATTTTTGAATACGAGCTTTTACAGCCTGAAAAAATGCAATTTCATCTTTTGCATCCATGGCTTCTTCATGAGGTAGTGCAATGGCAAATGCTTTGGAAAGTGAAGTTACTTCACGAACAAATCGGTTTTTACCATCTTCTAAACTCAGCACATGTTCAACTGCCGAAAGGATTATTTCTAACTTTTGCTTAACCGAAGCATCAAAATAATCTTCATAAGCAAATGGCTTTCCGTACAACGCTTGATCTTCGGCTGCCATTTGATAGCCCACATTATCCGAGGTAGGTTTTTCATTGAACAATTGAGATACTACTTCCAGTTTCTCCAACATCAACTGCACCGCTTTTTCTTGTGCTTCTGCCGGATCTCCTTTACCACCACTATCTGAATAAAAAGAAAGTGCTTTCTTTAAGTCCGATGCAATTCCGAAATAATCAACAACTAAGCCTCCTGGTTTATCTTTATACACTCGGTTAACCCTTGCAATTGCTTGCATCAGGTTATGACCTTTCATGGGTTTGTCGATGTAAAGCGTGTGCATACTTGGGGCATCAAAGCCAGTCAACCACATATCACGAACTATCACCAACTTTAATGGATCAGAAGTGTCTTTCATGCGGTCTGCCAAATCTCTTCTTTGATCTTTGGAAGTATGATGTTTCATCATTTCCGGACCATCAGAAGAAGAGGCTGTCATTACCACTTTTATCACTCCTTTATCTAAATCATCATTGTGCCAATGCGGACGTATTTTGATGATTTCATTGTATAAGTCAACAGCAATCTGACGGCTCATGGAAACAATCATAGCTTTTCCTTCTAAACCGCTATTGCTTCGTTCTTCATAGTGAAAAACAATATCCTCGGCTACCTTTCTCAATCGTTGAGGACTTCCAACAATGGCTTCAACCTTTGTCCACTTGGCTTTGGCTTTTTGTGTTTCGGTCAGCTCATCACTTGCCAATTCATTATCTAAGTCTTCAATCAGTTGTTTTCCTTCGTCTGAAAGATTGATTTTAACTAACCTGCTTTCGTAATAGATAGGAACAGTAGCCCCATCTTCAACGGCTTGGGCGATGTCATAAATATCTACATAATTGCCAAAAACGGCAGGTGTATTGTTATCTGTGGATTCAACAGGAGTTCCAGTAAAACCTAAATAAGTAGCGTTAGGTAGGGCATCACGCATGTATTTAGCAAAACCATATACCAAGCGTTGACCAACCACATTGCCGTCATCGTCTTTTACATCTATGGTTTTAGGCTTAAAGCCATATTGCGTTCGGTGGGCTTCATCAGCCACCACAACAATATTCGTTCTAGCAGATAGTTCTTCGTATACATTGCTGCCATCTTCGGGTTGAAACTTTTGTATGGTAGCAAACACAATTCCTCCCGAAGCTACTTTTAGTAAATCTTTTAAGTGTTCTCGGTTGTCTGCTTGTACTGGTACTTGTCTTAACAACTGTTTAGAAGAAGCAAACGTATCGAATAACTGATCATCCAAATCGTTACGGTCGGTAATGACTAAAACGGTAGGATTATCCAATTGCAACACGAGTTTACCGGTAAAAAACACCATAGAAAGTGATTTTCCACTTCCTTGGGTATGCCAAACCACACCACCTTTACGATCGCCATCGGATGCCGAAGCTTTCGTAACTGATTTTATCGCTTTGTTTACCGCATAATATTGATGATAGGCTGCTACCTTTTTAATGGTTTGAATGGTAGCAATTCCGTTTTTATCTACCTTTTTACTTTCTTCAAATACAATGAAATGACGGATATAATCCAATAAAGTAGTTGGATTCATCAAACCCTTTATAAGTACTTCTAGCTGACTGCTTAGGGTAGAGGCTTCTTTGATGCCATCACTTGTTTTCCATGCTAAATAGCGTGAAAAACCTGCGGATAGCGAACCTGCTTTGGCATCTGCACCGTCTGACAATACACAAAAGGTATTGAAAGTAAACAGACTAGGAATTGTGTCTTTGTAGGTTTGAATTTGTTTGTAAGCCGAAAGTAGTGTAGCGTTTTCATCAACGGCATTTTTTAACTCAAACAACACTAATGGCAAACCATTGACAAAAAGAATTAGGTCTGGACGTTTGTTGTTGTTATTCTCAATGATGGTGAATTGATTTACCACCAAAAAATCGTTTTGAGTAGGGTTACTAAAACCCAATAACTGAACACGATCACCACGTTGTACACCGTCTTTACGGTATTCTACTGGAACACCTTCGGTAAGGATTTTATGAAACGCCTGATTATTGACCATCAACTCAGGAGAGGCAATACGTTCTACTGCCTTTAAAGCTTCTTGCTGTGCTTCAAAAGGGATGTTAGGGTTATTTCTAGCAATGGCATCTTGCAGACGTGAACGTAATATGACATCACCAAAAGTATTTCGTTCTGGTTGCTCTCCATCAGGAGCTATCACTGCACCATGAACATAGTTCCAACCAAGGCTTTCCAACTCCTCAATTGCCCATAATTCTATATCGTTTTCAGTTATTTTGGTCATAACTTCAATTTTTCATTTTTATATCTCTATCAAATAACCATCAAATAAGATTATTTGCTTCCTTAATAGGTTTATATCCCAATCAAATACGTTTCAAATCATTGTAAAACAATGGTTTGGTGTTTAAACAACCAACTTCCTTAATACTTGCAAATTCTTCCTTAAGCCTCAAAAAAGCTAAAGAAATAGCCGTGTTATCAAATAAAAACAAATCTTCCTTAAAATGGACAGAATCTTCCTTAAGGAAAGAAAAAGCCTTAAAATCAGCTACTTTGATAGATTTGACAATCTTCTTTAGCGCTAAGCTTATGTTCCTTAAAAGATTATTTTTTAAAAACATACTTTGCATTTTTATCTCTTTGTTTATCACTTAAACGTTCCAAAAGATTTTCTTTCACAAAATCGTTTAAATACATTTTTATTGTTTTCTCATTAATACCTGTGTAATCAACAAAATCAGACAATGTAGCTTCGTGATGAGTAAAAAGGTAAAACAAAACCTTTCTCTGCGTTTCGTTGAAATTATTCCATTCCTGTTCTATTTTATTCATCACCTTATCATGAATAGTTTTTGAATGGCTACTAATTTTATTTCGAAGGGTTAAAAAAACAGTACCGTTACTTTCTCGATATTCCGGAATTGACAACATGGATTTTTCCATGGATTCGTATATCCTAGCAACTCCTTCATTCAATTGTCTTACAAATCCCAAATCTTCAAGAACCCTTGCAATTCTTGGGTTTCTTGCAAACCTTTCTGTTTTTATATTATCAATAGTTACTTGAGCTGGTAGGGGTCCACTATTGCTAATTTCTAATCGGTCATCAAAATGTTTAATATAAATAGAACTCCCCTGTACATTATAAGAACGGTGACACATGGCATTTACCACACCTTCTAGCCAAGCTTCTTCTGGATATTCAGGAACCTTTTTAAATCTTCCTGATTCCATGTCTAAAAAGTAATAATCTTTAAATGAAGCTTTTAAAAAGGCTTTTACTTCATCTATTAAACGAGGTATATTATTCTCAAAGCGTTCGTCTTTTATTACATTATGGCTAGTTCCTGTTAAGGCTTCTTTCCCTTCATATCGAATATACCGAATGGAAGCAGAAGGAATGTATTTTTCAGGATCCTTAGCAAAAAGTAAAACAGCCGCATTTTTAAAGAAATGCTCATCCTTCTTTTTCGTGGCGAGATACCTTTTTACAGGTAAATCCAATAACGCTCCTTTGTAGTTCAGCTTTTCTTTGTATTCTTCCAATAAATCTATATCCAAATCTGCTTGGTCAAAATCCTTGACAATTTCTTCCTCAAAACGTCTTATTGATTTATCGTATTCCAGTTTTTTGATTTTATCACGATCTAATTTTCTGTTGTCATCATGTACTCTCAAAAAGACATTCTCATTGTCCTTTCTGCTGAAAATACGTTCTAGCTCCTGCTCAACGTGGTATAAGAAAACCAGTTTACCATCAATATCAACTTCTTCCAGCTGTATATTGCAAGAAGGATGAATAAAATCAAAAGCAAGCTTTCTGTAATCATCCAATTTATCACCCAAAGATTTCAAATCTTGAATTTCTCCATTATCTGAAACGCCAAAAACTAATGTACCTCCATCAGCATTGAGCATACCAATTAGTTCTTCAGCTATTTTTGTAGGCTTAATATCTTTTTCTCCTAGCCCTTTTCGCTCAAAGTATTGCCCTTCTTTTTGAGATTGTAAATACTCAAGGGTAAGAACGGTGTTTATATCGGATATCACTTTACTCATTATGCACCTTGCTTAATTGTGAATAAAACTTGCTTAATTGTGAAAAACTACTGAAAACAAAAGGATTAAGTGCTTTTGGTGAACCTTGCTTATGGATCCAAACACCTTGCTTAAGGCTCACACTTCTTGTATTGCCAACCCATAATTCTATATCGTTTTCAGTTATTTTTGTCATTTATTATATTTTAATGTTTGCAAATGCAACATTTTTTAGCCTATCTTTGTACAAATAATTAGAGAGAAAAATATTTAAGATATCTCACCAACCAGTCCTAGGCGTAAGTGTTGAAAGAGAAACGAAGCCGTTAAGTTTACTTAGCGGCTTCTGCTTTTATATACTTTTCATACTCTTTGATATGTTTTTGCATTTGTTTATTTCCTTTTATTAAATAGGCTGTCCAAGGTAGAATATATTCTCCTCGATCATCCAACACTACCAAATACCTCTCTTCTTCATGAAGTATCAAAATTCTGTTTTTGGTACCACCTCTACCTCTACGAATGTTTCGCCAAACTTTTAACTCCGTATCATCTGAAAAATCAATCATTGGTCTTGGCCACCCTATTCTTTCCATTCTCCTCATATCGGGAGTTCTGTCGTTTTCAATATCACCTTCGTGAGTCATGTGATAGAAAGTATATTCTTTATCCTTCACATACGGATATTTCTTAAGACCTAACTTCTTGCCTTTAAAAGTAGGTTTAGAAGTAACAAAATCTTCCTTGAATATTTCATATACTCCTTCTAGGTAAGCATGAAAATTCCCTCCAAAATCACTAAGCTCTATAAGCTCAGGCAGCTCAAATATTTCCATAACCTCCATTTCTTAAATATCCTGAACGCCAGATAAACAAATTGAACTTGCGTTCATTTGGCAAGGTGTTTTTGAGCAAGCTATACCCACTTCTAAACTTGATTAGTTCAATCAATTCTGTTTTTGCTTTACTGGTTGTTAATTCTCTATGATAATACGAAAGAGCACCAATGAGTAGGTCTGCCAATTGCAATAAGCTTACATCTTTAGAGTTTACTTCTTGAATACGCTTGACTATTTTATTAGAGAAGTCATAATGGTTATTATTGATTACCTCTCGCAATTTGTTTACTTTTTCAAAACCTTGGGTGTCCTTAATGTCTAGGTAGATATAATAGGA
>JAYPYW010000089.1:488-10157 GCA_038154685.1 Flavobacteriales bacterium | reverse complement strand
ACAAAATCGGCATGGAAATGAGTTTCAAAAATGTATTTAATTTTCGCTACTTCAGCTTCCGCTTTTTCAATATATGGCTTAGTTTCTCTCAGCGGGTCAATAATTGCAGCTTCTCCTTTTGATTCGATGTAATATGCTCCTTGAGCTAAACATCCTGTATATATCTGTTCTAATTTCATTTGAAATGATTTTTTTAATTGTTTTAACAAATTTATGGCTTCACCTCACCTCTTACCGTGACACAAATCACGTAAGAAAATTTATATCTCCTTTTCTTTAAAAATATCAGATTGAACCGCGTACTTAAAAGCTAAAGGTTGTTTTCTTTCTCCGCCATTTTCGTAAAAATTAATGGCCGACTGAACATCAATAAAAAAATGGTCTTCCCCTACTTCTTGAATAAAATTAGCTTTTGTAAGAAAGTCGCGAACTGGCCCAATTAATCCAGAAAAAGCTACATTAACCCCTTTGTTTTGTAAATCTGTCACAAGTTCCTTAATTGCTTGTAAAGCTGTAGCATCTATACTAGAAATACTGCCACAATGCAAAGTAAAAAGCTTTAAATCAGAACCCTTTTTATCTACTAAACCTTTTACAACTTCAACAAAATTATCAATGTTCGCAAAGTAAAGCTGAGCATCATGCCGTACGACTAAAACATCTTCCTTTACCTCAATATCATTAAATCTACCCACATTTCTAAAATCCTTGGTGCCTGGCAACCTACCTAAAACAGCTATATGTGGCTGTGTTGTTCGGTAAACTAGCATTATTAACGAAATTGCAACCCCAGCTCCAATCCCCTCTTTTATTCCAAATGCCAGCGTAACTGTGAATGCAACAAACAACATCCAGAAATCCTGCTTCTTGGTTTTCCATAAAAACTGAGGATACTTAAAATCGATTAAACCAAAAACAGCCACAAGTATTATCGATCCCAAAATTGCTTTGGGTAAATAATAAAACAATGGCGTTAAAAACAACAACGTTAACCCAATAAGAATTGCAGCTATAATTGCTGAAAGATTTGTTTTAGCCCCTGCCTGATCACTAACTGCGGATCTACTGAAACCTCCTGTGGTTGGATAACAAGCAAAAAAGGAACCAATAACATTCCCCATCCCTAACCCAATCATTTCTTGATTGTTATCCAATTCATACTCGCCCTTGTGTTTAGATTGAATAGCTTTTGCAACAGATATAGACTCCATAAAAGCTATTAAAGCCAAGGTTAAAGCAATTGGCGCAAGTTCTTGAAAATGAATATTTTTGAAATCAGGAACTTCAAAAACCGGCAACCCAGTAGGAATTGCTCCTACAATCTTAACACCATGATTTTCCAACCCTAAAAATTGTACAACCACAATCCCTAAAACAACAGCTATCAAAGCACCTGGAATTGACTTGTGTATTTTCTTAATGTACTTGACTAAAATTATACCTCCAACACCTATTGAAACAGCAACCCAATTTATTGAATTCAATTGATTAAAAGCATCAAGAAGAATTTCAAAAATATTATTACTCCTTTTTAAATCTACGCCAAGTATATGTTTAAACTGATTAAAACCAATAATTAAAGCCGCTGCAGAAGTAAACCCACTTATTACTGGTTTAGATAAAAAGTTAACTAAAAAGCCTAATCGGAAAATTCCAAAAGCAACCTGAACCACTCCCATCATTAAGGAAAGAAGAATTGCTAAAACAATATACTCTTCACTTCCAACAGCTGCAATTGCCGAAACACCGGCCGCAACTAACAAAGAATCCATAGCAACTGGCCCCACAGCTAATTGTCTGGAAGTTCCAAAAACAGCATAAACAACTTGGGGAATCATCGCTGCATACAAACCATAAACAGGCGGAAGTCCAGCAATCATAGCATATGCCATCCCCTGAGGAATTAGCATCACTCCCACTGTTAATCCAGCAGAAAGATCCCCTGATAAATTTGACTTTTCATAACGAGGTAACCAATCAAGAATTGGAAAGAATTTTTTAACGCTAAACTTCATTAAAAACGTTTACGCAAAAAACATCATTTAAGGTTTAAAACAAAGTGATATATATCACAAAAAACAATTTATCATATCGAAACACGAAATTAAACAACGAAAAAAAATAGTTATTAACGGATAAAGCATTACAACTTATCGATAAAACCAACCAACTCCCCCCCAAATCGAGTAAATTTATATGAGCTTACTTATGTTTCGAAAAATCGCCTCCATATTATTCGCCTTATTGGCGTGGATACCTTTATACGCTCAGTATGACGTAACACCTTTCGATACCGTTGCAATTTGTTCAGATAACAACTTTTCAACGGCAACAGATTATGTAGCACTAAGTATATTCTCTATTAATGAAACTCAAAAAAGTGCTTTCAGAAAAAAACAAACCAATAAAACTATTCAAATAGGTTTACCAACCGGTTTTGAATTCAATACTGACTCAGGAAGTGTATACACACAAGCATCAACAGACTTAGTAGCAATCAGCTATCTAGTTTTTTCAGATTATATCGAAGTGACTGTAACAATCCCTAATGCAGGTGGGGAAAACTATATTGACACCATTTTCTTTGATGGTTTTTATGTGAGAGCTACTGCAGCAGGAACTGGAGACTTATATAGAGGTGGGTCCGTTGGGCCTGGTGATTTTAAGATCCACTCTGGTGCCGACTTACCTGGAGATGGTTCACCAAACACGGCTGAATCCCTCGGGTACTTAACTGCATCGGGAGACATGAGCTTAACCGGAATAACGGTTACTCAGAATGAAACTTCGAACGTAGCTCCGGGATTTATAAACAAGCAAGTTATCGGAATTGAAGTTGAGGTTGAAGGTTTTTGTTCAAATTATAACATAACTGATTTTGATTTCTCAACTGCTGGTGAGGATGGAACAGATAATGTAGCTACTACAGTAACTAACGCTCATGTTTATTACACAGGAACAAGTTCAACTTATTCTCCTACAAACCTTTTTGGAACTTACTCATCTCCAAATGGAGCCTTTACCGTTTCTGGAAACCAAACCTTAGTAGAAGGAACAAACTACTTTTGGTTAGCATACGATATTGATGTAGATGCAAGTACAGGAGATAAAATTGATGCTAGTTGTACAAGTGTTACGCTTGACGGACTAGGTGAACAATCTATTGCTTCTTCAAGCCCTACTGGATCTAGATTATTGTCTGCTTACTACTCTACAGTTTCAGGAAATTGGGGTAACTCAGATAACTGGGCTTTAGATGTTTGTGGTGGAGACGGAACAGTAGACGCAACAACTCCTGACGCGAATGATGCAGTTATTATTTGTACCGGAGATACTATTACACTAGACGGTGATATAACAGTAGCAAGTGTTATTATTAAAGACGGAGGGTTTGTGATTGATAATTCTGTTAACCAAAAACTAAGCATTCTTGAAGATTTGATTGTTTACGGATCTGGCGCAATAACAATGACTGGAAATGAGGAACTTAAAATTTCTGGAAATACTACATTCCTTGGATCAGGAACAATTGATGTTGGAGGATTGTCAACTTTTGAAGGAAATTTTGATTTAGCTGCAAACACAACCTATAATCAAAACGGAACGGGTGACTTCACTTGCCAAGGAGAATACTTTACAATAAATGGTACTTTAAACTTTACGTCTAGCGCAAGTTTAGCTGTTAATGGAAGTTCAACTCAGATAATCGATGGATCCGGATCTATAACGTCAAACAACAGCAATTCTGAAATTAGAATTGAGAACTCAAACAAAACTATTCCATCTACTGCTAACTTAATATTTCAACCAAGAGTAGTATTCAATGATCATAATATCTCGTTGACTAACAATGGAATCGTTACTCTTCAATTCAATGGAGTGACCAATCAAGGAGAACTTGATTCCCAAACAAACAATAATAGCTGGATTAACGGAACTGGATCAACTTTGAATTATGGTGGACTAACAGACATCTTTGATTTCAAAGGAGATTTATATGCTTCTGCAACAAATAACACGGTAAACTATAATGGAGCAGGGAATCAAAATATTATCACTCCATCTTCATCAACCTACTACAATTTAACAACTGGTTCAAGCGGGACAAAAACAGTTCAAGGAGCCCTTGACGTAAATGGAAACATATCGATCGAAGGAACTAGCGACTTTAGTTCAAATGGCAATGACATAACCCTAGCAGGTAACTGGGATAATGTTAGTACATTCACTCCAAGCACTTCTAAAATTACTTTTGATGGAACATCTGATCAGTACATTAACTCAGCTAGTTCGCAAGCTGAATCATTTTATCAATTGACCATCAACAAATCTTCTGGTGATGTATACATGACAGCCAATTCCGATGTAACTGTAACTAATTCTCTTGATTTAACAGACGGGTTAATTTACATCGGTACATCAAACCTTATTATAAATGCAACTACAACGGTTTTAAACTATTCTAACAATAGTTTTGTAAATACTAACAGTACAGGTTATTTAAGAAAACTTTGGTCTTCACCTGGTTCATTTGTTTATCCTGTGGGAGACGGAACAGAACTTTCTCAATTTAGCTTACAAATTTTTAGCGCCTCATTTACTGCTGGAGCTTATGCTGAGATTAACGTTTCTGGAAATAAGTATTCTGAAACTGGAACCACAGAAAACTTTATAGATAGGTTTTGGGATCTTCCCGTATCCGGAATCACCTCCCCTACTTACAATTTCACCGCTTACTATTTAGATGGAGATGTTAATGGGGACGAGTCTACAGTATACGCTCAAAAATTTGACACTGAATGGGAAGCTTTTAACCTTGCGAACACTACTAACAATACATTATCAGGAAACCTGGCTACTTCATTCAGTAAATTCGGAGGCTTTGATGAATTAATCACTCTTCCAGTTGAACTCACCAAGTTTGAAGCTGAACAAATTGATGACTACAACTATTTAACTTGGGAAACTGCTGCGGAAATCAATAATTCTCACTTTGAAGTACTACGCTCTATCGACGGAGGAGCTTTTGAAGTTATTGGAATAATTGAAGGTGCAGGATCAGCTATTTACACAAACTATTATCAATTTTGGGATGATGATGTAAAACCTGGTACTTACCTATACCAATTAAGACAAGTTGATTATGATGGTACTTCTGACTTATCAGAAATAAGATCAATTAAAGTTGAAAGGCAATTTGATTTTATTGCCTTTCCTAACCCTAATACAGGTCACATTCTTTCGGTGAGAATCAATTCCGATTTGTACAGTGATGTTGATGTTGAGATTTACGATATAAATGGAAGATTAGTACATGCGGCAAATGGCGTAGGCGAAAGAATTGATTTTTCATTTGATAAAGAACTTGAATCTGGAACTTATATTATTAAAGTTCGTTCTAGCAATCAATTATTAACACAAAAACTAGTTGTTCAAAAAAGTATCAATTAAGAATGAAGTACCAATTACTAGCTTTAACATTCCTTTTCGCTCTAAGTATTTCAGCCCAAAAAAAAATTCAAAAAGCATATTTTGTTACCGACATGGGGCTTAATTATACTGGAGGTATGAACTATGCAACTTCTAAAGATTTAATCCCTAAAGTTGGTTACACTGTAAACGTAGGACATGAAAACGAGTTTAATAACGGTAGGATATTCAGGGTAGGAATTGGACACTCCTTAAATGGGTTTGCATTTGACACCCGATTCACAAATGTACTTCACCAATATTATCTTAACACATCAATCCTTTATGGTAAAAAATATGATAACGGTGATAGGTTTTATATAGGAGTAACGCCGGGTTGGGCTTTCAAAACAAACGTATCTGATTCTATTGGAAATCAAAGACCATCAGACTTCGATGTTAGATTACACATGGCTTACACTTGGGATATTAATCGAATCATAGGATTTAATTTCACTACTCAAATAGGAGGACTTAATATAAACATGTACAGAGGAGGATTTATGCACCATTGGGCATTTGCTACAAAACTTTACATTCGAATAAGAACTAAGTTTAGCGAAGCGTTTATTCCGCAGTAAAAAAAAACAGAAGACAAAAGACGAAACTAAAAAGCCCTGCATTGCAGGGCTTTTATTTTTAGGAGACAATGTCTTTTCTATTTTGTCTTTCGTCTTTCCTCTTCTGCCTTTACTCTCCTAAGAATAAATCTCCTTCTTAGCTGCAGCTAAAGTATTTTTCATCAAAGAAGCAACAGTCATTAACCCTACTCCACCAGGAACAGGGGTAATATAAGATGCCTTTTCAGCACAAGAATCAAAATCTGCATCACCTTGAATTCTAAATCCGCTCTTTTTGGAATCATCAGGAACTCTAGTAATACCAACATCAATAACTACAGCTCCAGGCTTAATCATATCACCAGTTAAGAAAGCTGGCTTTCCTAAAGCAACAATTACAATATCAGCAGCTTTTGTAAACTCTTCTAAATTCTGAGTTCTTGAGTGCGTTAACGTAACTGTACAATTAGCGTGCTTAGTATTTTTAGCCATCAAAATACTCATTGGAGAACCAACAATATTGGATCTACCAATAACAACACAATGTTTTCCAGTTGTGTCAATATCATATTGCTCTAACATCTGCACAATTCCATAAGGAGTTGCTGAAATATATGCAGGCTGACCTAAGGCCATTCTTCCAACGTTTACTGGATTAAACCCATCAACATCTTTTTCTGGTAAAATTGCAGTAGTTACCTTCTGCTCATCAATATGCTTTGGCAATGGTAACTGAACGATAAATCCGTCAATATCTGCGTTATTATTAAACTCTTCAATCTTAGCCAACAATTCTGCTTCAGTGGTTTCAGCTCCCATTCTTTCTAAAGTGGAGTTAAACCCAACCTCATTACAAGACCGCACCTTAGATGCTACGTAAGTTTCACTTGCACCATCGTTACCAACTAAAATAGCTGCCAAATGAGGAGTTTTCCCTCCATTCGCAGTAAATGCCTCAACATCTTTTTTGATCTCAGCCTTAACCTCAGCTGATGTTTTTTTACCGTCGATTAAAATCATATTTCTTTTAGGTTTCAGGCTTCAGGTAACAGGCTAGTTTTTCCTGAAATCTGACTCCTGTATTCTGAATTCTAATTATTTCATACCCCCTCCCATTCCCGGGAAGTTTCTCATCATTTTAGCCATGTTGCTTTTGTTGCTCCTCATCTTCATCACTTTTGAAGTTTCTTCAAATTGTTTGATCAACTTATTTACTTCAGCAACATCATTCCCACTACCTCTTGCAATTCTCTTTCTACGAGAACCATCAATTTTCTTAGGGTTTTCTCTTTCAAAAGGAGTCATCGAGCTAATAATTGCTTCAATACCTTTAAAAGCATTGTCATCGATATCAACATCCTTCATCATTTTACCAATACCTGGAATCATACCAACTAAATCTTTCAGGTTACCCATCTTTTTGATTTGCTGAATTTGTTCTTGGAAATCGTTAAAGTCAAACTGGTTTTTAGCAATTTTCTTTTGAAGCTTTTTAGCTTGCTCTTCATCAAATTGCGCTTCAGCTCTCTCAACAAGGGAAACAACATCCCCCATTCCTAAGATTCTGTCGGCCATTCTGGAAGGATAGAAAACGTCTAACGCATCCATTTTCTCACCAGTACCCACAAACTTAATTGGCTTTGTAACTACCTCTCTAATCGAAAGCGCGGCTCCACCTCTTGTATCACCATCTAATTTTGTTAATACAACACCATCAAAATCTAACTTATCGTTAAACGCTTTTGCTGTGTTAACAGCATCCTGACCAGTCATGGAATCCACAACAAAAAGAATCTCTTGAGGCTTAACAGCATCTTTAACTCTTCCTATTTCATCCATCATCTCCTGATCAACCGCTAAACGACCAGCTGTATCGACGATAACGACATTAAAACCATTCTGACGAGCATGCTTAATTGCATTCTCAGCGATTTCAACAGGATTTTTATTTTCTCTCTCAAGGTAAACTTCAGCACCTACTTGTCCTCCAAGTACTTCTAACTGATCCATCGCTGCAGGACGATAAACATCACCTCCAACTAACAATGGGTTTTTACCTTTTTTTGTTTTTAAATAATTGGCAAGCTTACCAGTAAAAGTAGTTTTACCCGATCCTTGTAAACCAGCGATCAAAATAACAGCAGGGTTCCCAGAAATACTGATCTCAGTTTCTGTACCTCCCATTAAGTCAACTAACTCGTTGTGAACAATTTTTGTAAGAACCTGTCCAGGCTGAAGCGTTGTTAATACGTTTTCACCAATAGCTTTATCCTTTACTCTATTCGTAAACTCTTTTGCAACCTTAAAACTAACATCGGCATCAAGTAATGCTCTTCGAATTTCTTTCGTAGTCTCTGCTACGTTGATTTCCGAAATCTGGCCATGACCTTTTAATACCTTAAACGCTCTATCTAACTTATCCTGAAGACCTCCAAACATATTCTAAAAATTGGAGCGCTAAAATAAGGATTTTTCATCAGATATTCTAGTCGTTTAATATGTCTATCACTATTGTACAGAGGCTATGTACCATGTCAATCGAAAACAAACAATAACAACTAATATTAATACAAAACATTAAAAATCAATTTAGGGAAATTAAACCAACAAGACTTTCTGGAAAACATTATAACAGCAACGATTCTTTTTATAACGCAAAAGGCACTTATCACATTTTCAAAACCTTTAACACTTGGGTAAATCAAACCCTAAAGAAATCAAATATGAAAGCCTGTTTATGGCCCCCCGTTTGATCAAGGGATTTTGAGAACTTATGATTAATAAACTACCCGTGAACGGTTTCTTTTTTTCCGTATTCAGCCATAATTTCGGCTTCTTTGGCTAGGAATTCTTTCCAGCGTTTATCTACATCAACCCCTACTCCATATTTTTTAGCGAGTTTTAGGAACATAGTGTAATGGCGAGCCTCACTAGCCATTAGATCATGGTAGAATTTTGCTAATTCTTGGTCTTCGATATTTTCGGACAACACCCTAAATCTTTCACAGCTTCGGGCTTCGATCATAGCAGCAATTAATAGCCTGTCAACTAAAACCATTTCGTCGTTACCTCCTCTTTTAATGAATTTCATTAAATCGTGAACATAAGGATCTTTTCTTTCTCTTCCGAGCTGCAAACCTCTTTCTTTAATGATATCATGAACCATTTGAAAATGCTCCATTTCCTCCTGAGCTAAAGCAGTCATTTTATCAACTATCTCAGGAATTTCAGGGTATTTAGTGATAAGAGAAATTGCATAAGATGCAGCCTTTTGCTCACAATAGGCATGATCAGTTAAAATTTCAGAAATATTCTTCTCTACAATATTCACCCACCTCGGATCCGTTGGTAATTTTAACCCTAGCATAATCTTTAATTTTAAACAAAATTACGAAGAATTTCTACAGAATGCTTTTTATCACTTTTTTAAGTTGAAAAAAGCAACTTTTTATTCTCAAAACGGTAAAAGGTCTATATTTTTCAGGTGAGCCAAAAAACACCCTAAATAAATGAGAAATAAAATATTTACGTTAATTATTTTCACCGTTTGTCAGACCACCCTTTTCGGGCAGTCGCAAAGGGAGATAATCGACAGCCTTATTGTTTCTTTGAAAACCGTGAAAAAGGACTCAGTAGCGGT
>JAYPYW010000089.1:0-478 GCA_038154685.1 Flavobacteriales bacterium | reverse complement strand
CTTAAAAAAAGTAAGCTTTATGCTAATAAAGCCCTAAAATTATCGGGAGAAATTAAATACAAAACTGGGCAGGCTCAATCCCTTTTTCTTTTAGCTAAAACTGAACACAAACTTGGAAAGCTTAAAAGTGCACTTAATCACTATCTACAAGCCTCCTTACTTTACAAAAATCAAAACAAAAACTATTACCTAGCCAGAAGTTATGCAGAAATGGGAAATGTCCAAGCTAGTTTGGGCGATATGGTTAGCTCAATTAAAAATCACCAAAAAGCTATTTCTGTATTTAAAGAATTGGATAATTCTGTTGGCGTAGCAAATTGCTATAGTGATTTAGGGAGCATCAACCACATGCAAAGAAACTTTGATCAATCTCTGTCCTACTTCACCAAAGCCAAAACTATTTTCGAAAGTGAGCACGATGATGTTTCGCTGGCCAAACTTTACAACCGAGTAAGTCTAGTTTTTAGAGATCAGGGAG
>JAYPYW010000088.1:0-10197 GCA_038154685.1 Flavobacteriales bacterium | reverse complement strand
GTCAAATGAGATCTGATGTTTCTGTATCACTTAGAAAAAAAGGGACTAACGACTTAAACCCTAGAACAGAGATTAAGAACTTGAACTCTTTTGCTTTCATGTCTAAAGCTGTTCAAGAGGTTGTTACAAAGCAATTAAACCATTACGAGGAGCATGGAGTTCCTTCTCCAGACCAAGTTACTGCTCAATATGACGCAGATGCTCAAGTGATTAAAGTAATGCGTTCTAAGGAAGATGCTGCTGATTATAGATTCTCTCAGGAACCAGATATTCCTTGGTTAGATGTTTCTGACTTAAAAGCTAGAACAACTGTTGATATTTCATTACTTCCTACAGTTGTTGAAGAAGCTTTAATTACTGGTGGTGTTAGACCACAAGATGCTAAGTTCTTCTCTGGAGATAAGGTAAGATCAAGAGTAGTAATTGGATTAAATGAAGGTATCGATGATATTAAAGCTGTAGCGACAGTTTTAATGAACAATGTAAAACCTGAAGAATACTCAAACTTCTCAGAATTAAAACCTTACAACTCACTACTTAAAGAGTTCGTTAAAAACCTAATCCCAGTAAACATTGTTAAGGAAGGGTTCCAAAAACTATATGCTGACGCTGGTTTTGATTACGAAGGATTCATCAAAGCTAACACTGTTTCGGAGGAACAAATTGATACTGCAGTTGCTGAAGTTGTTGCTGCTAATGCAGAGATTGTTGCTGCTATCGCAGGAGGAAACCAAGGACAAGCTGGTCGTTTAGTTCCTCAGGTAATGGCTAAGACTGGAAAAGGTGTTTCTGGAAAGATTATTCGCGAAAAGATCCTTGCAGCCTGCACAGGAGGCGCTAACGTTTCAGAAGTAGCTGGAGAGTCACAAGAAGCTAAAGGTGTTACTAAAGAGGCTAAGAAGCGCGATTTAAGTGATGACACGCCATCTAAATACCAAGATGTAAGAATCGTTAAGGATACTTACAGAACGCATAGAATACCTGAAGTTTCTAAAGACAACCTAAACCAAGAGTTAACGCTTGGTGGATGGATTGCTTCTATTAGAGACCATGGAGAGCTAGTTTTTATCGACCTTAGAGATGCTTCTAACGAGGTTTTCCAAGTTAGAGTAACACGTGATCAAGTAAAAGATATCGATGATATCGCAAGATTGAAAGATGAGTCTGTAATCGCTGTTAAAGGTCAGGTTATCGAAAGAGCTGCTGATGATGTAAACCCTAACACGAGAACGGGGAACATCGAGCTTGTAGCCAATCATATCGACGTATTGAACGTTTCGAAGAACTTACCTTTCGAAATTAAAAAAGCAGACAAAACGAACGAATCCGTTCGTATGGAATACAAATTCTTAGACCACAGAAACCAGTCGGCTAAGAAGGCAATCATCAACCGTCACAAGGTGATTAAGTTAATCCGTGACATGTTAGATGATCAAAACTTTATTGAAGTAGAAACCCCTATCCTATCTGGTGGTACCGACGAAGGAGCTCGTGAGTTCATAGTTCCATCGAGGGTTCATAAAGGAAAATTCTACACACTCCCACAAGCACCACAGCAATACAAACAAATGCTGATGGTAGGAAGCTTTGAGAGATATTTCCAAATTGCTCGTTGTTTCCGTGATGAGGATTCAAGAGGTGACCGTCAGCCAGAGTTTACACAAATGGACTTAGAGATGTCATTCGCTTCTATGGACGATATCATTAAGCTGAACAGTGATATGCTTGTTAAAGTTATCAAGACTGTTTACTCGAAGAGCAAATGGATATTAAAAGACTTTATGACCATCACTTATGCTGAGTCGATGGAAAAATACGGATGTGATCGTCCAGACTTACGTTTTGGTTTACCAATGAAAACCATTACTGAGGTTGTTGCGGATACGTCATTCCAAGTATTTAGAAACCCAATTGAAAATGGCGGAATTGTAAAAGCCATCAAGGTTTCTAAAGAGGAAATGGGTGACAAACGTATGTCAAAAGGAGCTATCGAAAAGCTTACTTCCTTAGCTCAAAGTCATGGTTTAGGTGGTTTAGCCTATATCATTGTAAATGAGAATGATTTACAATCTCCAATAATCAAATTCTTAGGAGAAGATATTGGTGCGAAAATCATCGAAATCATGGGCGCAAAAGTTGGAGATATTGTCTTCTTCTCTGCTGCCGATTACGGTACTGCAAACAAAGCTTTAGATGCTGTTAGACAAGAATTAGGGAAAATGTTAAATCTGATTCCTAAGAACGTATTACAACCAGCATGGGTAATCGACTTCCCTCAGTTTGAGGAAAAAGAAGAAGGTGGATGGACATTCTCTCACAACCCATTCTCTATGCCTAAGCCAGAGTTTGTAGAGCAACACATGAAAGCTGAAAATCCAGGAGAAATCTTGGCTCAACAATACGACTTAATCCTTAACGGTTACGAAATCGGTGGAGGATCTGTCCGTGCTCACAGAGGTGACATCCTTGAAGCTACGTTCAAAATCATGGGATACAACCATGAAGAAATGTTAGCATCTGTTGGGAACGTATACAACGCCTTCCAATACGGAGCACCACCACACGGAGGTATAGCTTGGGGATTAGATAGACTATTGATGATTCTTGAGAAGAAAGATTCCATCAGAGACGTTATGGCCTACCCTAAGACTGGTTCCGGAGAAGATTACTTATTCAACGCTCCGAATGTACTTTCTGCTAAGAAAGTCAGTGAAGCTAATGTTCAGTTAATTGAAGAGTTTAAAGATTAACAAACAATAATTGATTAAAAGCCCGGTAAAACCGGGCTTTTTTATTTCGCAGTTCAGAATGTATTATTAAAGCTACAAACCGCTCCAAAGATTGCGGTAGATGAGTAATATATCATAGAAACTTTCAAAATTTTTAATAGCTAAACTTCTTGGTTAATTATTTATTTTTAGAGCTCACTTAGATTAAAATTGAGCAGCAATAAAGAAAATAGCAATTCGGGAAAGGTTACCTTTAAACCATTACTGATTCCTGCAATAATTAGCTGCGTATTATTTACCTATTTCCTTTTCTTCGAAAAGCAAAATGATTTTTCGCTCCAAAACTCCGGACTTTATACATTAAACACCTATTCTGATTCAACCAAAGGCGGGGATACAAAGATTCTGAATTTAAAAAAATCACAAAAAAGTATTGACTTTACTTATCAAATTGGGAACAATGACATTAATTACGCTGGATTTAGTTATCTAATAAACGATAGTGTTAAATCGATTCTGCACCAATATAACAGCGTTAAAATAGACTATAAAACAGATAATATTGGCTCATTTGGGTTTATTGGCAAAACCTTCGAAGAAGGAATTACAATCAATGGAGACGATCAATCCCATAGAGTAAATTATGTATTAATTAACCCTTCTAAAAACAACAATAAAGAAAGTGCAGTATTCAGATATGACGATTTCTTGGTTAGAGATTGGTGGAAAAGTCAGTATGCAAAAGGGAAAATAATAGCTGAAAAACCTAACTGGAACAGTACTTTAATGTTTAGTTTGATTGAAGAGTCTAATCTAGATAACACGAAACCATCAACAATATCAATACAAGATGTAGTTTTTCAAAAAGATCATTCCAATTTCTATTTATTAAGTCTTTACCTCGTTACCATTGCTTTCCTCCCATTTCTAATTTCAATCTTTGTTAGAAACAATAAAGAAAAATCAAAAGAGGTTGTTATTACTTATAAAAGTCTAGAGGTAAGACATGAAGAACCCGACAACTGGGAAGACCGGCTGTTTGAATTCATTGGGAAAGAATATCCTAATTCGGAATTAAAGCTCTTGCACCTATCTAAACATTTTGCTAAATCAGAAAGGGCTATTTCAGCGGTTATTCATAGTAAATTGAATCTTACATTCAAACAATACTTGAATTCAATTAGAATTAAAGAAGCAAAGAAACTCCTATCCGAAACAAACCTAAGCATAAAAGAAATCACCTATGCCGTTGGGTACAGTTCTCCCAATAATTTCAGGAGAGTCTTCAAACAAACTGAAGGTGTCTCTGCTACTGAATTTAGAGAAAACATCTAAACTCCCCCTCTTCAAAGCAGAATTTAAAACACTAAAAAACAATGTGTTAACGAAAACTTGCGGTCTATTTACATTTTTGAGCGGCCATAAAAGCTTGTTTTAAATACTTTCGTAGGAGTACGAAAACCTTTACCTTATGAAATTACAATTTACCTTAACCGGAATACTGTTTACGCTCTTTTCTTTTTCGAGTACAATCACTGATAAGATTGTTGTTGATCAGTTTGGATACAGACCTAACTCTAAAAAAGTAGCAGTTTTAAGAAATCCTATAACTGGTCCTGATGCTGCCGAAAGTTTCTCTCCTGGAACCAACTTTGCAGTCATAAGAGTAGCAGACGGCGCTCAAGTTTTAACAGGATCCCCAACAATATGGAACGGAGGAGCTGAAGATGCTTCATCAGGTGATAAAGCCTGGTGGTTTGATTTCTCATTACTAACGGATAATGGATCATATTATGTTTTAGACATCGACAATGATGTTAGATCATTTGAATTTGAAATAAAAGAAGACATATACAACGAAGTTTTGAAGCACGCAGTTAGAGCTTTATTCTACCAAAGAAGTGGACATGCTAAGGATGCAGCATATGCCGGAGCCAATTGGGCGGATGGAGCAAGTCATTTAAAAGATAAACAAGATTTAAACTGCCGTAAATGGGACACTCCAGATGATGCGACTTCTGAGAGAGATGTTCATGGTGGTTGGTATGACGCTGGAGATTTTAATAAATACACAATATGGACAGCAGACTATGTAGTGGAATTATTAAAAGCCTATAGAGAAAATCCGAATGTTTGGGGAGACGATTACAACATCCCTGAATCAGGAAATGGAATTCCAGATGTAATCGACGAAGTAAAATGGGGATTAGACCATCTTTTAAGATTACAATATGAAAACGGAAGTTGTATTGCAATCGTGGATGCAGACCAAACATCACCTCCTAGTATAGCAACTGGACCAAGTTTATATGGTAATATAAATACCGCATCAACAAACTCATCAGCAGCAGCATTTGCACTTGGATCAATCATTTTTGAAGAACTTGGACAAACAGCATATGCAACTACTCTTGAACAGGCTGCAATAAAAGCATGGGATTGGGCTGATGCTAACCCGAACGTTCAATGGAAAAATAATGATGCAGCCTCTGGAACTTCAGGAATTGGAGCCGGACAACAAGAGGTAAATGATTACGGGCGATTTATGCTTAAAATGAGAGCCGCTACCTATCTGTTTGAGCTAACAGGAAGCTCTACATACGACACTTATGTCAACAGTAATTATCTAGATATAAACATGATGCAATGGGTTTTTGCTTTTCCTTTTCAAGATAAGCACCAGGATTTATTATTACATCATGCCTCAATCACCCCAAACGCAACAGTTTCGGATGACATACTAGATGTATTTGAAAGAGCAATGGACAAAGAACACAACTTTGCTGCAGTTGAAAACTCAACAGACCCCTACATGGCTCATATGGATGCTTACACATGGGGAAGTAACCGTCAGAAAAGTTCTTGTGGAATTATGTTTTGGCAAGTTAAAGAGTTTCTTTCTTCAGGTAAATCAGACCTAGGAATGCAAGCAGCAGAAGACTATCTACACTACTTACATGGAGTTAACCCTATGAACTTAGTTTACTTAACTAACATGGGTGCTTATGGTGCAGAAAATAGTGTCTCTCAAATTTATCACGACTGGTTTAAGCATGATACCGATTGGGATGAAGTAGGTGTTTCTGTTTACGGTCCAGCACCTGGAATTATGCCTGGGGGACCTAACCCTTCATATGATTGGGATGGTTGTTGTCCTAGTGGATGTGGAAGCACAGCTAATAATGAGAAATGCTATACAGTTGACATATCAGTTGTTAAAGGACAACCAAAACAAAAGTCATATTTGAGCTTTAATGAAGGTTGGCCATTAAATTCATGGGAAATCACAGAACCAAGTTTAGGATACCAAACTGAGTACATTAGACTTGTGTCCAAATTCGCCGCAGATATAAATTTTGATACAAATACTGATGATGTAATTGGAAACAAGCCAATTTTAGAGGTCTACCCTAACCCTTCGAACGCAATAATATCGGTAATGGGCACTAAGGATGAAATCAGTTTATTAGACCTTAGCGGATCGATAATTGGAACGTATACATCAACTTCTATATCAATTGAAGACTTAGCTGCTGGAATGTATATAATAGAAAGCAATGGAGGCCGTACAACATTCATAAAAAAATAAAACAATAATTACTTATGTAATCCCACACTTAACAGTGTGTACTCCCGTCTCAATGTTAGGGTCTGAGGCGGGAGTTTTTATTTTCACCAACTCTTTAAACCAGCTCCGAAAAACCAAATAAAAAACTCATAATCAACAACTTATTCATACAAAATGATTTTTAGAAAAAAGTCAACCCTTATTAGTCTTCATAGTCTTACCATGTCAAATTCCATAAATTGGATGGTTATATATTACTAACTATGAAAAAACAATTACTATCAACGTTTTTAACTGCCTCTACCCTAGTTTCTATTGGTCAAATGACTACTTCAAGTGATGGATTCGCTTTAGATTTTAGCAATTCATCTTCTACTTGTTACGCGAGTACAGCGCCGAACACAAATGGTAGATTTGCGGACGGAAATTCTTTAAAAGTTGAAGACCATTTAAAATCTAGCGGAGAATTAGAATTCACAGCTAGAAATATAGACTTATGGGGAAGCGAAAACGTTACCTGGTACGGGTTACCAACTAACGATGGAACTTGCGCAAACCTAACTGAGGCAGGAGCTTTAGATATGTCTTCAAATTCAAAAGTTACTATTGTTGCCGAGGCCAGTGAAACAGGCGCTGAGTTAAAATTCTACATCGGAGAAGAAAAATCGATGTGGAGTACAAACCCAAAAACATCTACACACAACATAGATTGGGCTGGAGAAATCCCTGCGCATCATACTTTTTCTGCAGCAAACACTGAGGAAACCTTTACTTTCGATTTCAGTACTTTGGATACAGACAAATGGACTGGTTGGGCTGGAAAAGACAAAATTGCTTCTTATGGATTTGTAAGCATCTCCAAAGAAGTTACTTTCAAAATAAAATCCATTTCTTTTGGTGCGTCATCAGGAGGCACTAGCTCGGGAGGTGGTTCTGGAACAGGAACAGGAACAGGAACAGGAACAGGAACAGGAACAGGAACAGGCTCTGGTACTGGAAGTGGATCAGGGTCAGGAACGGGATCTGGTGTTGCATGTACTGGTGTAAACAACACTGGAAAAGCAACTTGGTATGACAATCTTGAAAACAAGAGTAATCCACTTTATACAGGTTTGGTAAGATGTTCATTTCAAGAAGCAGATATCGCAGGAACAGATTACGGAGCATTAGACATAGGACTTTTGCAAGAAGACGATGATGCGAAATATTGTGGAATGTGTGTTGAAGCGACTGGACCAGCAGGAACTGCATTAATTCAAATCGTAGATGAATGTCCAGATTGCTGGGACAGAGGAGCAAGTGGAGAAAAATTAGTTGGAACGAATACTAAATTTGGAGACATTGATTTAAGCCCTTCAGCTTTCCCTAAGGTTATCGGACCAGAATCAGTTGGTATTGGGGATTTCAGTTGGCAAGAAGTATCTTGTCCATGGACTACCCCACTTCATGTTATTGTTGAAGGATCAAACCAATGGTACGCTAAAGTAATCATAGGAAACCATGTAAATAGAATAGCTAAAGTAGAAGTTCAACAAGGTGGAGCTTGGTTTGAAATGACAAGAGGTTCCGACAATGGTTGGGTAAGCTCAGGTGTTGCTATCAACGAAGTATCTAAATCATTTAGAATTACAGATGTTTACGGAGAAGAAGTAATTGTTTCAGGGATTGACTTTTCTGCTGATCCAACTGATTCGAAAACAGTTGGAGCATCTAACTTCCCTGTTTGTGGGGGTACATCCTCTACTTCAAGGGTTAATAGCTTAGATTATGTTATCGCCTTCCCTAACCCAGCTAATGATTTTATAACATTTGACGGTGTTGATGATGTTGAGCGAATGACTATTTACAATGTAAACGGACAAGCAATTGCTCAAAAAACGTTTACAAGCTCTATGAATCAAGTTGGATTAGATATTTCTTTATTTGCTCCTGGAATTTATGTTGCCACAATGATTGGAGGTAACAACTCTGGCAAAGTCACTTTTATTAAAAAATAAATCTCCCCGGAAGAGAGATTTAAAAGGAGGCTTAAAAGCCTCCTTTTTTTATTAAGTTCTCACTAAAGAAGAACATGGTAAGTATTATTCTTCAATTACAATAAACAAAAAAGCCACCCGAAGGTGGCTTATTATTCTCAGTTCTGAAACCTGACTCCCGGCTCCTGTAACCAGAGGCTACTTAGCTATACCAACAGCTCTTACCTCTCTAATAACAGTTACTTTAACCTGTCCTGGGTAAGTCATTTCAGTTTGAATCTTCTGAGAAATGTCAAATGCTAAAGTTTCAGCTTCCTTATCACTTACTTTCTCACTTTCAACAACAACTCTTAATTCTCTACCAGCTTGGATTGCGTATGTTTTAAGAACTCCAGGATAACCTAAAGCTAACTCTTCAAGCTCTTTAATCCTCTTAATATAAGACTCTAAAATCTCACGTCTTGCACCTGGTCTTGCTCCTGAAATAGCATCACAAACCTGAACAATTGGAGAAATCATCGAAGTCATTTCAACCTCATCGTGGTGAGCACCAATAGCATTACACACATCTGGCTTCTCCTTAAACTTCTTAGCTAAGTTCATACCTAAGATAGCGTGCGGTAATTCTGGCTCGTCATCTGGCACCTTACCGATATCATGTAGAAGTCCCGCTCTCTTAGCTGCTTTAACATCTAAACCTAATTCAGTTGCCATAATAGCACATAAGTTAGCTACTTCTCTAGAGTGCTGCAATAAGTTCTGACCATAAGACGATCTGTACTTCATACGTCCAACCATTCTAATTAATTCAGGGTGTAAACCATGAATTCCTAAATCGATAGCAGTACGTTTACCAACATCTAAAATTTCTTCATTTAAGTTCTTTCTCGTCTTTGCTACAACCTCTTCAATTCTTGCTGGGTGAATTCTTCCATCAGTAACTAATTGGTGTAAAGAAAGCCTTGCTATCTCTCTTCTAATGGGGTCAAAACAAGAAAGAATAATAGCTTCTGGCGTATCATCAACAATCACCTCTACTCCTGTAGCGGCTTCAATTGCTCTAATATTACGTCCTTCTCTACCAATGATTCTACCTTTAATCTCATCCGATTCAATATGGAAAACAGAAACAGCATTTTCAATAGCGGTTTCAGTAGCACACCTTTGTATACTTTTAATGATAATTTTCTTCGCCTCCATATTAGCACTCATCTTTGCTTCTTCGATGGTATCCTGAATATGCGACATAGCCTCAGTTTTAGCTTCGGCTTTTAAAGTTTCTACAAGTTGCTTTTTTGCATCTTCTGCACTTATACCAGCAACTGCTTCTAATTGCTCAACTTGACGACGGTGTTGTTTATCTAAATCAGACTCCTTCTTTTCGTTTCGCTTAATTTTTTCTTCTAATTTATTCTGTAAACGCTGTACATCTTTGTCTTTTTTGTTGTACTCGTTCATTTTCTGATTCAAGCTATTTTCTTTTTGCTTTAGCTTGTTTTCAGAAGCCGACATCTTTTGATTTCTCTTATTAACGGCTTTTTCATGCTCCGACTTTAACTGAACGAACTTCTCTTTCGCTTGTAAAATCTTGTCTTTTTTAATTTGCTCACCGTCTTTTTCGGCAGCAACTAGGATTTGTTTAGCTTGTTTATTTGTGATCGCTTTTAAAACGAAAAAACCACCTAATAAACCTACCACAACTCCTACTAACCCATAGGTTATTTCAATCATAACTCAGTTGTTTAAGTTTACACTTAACCGAATTTGTTGATACAATTGAACTAGAAAATTGACTGATTAGCTTTTAAGATAATTAGAAACAAACTCCTCAAGATCCTTAAGTTTATCGTGCAAACCATCGTCTACACTAACCCCAGAAGTATTTTTATTGTTTTTGTTGGCCATCATATATTGAAATAAATAC
>JAYPYW010000087.1:0-10215 GCA_038154685.1 Flavobacteriales bacterium | reverse complement strand
GCTTAAAAGGGTTTTTTCTAATTGATATTACAGGATCAGATTCTAGCCCATCAATTAATTTAGATTTTATAGATGCTTCAAATGGAATTGAACACTTAAACGACTCAGGTAAACTCAATTTCTTAGGGCTTTAATTCTTTGATGGATTGGCGGATGTGAATAATTAAAAAACACAAATGCAGGATGCGGATTTAGGTTTGATAAATTATCAACCGACAATTTCTTTAGTGCGTCAATCAATTTTTCTCCATTATAAGTTTCTTTGGCATAAGCATCTGCCTGATATTCCATTCTTCTCGACAATATATTTTGAAACATACCAATTAAAAAACTAACAGGGCTAAACAGAACAAAAAAGGAAATTAAACCAGTATAGAACTTAGGCGTTTGAACCCCTAATCCAGATGATAGTTCAGGTTGGTTTATCGCCCAACCTAAAAGCCACATCATTCCAAACATTTGACAAATTCCAAACAACAAGTTAATCGTGGTATGTTTCTTTTTATAGTGTCCAATTTCATGAGCCAAAACAGCTACGATTTCCTCATCAGACTGACCTTCAATCAATGTGTCATACAACACAATAGACTTTTTAGGTCCCATCCCACTAAAAAATGCATTCGCTTTTTTACTTCTTTTGCTCCCATCCATCTGGAAAAGGTTATTGAGCTTATAATCTACTTTTTCACAGTATTCATAAATCACCGTTTTTAAACTCCCTTCTTCGATAGGTAAGAGCTTATTAAAAATAGGTAATAACAGAGACGTATAAAACGTATTTACAAGAACCATAATCACCACTACAACTACCCAAAAAAACAACCAGAAAATAGAACCAATATTCTCTAATAGGAATATAAAAACAAATAACAAACCAGCACCGATAACCCCTCCAATAATTAGTGACTTAATCGTATCCATCCAAAATAGTTTTTTAGATGAATTATTAAAGCCAAAACCTTCTTCAATCACAAAAGTTTGATAGTAACTAAACGGAATAGAAATCAATTGATTCGCCCCCATTAAAACTCCAAAAAAAACAAAAGATTGAATTGTTAAATTTTTAGAATAACCAATTGCAAACTCATTCACAAAATCAAACCCTCCTTCAGTGATCATTAAAACCATTATTGCCGTAGAAACCACCTTCGATATAGCACTAAACTTAAAGTTTGCTCTTGAATAATCAACAGCTCTTTTAACTTGAGTTTGAGAATAAATCCCTCTAACCTCCTTAGGCCAAGGCCTCAACATATTTCTTTGGTTAAGTGCACTTAACGACAATTCCAGAACCAAATTCCCCACTAAAACTACTATTATTAAAGCTACCATGCCGTTCTATTTACGTCTAATTTATAACGGTAATTCTGCTCGGAAGAATTAAGGATGATTGTTTTGTTAACAGCGGTTGAAAAGTATTAGTTATGAAAAAGTATAAAACCCATTAAATTCACTGGATTTTCATTGATTTTAAGGGTATATTCGCATCTTCAAAAGCCAATTGAAAAATTTAATTTTTAAAATACTTCTTCTTTTTTGTGTTATTTCTGGTAACGCACAAGTTTCTGCAGACTTCGAAACTGCTGGAACCAAAGCTGGCTGTGCACCTTTTGTTGTTAATTTCTTAGACCTTTCAACGGGTGCTACAGAATGGTTTTGGGATTTTGGAAATGGGGTAACTAGTAATTCTCAAAACCCAACTTATGTTTATTCTGAACCTGGTTTTTACACAATTACGCTTACAGCCTCTGATGGAATTGATACTGATACAGAGACTAAGTCTGCATTAATCAGGGTGAACGCTTCACCTATTGCAGATTTTACAGTTGACAATGAAAATGGTTGTTCACCTCACTTAGCTCAATTTACTGATATATCTATACCTGTTTCAGGAACTGTAACCGAATGGTTTTGGGCATTCGGAAATGGGGAAACCTCAACCGAACAACACCCTCAATCTACCTATGAAGACACAAAAGATTACGACGTATTTCTAAAAGTAAAAGATATTAATGGCTGCGAGGCCTCTGTTTTAAAATCTTCATACATTAAATTAGATAACCCCAAAGCTGAATTCCTTACCGTCCCTGTTAAATGTGAGCTTCCTGCAGAAATCCCGTTTACCAACCTCTCAACAGGAGATGACCTTGAGTTTTTCTGGGATTTTGGAGATGGTACGACATCCACAGGAGACGTTCCTGGATCGCATATATACACATCTTTCGATACTACCACAGCGATACTTATAGTGAAAGAAAAGAAGACTGGTTGTACCGACACAGCAAAAAGCAGCATTTTTGTTGGGGATTATGAAGCCAAATTTGATTGGGACATAACTTGTGGATTAGATGAGTTTACAATTAATGTAGAGAACAAAACTGAAGTTTTCGCATCCCTAGAATGGGATTTTGGAGGAGAATCAGAAAAGTTTGGTAAAAAAGCCGAACATCACTTTAGCAGTCCTGGACCACATAAAATAACCTTAAGAGCAGAGATTGAATCGACTTGTTGGGATACTACAACAATTACTTACAACCTCCCCAAGCCTGATTTTACACCTTCTTACCCGATATGTAGCGACCCATTTGAAGTAACTTTTAATAATACCTCAACTGGCGAAAACCTTCAGTTTTATTGGGATTTTGGAGATTCAACATTTAACGACACTAAACACCCCATTCACACTTATGACATTCCACCGGAAAGGTTCGATGTAGAACTGTTTGCTGAAGATATTTTCGGATGTAAAGATTCCACTTTAAAGGCTGTAACTGTCCCTTTTCCGATTGCAAGGTTTTACGAAATCGACTCAATCTACACTGGATGTGCTCCATTGGACCTTACATTTAAGGATACTAGCTACACATTATCCTCCGAAATATCTTCTGTTGAATGGAACTTCGGAGACCCTGGTTCAGGGGCAGATAACACAAGTACTGAGAGGTCTCCAAATCACATATTTAATGAACCTAGAGATTACGACATAACTTATATAATTTATACGGATGATGGTTGTGCCGACACAGCTGTTTTTACAGCTGCTATTCGTGCCGGGGAAAAACCTAGTTCTGCAAGCTTCGAACAATTGGCAAACGATAGCATTTGTTATGGTGAGTCGATAAATTTTGTAGAATCCGCGTCTTACGATACTCCACTACTTGAATCAAACTATTATTGTTGGACTTTCGAAGAGGATGCTTCTCCCCTTTTGCCTGATCCTGAGTCGCCTCCTAAATTTTGTGATCAGTCATCCATAAGAGGTGGAGTTACTGATCCTTATGTTCATATTTCTAATCCAACTCATTCTTACAATAGTTTTGATCATGAGGCGGATACCGTTTCACCTTTAATTTTCACAGGTAGAATTAATCCAAATGCTGGTAATTTATCTACTCACTTGATTATTGGTTACAATAATTGTTTAGCAGAAGTTATAAATCCGACTTTTGTTGATACAACCATTGCAGTTAATGGATATGCTCTTCCTGATTCGGTTGAATTATATTCAGACTCCACAATATCTGTTGGAATTTATCAAGCATCTTTAAATTATGACTCAATCGCTTACAGTTATGTTTACAGTACTTCCAGCTCTGATACACTTTTTAAAATTTCTCCTTCAGACACTAGCTATTTTGAGTTTAAAGAAGGAAATAATTACAGAATAAGAACAAAAGTTGTTAATTCAATTTCTGGTTGTGAAAATGAATTAATTGATTTTTTTAGGGTGGATTCTGTACGAATGAACTTTGATATTAAAGATAGACATTGCTTAAACGATACAGCTGTTTTGCTTGACGATAATTCTTATTCGAAGTTTGGTAATTTGTTATCAAGGCAATGGTATACCAACGATAGCTTAATAATCCCAAATGCTACTGATGATTCGAGTTATTATAATTTCCCCGATACAGGTTTATTTAAAGTAACGCTTAAAAACACTTATAATATTAATTATTCCAAGTATGGTCTTACCAAAACAGGAACGTACACAAAAGAGACTACTAAGTATATCAAAATCGAAGGAGTTAAAGCAAGGGGTTATTCTGACACTTTGAGAATATGCGGTGGAGAAACCATTCAATTTACAGATACATCCAGGTCAACGACTTCGATTACAAGTTATGAATGGCATTTTGGTTACGATACTGATAGCTCTACCCTAATGAACCCTACCCATACTTATGAAAATGCAGGCACATACTCCCCAAAATTAATAGTAAATGATGCTTATGGCTGTATTGATTCTATTACACTTCCTGCCATCGAAGTAAATCGACCACTAATTGATTTTGCGGTATCAGACTCTTTGATTTGTGTTGGAGATATTATTTCTATCAAAAACAAATCAGAAGGTTCATCATTATCATTTATGTGGACTGTTGATTCAGTTATTCGATTTAATATCGACATTACTCAACAATTCGATTCCGCAGGATTATTTGATGTAAAACTTCACGCCTTGGACATTTATGGTTGTGAAGACTCCTTAACAAAACCTAATAGAATAGAAGTTGCTAGTTATCCCAAAGCTAAATTTACTGGAAGTCCACTTTACGCGGCTTGTCCTCCAATGACATCCTTTTTTAACGACACAACAAAAACTGAAAGCTTTTCTTGGCACTGGGAGTTTGGAGACGGAAGAACTAGTTCTGATAAAAACCCAAATCATGTATACACCGCCCCAGGACTTTATGATGTATCTCTTATCGTTGAAAACTATGCTGGTTGTGAAGATACGCTTGTAAAAAGCAGCTATGTTGAAGTGGACGGTCCTTATGGTAACGCTACTTTTGATAAGGATACTATTTGTATTCCAGACTCGGTTGTTTTTGATGTTGACTTTGAGAATACGCTATACTATATTATTAGTTATGGTGATGGAAGCAACGTAAGTTACGAATATGAAGATAACCCAGACACTACTATTCACATTTACGAGGACGGCGGAGAATTCCAACCGAGAATTGAATTAATAGATTCTTTTGGGTGTTTTTATACTTTACCTCTTTTGCCAAAAATATTAGGAGACAGTATTGCCGCTCACTTTACAACTTCTTCAGACGTTATTTGTGATGTTTTAAATATTCCATTTGAAAATATTTCACGTAAGACTTATGAATCCACTTTTATTTGGGATTTTGGAAATGGAGATACAAGCTTTATTGAAAGCCCAATACATTCTTACGACATAGATAGTACATACACAGTTAAGCTTTTACAAACTAGCGTATTAGGATGTAAGGATAGCATATCTAAAACTTTCAGGGTTTATAATGCTCCTTACCCTGAAATTAACATTACAACAAAAGACTTTTGTGTTCCATCTAGTACAGAATTTAAATTGGAATTTAGTAATGACCGATTTATCCCAGACAGCATTTACTTCAATATTAATGATGGAGAAAAAATCTACGGTGATTCTATTGTCAATGAATTTAATCTAAGTGGAGATTACAATATAAAATACACAATCGAATATGGTAGTGGTAACTGTAAAGTGGATAGTCTTTTTTCAAAAACCTATTACAACCTGCCTGTAGCCGACTTTAATTATGCCCCTAATAATGTTTCGACTGAAGACCCTGTTATTTTCTTCACCAACCTTTCCCAGAATTCATCTGCATGGGAATGGGATTTTAACGATGGTGATTTTGCTACAGCACAAAATCCTGGACATAGTTTTGATTTTGCAGACAACTACAATGTTAAACTTATCGCGTCGAATGATGGTGGTTGCTCGGATACAGTTGTAAAATCTATTAGTGTAGCACCATTTGATTTTGTTAAGGTTCCTAGTGGCTTCTCTCCTAATGGTGATGGGCAAAATGATATTTTTAAAATATTAAGGGCTGGACAAATAGAAATTGAAATTTTTAAAATTTACAACCGATGGGGTAATGTAGTTTTTGAAACAACTGATGTAAACGATGGATGGGATGGAACTAGAAATGGTAAAGATCAAAACACAGGAACTTACATCTACTACATCAAAGGAACGAACGACGAAGGTGAACTAGTTGAAATTAAGGGTAACTTCACTTTATTGAGATAATGAATATTAAGGCATTCATATTATTATTCTTTATTAGCTTAGCCTCTTTTGGGCAGGATATTCATTTTTCTCAATTTAATGACCTTCCCCTTTCTCTTAATCCTGCTCTAAGTGGTAAAATGGACGGAACATTCAGAGCTGGTACTATCTACAGAAACCAATGGAATAGCGTTAGTGTTCCCTTTGAAAGTACTGGTTTATATAGCGATTTTAGATCTACCCCTGAATTTCTGAACGGAAAAGATATTGGTTGGGGTATTCAAATTTTAAACGATCGCTCAGGAAGTGCAGGTTTAAACGAAACAGTTTTTAATCTTTCAGGTAGTTACCACCATTATCTTTCCAAGAAAAAGGATCAATTGTTAACTGCTGGACTGTCTTTAGGTGGTTTTCAGAAAAGTATTGATTTAAGTAAGTTAAATTTTGAAAATCAATTCCAATATGAAACAGCCAACTTTGGCAATATTTCTAGCAACGAAAATATTGAAAGTAACGCCTTCACAAAATTAGATTTAGGACTTGGTGCTACCTGGACATACTTTAGCGAATATGGCTATCAAGCCGTTGCTGGTTTAAGCATTGCTCACTTAACAAAACCAAATGTTAGCTTTTATGGTAATGACGACCCATTAGCTAGGAAAATCACTTTTCATGCCAGTGGAATTTATCCGCTTAATAATAAGTTCGACATTGACCCATCAATGCTTTTATCACGTCAAAACAAAAACACAAATTTTGTTATTGGAACTGATTTTATTTATGATTTAGGAAGGCGAACCGTGGAAAAAATTGACCTTAAAATGGGAGTTTTCTTCAGGACTAAGGATGCTGCAAATATTACCTTTGGAATGAACCATGATAACTGGAGTATTGATTTAGGTTACGATATAAATTTCTCTTCACTTGTACCTGCTAGTCAAAAAAGAGGAGCTTTCGAAATTTCAATTTCTTTTGTAAACAGGATGTATAAGGGAGCAAAAAACTTGAAATATGTTATCCCTGGGGACAGATTACTATGATTAAAAAATTATTCATATTATCCATAATTCTTTTATCAAGCTTCTCAAGTATTGGGCAGTTCAAAACAACCAAATCCAAAATGGCAGAAAGCCTTTTGGAAGAGGAAAAGTATTTTGCTGCGCTTAAAATATACTTGGACATCGCAAAATCAGAAAATGAAGATAAGGAGTTATACATGAAAATTGCTCAGCTACATGAGCAACTCTATAATTACGCGGAAGCGGCTAAATGGTATTACGAATTATTTGAGATTCAAAACGGATCCTATCCTAAATCAGAGTTCAAGTTCGCCGAACTTATCATGCGTCAAGGAAAATACAAAGAGGCTCTAGAACATTTCACAAGCTTTAAAAAATCCTACAAAGGACATGATAAAGCCCTATACTCTACATTATGCAAATCCTATATTAAAAGCTGTAAAATCGCACTTGAGAAATTACCAAACGCTGAAATTTCAATTAGAAAGGTGCCAAACCACATCAACTCCTCTTACACTGATTTAGCTCCTTTTGGATATGATGGAGAACTTTACTTCTCGAGTATTCCTACCGATACTGCTTTGACTTATACAGAATATTTAGATTCTGCTCCTGCTTTTCAAATCTACAAAGCCAAACTAACTAAGGATGATCAATTTGAAAAAGCTGAAGTATTTATCCCTCAAATTTTAAATGAACCATTCAAACACACTTCTAATGGGTCTTTCTCAACAGATGGAAAAAAATTCTTCTTTACTAGATGTAAGAAAAATATTGACGGGGTAAATATTTGCAAAATCTACTGTACCCTAAAAAAAGATTCAACTTGGCAAGAACCTGTTATGCTTGGTAGTGAAATCAACGATAAAAACAACACTTTTTCCAGCACTCATCCTACCCTAATGTCGTACATAAAAAAAGGAAGATCAAAACAAATGATAAACAAACTTGTTTTTGCTAGTACAATGCCAGGCGGATCAGGAGGGTATGATCTATGGATGGTCGATATATCTGATGATCTTACTGTTGGTAGTCCTGAAAACCTTGGGAAAAAGGTGAACTCAGCCCAAAATGAGGTTACACCATTTTACGCTTCCAAAACAAAAAAATTGTTCTTCTCTTCAAACGGACATGGCGGACTTGGTGGATTAGATGTTTTTGAAGCCCCTATTAAAAAAGGAAAAACTAAGAAAATAAAACTTGCAGATAAGCCTATAAACTCTTCACAAGACGATTGGTATTATAATGAATTATCTTCAAGTACAGCATTTGTTGTTTCTAACAGAAAAGGTGCTCGAGTTTACCACAACAACATTCCTCATGACGACATCTTTCTCCTTAAAAGGGAAACCAAGAAATTCCTTTCGCTTTATGCTTACGAAAAAGGAGACAGTCTTAATAGTAAGGTCCGCGGAACCATTTTTAAAGTAAAATTTGCCAACGATAAAATTGGACAAGGAAAACTGGTTGAAATGAATCAGCCCTTCCAAGTTATCCCTAATAAAACTTATGAAATAACCGCTCAGAAGAATGGATACTTAAACTACAGTATGTTATTCTCAACCTCCTACGACACAAAATCTGATTCATTAAAACTTGAATTCTTTTTAAAGAAAATTGAACTTAACCAAGAAACTACTATTGATGCGATTTACTTTGAATCAAACTCTTCCGAACTTAAACCTGCTTCTAAACAATCATTAAATAAACTATTTAAAACCTTATTAGCAAACCCTTCCTTAAGGGTTGAAATTGGTGGACATACAGACAGTGAAGGTTCACCTGACTACAATATGGATCTTTCTCAAAAAAGAGCACAAGCCGTGGTTGATTACTTAGTTAACTTAGGTATTGGAGAAGATGTTTTAACAGCAAAAGGATATGGAGACACTCAACCTTTAACTGATGAAAAGAAATCGGAGTTAAACAGAAGAATTGAATACAGGATTACAAACCTGAATAATATTGAAGACAAAAACAACACTCAGGAGGACTAAATAAATGTTATGAAAAAGGCGCTTTTATTTTTACTTACAATAACAACACTAACCTCTTTTGGTATTTGGAGAGAAGTTCCTACAAGTACTTCTGAAATCTTAAATAAAATTGAGATTATTGGAAGCAACGCATTTTGTGTTGGAAACAATGGAACAGTACTTAAGAGCACGGATGAAGGTGAAACATGGTCTTCTATTTCAACTTCTTCCAAAGGAAATATCAACGCGATTAAATTCATTAGCCCTTCAATTGGTTTTTTCACAACCAGTGATGGCTACATATTTAAAACAACAGATTCTGGATCCTCATGGTCGGGAACGGAAATACATACTGGAGGAATCAATGGGATTGATTTTGTTAACTCTACAATCGGTCTAGCTGTAGCTGATAATGGTGTAATCTTCCGAACTACCGATGCAGGAGCAAATTGGATAAGCTTAGGAAGTGTATCTATTTTCACAATCACGGATGTGGTGGCTATTTCAGAATCTTTAGCCGTTGCAGTTGGGACACAAGGATCCTACCTTGTAAGTGAAGATGCAGGAGCAACTTGGACTTATAAAACCATTTCAACAACTGTTGCATTTAGTAAAATCGAAAAAGGATCAAGCACATCTGCCATAGCTGTTGGTTCTGGTGGAAATATCGCTGAATTTGATGCTGAAACTTTAACTCTTTCAAATGCTACTAAAATTGATGCTGAAGACGATTGGATTAAAGATGTTTTCGTTAGAAATTTTGATGGGGTTTATCGCCCAGTTGTCGTTGGATTCAGAAGTTCAGTTCATGTTTTAAATCCAACTTGGAAAACATTTGATTTAGATTCGGTAAATAATTTAAATGGAGTTCACTTTATTAATGATTCTATTGGGATAGCTTGCGGTTTCAATGGGAAAATTTACAAAACCACAACAGGAGCCGGACCATTATCCGCACAGGAAATAAAAAGGGAAAAAGTTCAAGTATACCCAAATCCAACAAATGGGAATATAAACGTAACAGAAGAGATCCTTCAGTCTGAATTATTTGTGTATGATATTCAAGGGAAATTAGTTTTAAAACAAACTGTATTTGATACGTTAATTGATTTGAGCTTTTTAAATGAAGGGATTTATTTCCTTAGGTTCAGAAAAGAAAATCTCCTGTATTCCGGTAGAGTAATTA
>JAYPYW010000086.1:8327-10720 GCA_038154685.1 Flavobacteriales bacterium | reverse complement strand
TCGAACCCACGACCCTCAGCTTGGAAGGCTGACGCTCTAGCCAACTGAGCTATTCCCGCCTAAATTCATCAAAACTCAAGTGTAAAACACTTGGTACCGGTTAAGGTATTAGTGGGGAGAGCAGGATTCGAACCTACGAAGGCGTAGCCAGCAGATTTACAGTCTGCCCTCGTTGACCGCTTGAGTATCTCCCCAAAACCGATAAATAATGTTAAGTCTTTTAAAGAACAAAGAGCCGATGGAGGGACTCGAACCCACGACCTGCTGATTACAAATCAGCTGCTCTAGCCAGCTGAGCTACATCGGCTTATTTACCTCCTCAATTTTAGGTCAAAAAAAAGACCCTTAATTAAGGGTCTGCAAATGTATGAATAAAATTCTTTCGAAAAACAATTTTTTAAACTTTTTTTTTCGCTTATGCTGAAACAAGCTTTTCTTTATGTTTCTTAAGCTGTCTCCTGAGGGCCTCAACTGCCTCATCAACAGACTTTTCAAAAGAATCACTCTGTTTTTTTGCAAACAGTTCTTTACCTGGAATATTCAATTTAATTTCAGCTAATTTATTTTCTTTGTCTTCAGCATTGTCTACTCTAAAAGTAATATTACCATCAATTATCTTATCGTAAAACTTTTCAAGCTTACTTACTTTATCGTTTGCGAAATCGATTAATTTTTGGTCTGCTGTAAAATGCAGAGAGCTAACTTTAACTTTCATAACTTTTAAGTTTTACGCTCGTGGATGAGCTTGTTTATAAATTGATTTAATTTTCTCCATAGAGTTGTGGGTATAAACTTGCGTTGCCGACAAGTTAACATGACCTAATAACTCTTTGATGGAATTAAGTTCTGCACCATTGTTAAGCATATGAGTAGCAAAACTATGACGCAAAACATGCGGACTACGCTGAGAAAGCGTAGTTACTTTTGATAAATTCTTATTAACTATATTATATACCAACTTTGGATAGAGCTTTTTGCCAGCCGACGTGAGTAACAAATTTGGAACTGAGTCGGACATCCTATACGCGATATAAGACTTTATAGTTTCAAGTAACTTTGGTGAAACTGGAATTATCCTTTCTTTTTTGCGTTTACCTAAAACTTTAATTTGTTGTTGATCAAAATTTACGTCGTTTAACTTTAACCCAATTAATTCAGCTTGTCTTATCCCTGTTTGATAAAATATATCAAGGATGAGTTTATCTCTAGTTCCTTCAAAATCATCAGGGAATTCAATTTCCTCTAGCAGCTGATCCATACTTTTTTCCTCTACGAACTTTGGAAGCTTTTTATCCAATTTTGGTAAAGGCACTAAGTCCATTGGTGTTTTTGAAACTACCCCAATAGTCATTAGATATTTAAAGAATGATTTAAGGGTTGAAGATTTACGGTGTATACTTCTAGGCTTATAGCCTTCTTCCATCATTTGAGCAAACCAAGATCTAACAACTCTGTGATTGGCTAACTCTATCGAAACCCCGAAATATTTATGGGCGTAATCTGAAAATTCTAGCAGGTCGTTTTTATAACCTTTAACGGTATGTTGGGAATACCTTTTCTCTTTGGTTATATAGTTTAGGAAATCATCGACATGCATATAACCTAAAATAGGAAGAAACCATCAAACTAAAAAGTGATGGTTTCTTCCTATCTATTAAAATATCTTAAAATCAGCTTGGGCTTATTCCCCGTCAGCTAATCTTTTCATTGCTTCAACGTAAACAGCTTTCTTACGAGCTTCTCTGTTAGCAATAGTTGGCTTAGTATAAGTCTTACGAGCTCTTAACTCACGTAAAGTTTTAGTTCTCTCAAACTTACGCTTGTACTTTTTTAAAGCTCTTTCGATATTGTCGCCTTCTTTAACTTGAATAACTAACATTGTATAATTTTTTTAAAAATCGGAGGACAAAGATACATGCTTTAGTTTAAAGTTCAAAGTCTAAAGTTTAAAGTTTTTGATTTTTCCTCAATTTAACGTTCATAAACGAAAAAAGCTCAGTAAATACTGAGCTTTCGAAATATTATATTGAAATAATTATTTTAATAATTCCCTTGAAATCACCAATTTCTGTATTTCCGAGGTCCCTTCACCTATCGTACAAAGCTTTGCATCTCGGAAAAACTTCTCAGCTGGAAAGTCTTTTATATAACCATATCCTCCAAAAATTTGAACGTCTTCATTAGCTGTTCTTACTGCCCCTTCTTAAGCATAAAGCTTGGCCATGGCACAAAACTTACCTGCGTCGGACGCTTCATTGTCCAGCTTCCAGGCCGCTTGGCGCAGAAATGTTCTGGAAGATTGAAGTTTCACTTCCATCTCGGCAAGCTTGAATTGCAGCGCCTGAAATTGATCAATGGGTTTGCCAAAGGCTTTACGCTGGCCCATATAGTCC
>JAYPYW010000086.1:0-8317 GCA_038154685.1 Flavobacteriales bacterium | reverse complement strand
ATATAACCATATCCTCCAAAAATTTGAACTGCTTCATTAGCAGTTCTTACTGCCACTTCCGAAGCATAAAGCTTAGCCATAGCACTTTCTTTGGATAATTTCAATCCATTTGATTTTCTGAAAACAGCATTCATAATCAACAATTCAGCTGCCTCAATTTCGGTAGCCATATCAGCTAATTTGAATGAAATCCCTTGAAAAGAAGAAATTGGCTTCCCGAATTGCTCTCTTTCTTGAGAATACTTTAATGCAGCTTCAAAAGCTCCTTTTGCAATTCCTAAAGACAAAGCTGCAATCGAAATTCTTCCACCATCCAAAATTGATAGGGCCTGCTTAAAACCGTCCCCTACTTCACCTAATCTATTTGCATCTGGAATTCTACAATCTTGGAAAACCATTTCTGCAGTTTCCGACGCTCTCATTCCTAATTTATCTTCTTTTTTACCACCAGAAAAACCTGGAGTACCTCTCTCAACAATGAATGCTGTTGAGTTATTCTTTGTTCGCGGATCACCAGTTCTGGTCATTACAACCGCGATATCTCCAGAAATACCATGAGTAATAAAGTTTTTGCTTCCGTTTAACACCCATTCGTCACCATCTCTTACTGCAGTGGTTTGCATATTACCTGCATCACTACCTGTATTTGGTTCCGTTAAACCCCAAGCTCCTATATGTTCACCAGAAGCTAATTTTGGCAAATACTTTTCTTTTTGCTCATCGCTACCAAACATCAAAATATGATTGGTGCATAAGCTATTATGAGCAGCGACAGACAAACCAATGGATCCACAAATTTTCGAAATCTCAACAACTGTAGTCACATACTCACTGTAACCAAACCCAGCTCCGCCATATTTTTCAGGAACTAGAACTCCCATACAACCTAATTCTCCGAGTTTTCTAAAAACATCAACTGGAAAAGTTTGCTTTTCGTCCCAATCCATAAAATGGGGGCGTATATGTTGTTCTCCAAAAGACTGCAACATCTCTGCAATCATTTGCTGGTTTTCTGTAGTTCCGAATCTCATAATACCGAAATTTTAAAATTAACTGGTCCTAGTACGTAGCAACAGCGAATAAGTTATCTGATTTAGGCTTCAATTTTTCAGCACCTGCTAAAAATGATAAATTGACAATAAAAGAGAACCCAACTACTACGCCTCCTAATCTCTCAACGAGTTCCGCTGCAGCTAACGCTGTTCCACCTGTAGCAAGTAAATCGTCATGAATTAAAACTCTTTGACCAGGTTTAATAGCATCGGTATGAATTTCTAGCGTTGCCTCTCCATATTCTAAGGAATAGGTTTCTTCAATCTTTGAGTAAGGTAACTTACCTTTCTTTCTAACAGGAACAAAAGGAATGTTCAAATTTGAAGCCAGCGTATTTCCGTATAAAAACCCTCTACTATCAATTCCAATAACTGCTTCAGTTCCTATCTTGCTTGCTTCAAATTCAAAAGCTTTTAAAACTTTCCCATTCAATTCTGGATTCGCTAATAAGGTTGTTATATCCTTAAAAACAATTCCTTCTTTAGGAAAATCATGTACGTCTCTAATGACAGATTTAACTTTTTCTTCTAATGACTCCATTCTAAATATGGTTTTATTTTAACCCACTCTTGCGTCGTAAAAATATTTCTAAGCTGAGCGGAATCAATTTTTGAATTTACTGATCTTATTCTGATTATTTCTTCAGCCTGTTGCTCGTGCAAATAAGGATGAGATGCCATTTGTTTTAACCCTGTTGATAATAAATCGATCTTTTCATGAGATTGATTTAAGGTTAAGACTTGTGCATTATTTATAACAACACTTGAATCAAGACCGTAAACTTGCGATAACTGATCAATGGAGTGAAACCCTCCAAGGGCTTCTCTAAATTTCACGATTCGTTTTGCTAGTTTCTCTCCTACTCCTTTCAATTCAATTAGTCCTTCTTTGGAAGCACTGTTTAAATCTATTTTCTTGCTAACAAAAACTAGTGAATCTTTAATTTGATCTAACCAACTTTTCTTCATCCCATAAACTAACGCTAATTCGTTCGCTTTTTCAAGACCTTTACCTGAATGGATGAATTTAAAAACCCTAGAAGATATTTCATTGGGAAAACCTAAACTTTGCCAATAATCCAAGTCCACATGGTTAGGGTCGAATTGTTCAAATGGCTTTATCTTAATAGTTGAAATTTCAGCTGATTTTTCCTTAACCTCTGATGGAACAGATTTCTTTTTTGAATCATCAACCTGCTTATTGGTAGTTTCAATTTTCTCAAGATTTGCCTGGACCAATTCGAAATCAATTCTTGAATCATAATACTTTATGACAAGTAATACAGAAAAAATTAAAATGGTTCCAACTAACCCCAAACGCTCGTTTCTTGTTAATTGAAATAGTTTCATTTTAAGCTTCTTCTATTTTTCCTCTTTTAATTTTCTCGATGAATAGGTTGAGTTCGTTCCTTACAACTGGACTTAGGATATAAAGACCAATAATGTTAGGGAAACACATTGCAAAAATCATGGAGTCTGAAAAATCTACCACGGCTCCAAGGGTAAGGATTGATCCCACAACAACCATAATACAGAAAATCAGTTTGTAGGTTAATTCTGAGACCTTGCTATCCCCAAACAGAAAACTCCAAGATTTCAACCCATAATAGCTCCATGAAATCATGGTAGAGAACGCAAACAAAATAACTGCTATTGCCAAAATAATATTTGCTCCACTTCCAAAAACACTTTCAAACCCTTTAGCTGTCATAGCTACACCCTCAACAGAACCGTCTGTGTAAACCCCTGTAATAACTAGTACTAAAGCAGTCATTGTACAAACTATTACTGTATCAATAAAAGGTTCCAATAAGGCAACTAACCCTTCGGTAACTGGCTCGTCTGTTTGTACCGCTGAATGAGCTATTGCGGCAGAACCTACCCCCGCTTCGTTTGAAAAAGCTGCTCTTTTAAACCCTTGAATTAAAACTCCTAAAACTCCTCCAAAAGCCGCTTCGGGTGAAAACGCACCACTTATTATTTTACCAAAAGCTCCTGGTATTTCCGCGGCGTGAGAACCTAACACAACTAATGCACAAAGAACATACAACCCACACATGAATGGAACGATCTTATCAGTAACTTTTGCAATGCTCTGAATACCGCCAATTATTACAACGCCCACAGCTATCGCCATGATAAATCCAAATAAAACTGAACCGCTTGTTTCAGCTATAAAAGTACCTTCAAATATTGGTAACTGGGTAAATTGAGCAGTAGCCTGATTAGCTTGGAACATGTTTCCTCCACCGAAGGATCCTCCAATACACATAATAGCAAAGAAAATGGCTAAAACAATTCCTAATCCGCCATAACCTTTTTCTTTCAATCCTTCAGACAAATAGTACATCGGACCTCCTGAAACTTCACCGTTGGGCTTAACTTTTCTGTATTTAACACCTAAAGTACATTCTACAAACTTTGAAGCCATCCCCAACAATCCGGCCACTATCATCCAAAAAGTAGCTCCTGGACCTCCTGCTGCTACTGCTACTGCAACTCCAGCAATGTTTCCTAATCCTACCGTTCCAGACAAGGCAGTTGTTAATGCTTGAAAATGGGAAACCTGACCCGCAGCTTTTTCACCTTTCGGTAAGTCTACAACGTCATCACCATCCCAATCTTTAGTTTCTCCCGGTAAATCGTATTTACCTCTAACTAAATTGATTGCATACTTAAAACCTCTGAAATTTATGAATCGGAAATAGACGGTAAAAAATATAGCTGCAAATACTAGCCAAATGAGAACGAAAGGGATTTCTTTATCAAAAATCTCAATTTTTGCAAATATCACATCACCAACAATCTTTGTAAATGGTTCCATAAAACCATTAATTGAATCATTAATCTTTTCTACAATTGAGCCCTCTGATTGAGCAAAAACAGAAATTGGAATGACAAATAACAGGAACGAGAAAATCTTCTTCATAATAGTTACTCTCCTTGCCCAGCAAACATCTGAACATCTACTATGCTTAAACCTTCTTCGAATGAAGATGGTTTATAACCAAGTTCCTCTTTCGCTTTATCCAAAATAAATCCAGTTTTTGGAGGTCTGGCTGCTCTTTGATTCAAGGTAGAACTTGAAACTGGTTTTACTAAGTTTTCATCTAAACCATAAAACTTAGCCACCTTTTTAACCAAGTCGATGATACACATGTATTCATCACCTGAAATATTATAGATACCTGTTGCTCCTTTTTGAGCGATAAGGATACATCCATGTGCTAAATCTTCAGCTAAAGTTGGAGTTCTAAATTGATCATCAACTACAGTAAGTTCCTTTCCAGTTTCTAACGCTCCTTTTGCCCAAAGCACTATGTTTGATCTGCTCATGTTATCAACTACACCATAAACCAATACAGTTCTGGCAATAGACCATTTGCAAGATGCTTTCTTAACTATCTCTTCCGCAGCAACTTTTGATTCACCATAATAACTTAATGGATTAGGTTCAGCCTCTTCTGCATAAGGACCATCTTCACCGTCGAAAATAAAATCGGTAGAAACATGAATTAGATGCGCATTATATTGCTCACAAGCGTCCACCAAATACTGAACTGCATTTACATTTAAATCCCAACATTCCTCTTTGTGATCTTCACATTGATCAACATTGGTCATTGCTGCAGTATTAATTACTATATCCGGTTTTACGTAATCAAAAGTCTCTTCAATTTCCTTTTTATCCGTAATATCTAAAGGGATATATTCATACCTTTTTTGTAAAAGGGTTCTATTTTCGCCTCTCGAAGTTGCAAAAACTTGAAAATCTGGATACCCAATTAATTGGTAGATTAACTTTTGACCTAAAAGACCGTTAGATCCTGTGATTAATATCTTTTTCATGATTTAAACGTGAAAGAGTTCTTTTAATTTTTTGATTTGATCAGGGGTACCTAAAACAAACATTTTAATCTTAGATGTGATTAAAGTATCCGGTTTAGGGTTGATTACGAATTCACCATCTGAACCTTTAAGCCCGATAATATTGGCTCCAGTCAAATGACGAATACCTATTTCGGTAATACTTTTATTTTTAAAATTAGCAGGTAATTCATCAAAGCTAATTTCCTCTAAATTAATATCGATTTGACCTTGAGCAGAAATATAATCCATAAACTCAATTATATCCGGTTTCATTACCAGGGATGCCATATGAGCTCCTCCTATCTTATCGGGCATTATTACATTATCAGCCCCTGCAATTCTTAATTTTTTATCTGAATTATCTTCAGAAGCTCTACTAATAATTTTAAGTTTCTGATTAATAGATCTTGCAGACAGAACTACAAATAAATTATTGGAATCGCTAGGTAACGTTGTTATCAAAGACTTAGCTTTTTCGATTCCAGCTTCAATTAATATTTCGTCATGAGTAGCATCTCCTACTACTAATAAAGCCTCTGGATTATGCTTTTGTAAATCCTCAATTGCTGCAGGATTGTTTTCAATCACTACAAATGGTTGTTGATGCTTCTCCATAACAGTTACCGCTTGAGAACCATTTCTACCATAACCACAAATCACAACGTGATTTTTCAATTTATTCACTTCAGATTTCACTTTGTACTCTTTAAAATACTCTCTAAACTCACCATCAATAATATAGGCTGAGATTGCAGAGACTGCATAGGCAAATGTACCAAAACTTGTCACAATAAGAAGGGATATAAAAATCATTGTTCCCTGAGTAGGCTCATAAATCTCTCGGTAACCTACAGTAGCTATTGTAATAATAGTCATGTAAGTTGCTTCCAATAAAGTATATCTAGGTTCTAAAATTTTAAAACCTGCAACTCCTATAATTAATACAAGAAGTAAAATTGAAAACGAGAAAATGATGTTTTTAAACCTAGCTAAGTTCCTCACAGATTACCTTTTATAGCTCCCAAACTCTTTTTCTACGAAAACCTTCTTTAATCATGTCTTTGTGTTCTAAAACAAAGGCCATTACTAAATAGGCAATAATTGGTGATGCAACTGCGACACATGATAGGTATATAAAGTACAAACGAATCCTAGATGAACGCACACCTAGTTTGTCTCCCCACCATTGGCAGACTCCAAATATGTTTTTCTCAAGAACTTTCCTCACAAATCGTATCATGCTTGGCGCGTTTTAGTACTTTAAGACCAATATTGCAATTTAAACATTTTTTTCGAGAACAGTAATCATTGTAAAGTTGAAGAAGGGCTTGACTCTCATATGCCGTGGAAATTGGAACGTTAAAAGATAACCAATCTCGAATAACGGCATTATTTTCATAATTGATTTGGCTCAACAAATTCAGTTCGTTTTCAAAACCTTCTATTCCAACTGAATCCTTTTTAGCAATTTGAAATGATATCACGCCATTAATGAAAAGTCTTTTTATCAAATCACCCCCCCAATTTTTCACTTTTTCCTTGGTTGGCTTATCAAAGCGATAATGGTTTTCCCAATATGACGACAATACTGTAGATTGCTGGATTTGTTGCTTGAAACTTTTGAAGTCTTTTAAACCAAACAAATTTTCTAACTGATTGGTATTATGAATTAAAGAAGATAAAATTGCAATTTGAATGGTTGGAAAGGCGCTTGGTCTTAATCTCATCCATTTCCACCAATGGTTTTCCATTTCTTCTAAATCAAACTTTTGTTTGTAGAATAAATACTCTTGCTTTAACTTTTTTGGGTAGGCATCCGTGAAATTTTCATTAAGCATTCCCGCAACTCCAAATAAGATACTTTCTAAAGCCAAAATATCTGATTTGTGTTTTAACAAAACCTCCATTGGCGCCAACCTACTTAAAATTAAAAACGGTTCTTTATTAACTGTTCCTCCAATGGTTTTAGCAATTAACTGAAAAACAACTTTTTCCCAGTTTTGCTTATTCATTTTATACAACAATGTTACTTCTTTCGATTTCCGTTCGAACCGTTCAATTAATAATCTGTCCTGCCATAAAGTCCAATCCATACTGTTTATTTGATCCAACCATTTGGAACAAGGAATTTTACTTTTTGAACTTTCAATTTGATAAATGCGCTTCCAAACAGAAGCATCAACACATTTTTTCAATTCAATTATGGGATACTTCTTTGTCCCCTCTATATCTCCACAATCATCTTCGTAAACAACATGTAAAACCACACTTTGATAGGCTTCATCCAAATGATGTAAATGATTATACCAATCGGAAGTTTTTAAATGAATCTCAACATTCCCAATCCAGAGGGTATCCCCTACTTTTATTTTAGCAGTTGAAAAATCGGGACCTGAATTTTGCTCGTTATGAATTCCAGGCGAAATAATTTGAATTTGCTCTCCATCAGTTGAATAGCAGGCAAGCGGATTTAATAGTCTGTACTTCCAGACTAGATGCAATATGTGTTCGTTCACTTTTAGTAATTATAGGTATACTAAAAGTAATAGGTCGAAAAATAAAAAAGGGTTTTAAAGAATATTTTTCGCTTTTAGAAGCGCCTCCATTTCTAATTGAATCTTCATAGATTCAGCTTTAGCAGCTTCTGCAAAATCCTCACCTTGGGAAGCAAAAATAATCCCACGACTAGAGTTTACAAGCAGTCCACAAGAATCATTCATCCCAAATTCAGCAACATCACTTAAACTTCCACCTTGAGCGCCAACGCCAGGGATTAATAAAAATGAATTGGGCACAATTGCACGAATTTTGGTTAATAATTCAGCGCGAGTTGCCCCTACTACATACATTAGGTTGTCCTCATTACCCCACTCAAGAGATTTTCTTAGAACTCTTTCAAATAGAAACTCTCCATTTTGTAATCGCTTAGTTTGAAAATCCAAACCACCAATATTGGAAGTAAGAGCCAGAAGAATAACCCATTTGTTTTCATATTGCAAAAACGGCTCAACAGAATCTTTACCCATGTAGGGAGCAACTGTTACGGAATCAAAATCCATTGATTCAAAAAAAGCTCTTGCGTACAAATTTGAAGTATTCCCTATATCACCTCTCTTTGCATCGGAGATAGTAAAAATATTATCTGGAATATAATCTAATGTTTTTTGTAATGACTCCCAACCTTTTGTTCCTTGCGCCTCATAAAAAGCAATGTTAGGTTTGTAAGCAACACAGTAATCTTTAGTAGCATCAATAATCCTTTTATTGAACTCGAAAACTGGATCATCAAAATCATTTAAAAAAGCAGGAATTTTTAATGGATCAGAATCCAACCCCACACAAAGAAATGATTTCTTAATTTTTATTTGCTCAAATAGTTCTTCCCTAGTCATTAC
>JAYPYW010000085.1:0-11268 GCA_038154685.1 Flavobacteriales bacterium | reverse complement strand
GCCTAGTGATAAGTACGCTGGTGGGTTAAGAGAGAAAATATTGGTTAACGGAGTTGCATTCACTGCTTCCTATGGAGATGGAGAATGGCTTGGTTATGAAGGCAATGATGCTGAGTTTGTTATCGATTTAGAAAAGAAACAGAAGGTATCAGAAGTATCGATGAACTTTAATAATAAAGTAAATGATTGGGTGCATCACTCTAATCATGTAATTATTCTAGGGTCAACCGATGGAGAGGTTTTCAACGTTATAGGAGAAAAACAATTAAGAAAGACTGGTAGACCAATTGTAAATGTTACAGTTAAGGTTGAGGGGGAGTATTCTCAAATCAAAGTAATCGCCAAAAATCAAATTATTCCAGAAGGGTTCAATGGAGCAGGGAATCCAGCTTGGATTTTTATTGATGAGGTAGAGATTAAGTGATTTTTAATTAATCAATTTTATCTCTGATTAGTCTCTGATAAACAATTTCGATATTCATTTTAATTGTCAACTTTTAAGCGTTATTTTTAGGTAGGAGGAAGCAACTACCGATTACCAGAATACGTCTTTCCTTCACAAGAATATTTATTAACCCTTTTATTACCTTCATTTCGAGGCCTATTTTCGATATGAAACAAAACCTTACCGTATGAAAAATTACAAAAAACTTATAGCAGTTTTCCTTTGCTTAAGTATTGTGCCTAACCTGTTTGCTCAAAAAGTTGTTGGATATATTCCAGGGAGTTATCGCGATATCTCTCAAATGGATGTAGCTATAGAGTGGGAGAAAATGACCGATTATTACTATTTCGGGTCTTATCCTACTGGTGCTGGAGATATTGTTTTAGAATCAAAAGAAACTCCAGGAGTTGCTGGGTTGGATTATGTCATTTCTAAGGCAGCACTTCATGGTAAGAACGTTTGGCTTTCTGTTGGAGGTTGGGGTAAATCTGGAAACTTCATTACAGTAGCTAGGACTCCATCGGCTTTGACAGCTTTTTGTAACAAAGCTTTGCAGTTGTGTAGAGATTATAATTTGACTGGGATTGATATCGACTGGGAATTTCCATCATATGGTCAAGAAGAAGATTTTAGAGACTTCTTTAAAGCGTTGTATGAAAAGTTAAATCCTGAAGGGTATTTGGTTTCGGCTGCTGCTGGAGGAGAGGCCTCACATGCAGATAAATGGTTGGATGCAACTTTTGATTATATCGATGATTTGAATATTATGTCTTATGACGCTCCAGCTGCATATGGAAATCATGCTTCTCTTGATTTTATGAAAGACGCAATGGATTTATATTATGCTCAAGGATGTCCTTGGGAGAAGATGCTAGGTGGAGTTGCTTTTTACAGTAGAGGAACTGGTGTTTTAATGTATAGAGATATTTTAAACGGGGTAGGATCAAGTGATAAACAGTCTACTTACGAAAATGATGCTGTTTCCGGTTATCAGTATAACGGGAGAATAACTATCGAAAAAAAAATCGATTATGTAATGGATAAAGGAGGTCTCGGAATCCTTATTTGGGAAGTTACTCAGGATACTTTAGGACAGTATTCTTTATTGAATGCTTGTGACTCTTTAATGGAGAAACACAGATGTGGAGCTCCAACTCCAAATTTAGGAGATGACCAAAGTATTTGTGGCTTAAGTTCTATAACGCTTGATGGAGGGGTTCCTCAGCAGGCTGGTGTTACGTTTACATGGAAAAACGGATCAACAACTTTGGTTGATAAATCTGCTACAGCAAATACTTACGATATATCTGCTGCTGGTACTTATACATTAGAAGTTTGGCAAGATGGATGTGAAAGATCTGATGAGATTACAATTTCAGGAGTTTTAAGCACGCCTGATTTAGGAGGTCCATACGATTTATGTGATCCTATTTCTGTAGAATTGGATGCTGGTGTTTCTGCAGGAGGAAGAACAATCGAATGGCAATTAAATGATGTTACAATTGCAGGAGAAACAGCCTCTACAATTACTGCGAATAAAAATGGAACCTATAAAGTTATTGTCTCCGCAACAGGTTGTAGTTCTGTAAATGCTAGCGCTGTTGTTAATTCTGAATTACCAACTGCAGATAATGATACGATTTGTGAGGCTGGTGATGCCACAGATTTAACAGCAAGTGAAGCTGTGAAGTGGTACGCTTCTGATGTTTCTGAACCTGAGTTAGCTACAGGAACAGTTTATTCTCCAATAGTAAGTGCTAACACTACTTTTTGGATGGGAAGTACTGGAGAAGCTGCTACGCAATACACAACTTTAAATAGTTCATTTAGCTCTGACGTATGGGCTGCTAATCAGAATGTTTATGCTAATAAATTAATTATTGAACAAGAAATAGCGATTGATGCTGTTACAGTTAATGCTAGCAATGGTTCGGTAACGATTAATCTTGTTGCTAGTGATGGAACAACTGTTGTGAAAACGAAAACATTTCCATCTGTTAGTGGTTTGCAAGAGCTGGATTTATCATGGACTGGAGTTGCTGCAGGAACATATTATTTAAATGCGGTAGGGTCTGCTGTTCAACTTTTCGTAGATCCAAATGAAGCATCTAGTGATTTTAATGTTTCAGGAGTAATTACTGTTGAAAGATTAGCTTATGAAGACTGGACGGCTCCATACGGAGATGCTTATGTTTTAAGTACCAATTTGGGTAACTTCCATTCGCTAAAAGTTACGGCGGGAACTGCATGTGCAAGAGTACCTGTTCAAGTTGTTATCGACGCAAGTAATCCTGGTTGTTTATCTGTTGGTTCGGAAGAAGCTATTTTCTCAGAAATGAAATTATATCCAAACCCAACTAATGCTGAATTTACAATTTCAGGGGTTGAAGGCGATATTCAGATTTATGATTTAAAAGGATCGGTTGTTGAAGAGTATAACAGCGTTTCTGGAATGTTTAATTTCGGTAGTAATTTGGATAGAGGTGTTTATTTCGTTCAAGTAAATATTAACGGACAAAAAACAACGCAAAAGGTTGTGAAGAAATAAATTCATTAAATGAATAGTTCAAGGCCAAGCTTTTGCTTGGCCTTTTTTTTGTTTGTGAAAATAAGAGATTGCCACGTCGTACCTCCTCGCAATGATCAAAACTTAAATTACATTACCAAGAATTTCGTCTTTGCGAGGAGGTACGACGTGGCAATCTCTTTTCTATTTTACAAACCCATGTGCATAACTATCCCATGAAATCAAAATCCAAACCGCCAATCCAACGTACTTTCGCAGTATGAAAAAGGCCCTTCTTTTTTTTAGTATTTTACTTGGATTGAATTCCATGGCATTCAATCCCGATTCTTCAGGAGTTGTGGATGTTGAGCCCAAAGTATCACCTGTAGAAATTCCTTGGGACATTAACGATAGTTTATACCATATTCCTGCTTATGATCTTTACTGTGGTTTTGATAAAGCAAAGATTTGGGGAGTGAAAATAGATCAAACCAAGAAGAAGGATACCACCGCTATTCATGTATTACACGATTCATGTGATTTTCATAGTCCTTGGGTTGGAAGGTTAACTTCTGATTATGGTTGGCGAAATAAAAGACCTCATTATGGGGTAGATATTAAGCTTAACACTGGAGATAGCGTTCGGTCAGCGTTTGATGGAATGGTTCGCATTTCTAGGTATAGTTCAACTTACGGTCATGTGATTGTGGTTAGACATGGAAATGGCTTAGAGACTTTGTATGCGCATTTAAGTAAAAGAATTGTAAAGGAAGGTGATGAGTTGAGTACTGGAGAAGTTTTGGGGCTTGGTGGAAATACGGGGAGAAGTTTTGGGAGTCATTTGCATTTTGAAACTCGCTATTTAGGAGAGCCTATCAATCCAAAAGATTTGTTTATGATAAACGATTCTACTTTTGAAGTCCGACAGGATTCACTTTTTTTAAGCTCTTCTAATTTTGCCTTCTTAAAAGAGGTTAGGAAAATAAAATATCACCGCGTTAGAAGTGGGGATAGCTTATGGAGAATTTCTAAGAAATATGGCGTTTCCATCAATAAGCTTTGTCGATTAAATGGAATTAGCCGAAAGAAAACCCTTAGAATAGGGCAAAGGATAAGGTATAATTAACGCAAGGTTAAAGCCTCTTTTAAGGATTCGAATAAATTTTCTGAATATCTATTTTCTCCATCCCAAAATAATAGGGCCCGGTAACCTAAGTTATTCGTTTGAGAATTTTCTTTAATTAAAACATCAAAGCCCCCCTCTTTTTCAATAAGATTGATTTCCCAAGTTCCTATTATGTCGATGTTACTTTTTCGAATGGTGTAAACCATTTCTTGAGTTGAGAATCTAGCAGCTAGTAAAGTGAGGAATTTTTGCTCTCCAGTTTCTATCCAAGCGCCATTTTTTGTTATTTCAATCTTTTCTCCAATATCTCCTGAAATAGTAGGCGGCGTTTGCAGGTAGGTTTCAATTATTTGTTGGGCTGTAAAATCAGTTGTTAAGCTGAATTTGTTTTCAGTTTCTTGCTTTTCGTCTACAAAAAGTCCGGTAAGAACCATTAGTATCAAACTAACTAAGCCAATTGTTCCAATTATCGTAACCCTTTTTTGAAGGTTGCGTATTTTTTCACGCTGAATTTGATTTTCTTTTGCTTGCTTTTGAATTTTAGCTAATTTCTCCTTTTTCATTGGTAAATTTGGAACGAGTATTGCAAAAGGTAATAACATTTTAAACCCTACCCAATAATATTGGAAGGAAATTTTTTTAATTGGAAAATTACTCTGATGAAATTGAAACAAAACAATATAGAAGGCGTTAAACAACATGTGAAAAAAACCTTGCTTATAGTTTTTCTTTCCCTTTTTGGGTTTATGGCTCATGCTCAAAGGACTTATGTGCCTAAGCTTAAGCCTTTTGAGGATAAAACAAAAGGAGTTGATATCGACTCCGTAAAATCTGATTCTTCAGCTCAAAAAATCGACACTTCAGTTGATTATGACGTTACTGATTTATTTAACCTTGATTTATCCGAAGCAGAAAGAGCTCAGGCAAAGGCAATCATCGAGGTTTTCACGCAACAAATTAAAGAGGATACTGAAGATATTTCGGCTTATATTAACAGAGGTTCTTACTGGGCAACTTTAGGTTTGCATGTTCAAGCTATTAAGGATTATGATAGGGCTCTTGATATTGATGATCAGCAACCGATTATTTACTACAATAGAGCTTTAAGTAAGGCTAGATTCTTTTATACTTATGATGCTTGTTTAGATTTGAAAAAAGCTAGAGATTTAGGTTTAATGCAAGCCAATACTTTGATGATGCAACAGTGCGGAAGACATATGGCCAAACTTAATGGCTCAAGTGCTAGCGCGTCTAAATAATCTTTTCTAATTTTAAGTTCCGACCCATTAATTAAACATTGTTATTCAATGGTCAGAAACTTTTTATTCAAGATTTTCATTTTATTCAACTTAACGCTTTTTGCTCAATCGAATTCAATTGTCGATTCCGTTGCCGTTAATCTTGAGCAGTTTTATAATGATTTGTCGGATTCGCTACGGTTAGTATACAATAAAAGGCTCAATCATATGAATGCTTATATCAAGTTAGATAGTGTGAATCCTGAAGCATTTCTAGAGAGAGGAATTTGTTATACTCTTTTAGGTATGCATTCTAAATCAATTGAGGATTATACTGCGGCCTTAGAATTGGATTCTACTTTATCATTTGCTTATTTCAATAGGGGGTTAGCCAAGGGAAAGTTTATGTATTCATATGACGCTTGTTATGATATGAAAAGATCGTTTGATTTGGGGGTTGAAGATGCTTGGTTAGTGCTAATCCAGGAATGTAGGAGATACTATAAACTCTTAGGGTTAGAGAATTAATCTGATGTTAATAAATTGTTAGAAGTTTTTGTAACGATTTAAAACGATAGTCGTTTAAAAAACAAACTGCTTAGCATGATGAGAACTTTGTTACTTGCCATTTTTGTTGGATTTATCCAACTGTCTCAAGCGCAATCTACAGAGGTGGATTCTGCTCAAACTAAAATCGAAAAATATTATAATACTGGTATTTCAGATTCATTGAGAGCTGTGTACAAAGCTCAAGTTGAGCATATGAACAAATATATTGCTCAGGATAGTGTGAATTCGAAAGCATTTTTACAAAGAGGGATTTATTATAACCAGTTAGGCTTTATGGTTGATGCAATTGCAGATTATGATAAGGCAATTCAATTAGATCCAAATGAATCTGTAGCTTACTTTAATAGGGGATTAGCGAAAGCAAGATTTAGTTATACATATGATGCTTGCTACGATTTGAAAATGGCCCATAAATTAGGGATAGAGCAAGCAAAAGAGGTATTTCTTTCAAGTTGTTTATTACATAAATCTAGGATAGATAATGAAGTTTCATCTAAATAACTAGTAAGAACAGTTATGTGACTTTAAGAACTCTCCGCTTGCGGGGAGTTTTTTGTTGTTATTTAATTATGGCAAATGAAGCGAATTTTTCATCTATTTCAGCTTTAATAACATATACGCCTCTAGTCGAAGGGACAACTATAGCAGTACTTTCTACCGAATTAATCAATCTACCATTAATGTCAAATAGTTCAATCGACATTACCTGACTATTCAAGATCTTCAATTTATTGCCAACTAGGTTGTATTCCAAATCGCTAACTGTAATTGGTTTGGCAACAGAATGGCTTATTAAACCATTGTAGTAAGCAAGTCCACCAGCTGCATTTCCAACAATTAATTCAGGTAAACCATCATTATTTAAATCACCTAACAAAGGTTTACTATACCCCCCATCCCATAAATTGTGATAATCTTCCTCTAATAAATTAAAGCTTCCCTCAAGATTATCGGAGATATTACTATAATGATGAACTTTACCAGATTCAGATCCTACCAATAAATTTATTTCTCCTTTCGATTCATAAAAGAAGGGCGTTGAAAATCCAAAGAAATAACCGCCAACTAAATTCTTTGTAGAAACATTTCCAAGATTTTCTAATTCCACAGAATAATCAAAACCAGTGTTTGTCTGATTTTCAAAATAAGATAGGCGTCCATTGTTGTGGCCAACGATTAGATCAAGATTACCATCTTTATTAAGGTCGTATAAAACTGGAGCAGCTGCGGATCCCACATCAATTCCCTCAAAATCTCCTCCTGCGTTTACAAAATCACAGGGGTTACCAGGTCCGGCAAGGTTATTCATGTATATAATCTCTCCATTTTGAAGCCCTATCAGTAAATCTTCGTCACCATCTTCATCAATATCACCAACGGCAGGATAGAAGTAGGTTTCTCCTGATAAAGAAAGATCTAAATAGTCTTCGTTTTCAATTTTAAAGGCTGGGGCGAATTCGGTTCCCACGTTTCTTAAAAGAGTTAAACTGCCAGTGATTTCACTGTCCATGTTGGTGCCTTTACTTCCTACTAAAATGTCTAGCAATCCATCTTGGTTTTCATCAATAAATATAGGGAAGGCAGAGGTACCAAAATCCAACATTTCGCCAACTAGAAATTCGTCAGTTTGGAAAGTGAAAGTGTCCTTTTCGTTGCCTATATTTTTATAGTGCCAGATTGATTTGTTATCGCCAATATTTACATCATTACTCACAATTATTAAATCCTCTTTTTCATCATGGTTGGCATCAACATATGCTGCATAAGGGAACTGGTGTATAGATAATGGATTATCGTAATTAGGAAAGTTTTCCATAACCTCATTTATATTGCTAAATGTAGATGATCCTCCATTATTTAGATAGGTGAGAGATGAAGTTGAAATGTCTCCAAGTAAAAGCTCAATATCTCCGTCTTTATCTTGATCAAATGCGGTGACTGTGCTTCCGGCGTGTCTGCTGCCACCTCTCGTTTCGTCTCCGCCATAGTCCGAACAAGAAATTCCAGTTATAATTTCACTTGTAAGAGCGTTTTCTTCAAATCTACCCCAACAACCCGATTGTTTTTTGAACGTTAACCCACATTTGCCTGTTTCTTCAATTGAGATATTCTTATGCCATTCTAGATGAGTTCCACTAATTTCAAAGGTTAGAATATCAAGATCACCATCTCCATCAATGTCTTCAATACTTGGGATGTCCGAATTGGCAACAAAAATATTATCCTCAAAACCTCCTAAATCACTTGAGAGTAATTCACCTTCTGTAAAAGTGAAATCTCCATTATTGGTGTAGTATCTAATAGAACTGGCTTCTCCCGCTAAAATATCAGCATGCCCGTCGTAATTAAAATCCCTAAATAGTATCCAGTTTTGGTCGTAGCCATAGTTGAAATTGTGATTGAAATTTAAAGCTTCAAACTTATGCGTATTGTTTTTGAAAATAACTAACCTATTCCCGGATTTTTCAAAAGCAATTAAATCCGTTTCTCCATTATTATCAAGATCTACATTACTAAAAATGGGATAATTCAAACCTCCTTGCCAGGCTCTTTTTAAATCGATATCACTTTTTGTGACCGGAACATCAAATGAACGCTCAAAATATAATTGAGCTAAAATTGGAAGTTTTATTAATACTAATAGCGTGAATGTCAGGGTAATGCGAGGCATATCCTTAAATGTACGCAATTATCCCCAATAATACTTCTTTTAGCCATTGTTAATCGGGTGGTATGATTTATCTTTGCGCGTCTTATTTGAATAAATTTTACAAATGCAATTTAAATCATTTATCAAAGGTTTACTAGTTGTTGTAGCAATCGTTTCTCTTTATGAGTTTTCGTTTACTTACTTCGCTCGTCAATTTGAACAGGAAGCAGCTGAATCTACAGAATCTGAAGCGGAAGCTTTAGATTGGTTAAAAGATAACGCTGATGAGGAAATCTGGCTTTCTTACACATACGCTGATTGTAAGAAAAGAGAGTTCAATCTTGGTCTTGACTTAAGAGGAGGAGTTTCGTTAACATTGGAGATCGCTGTTGATGACCTAGTAAAATCTTTAGTCGGATCAAATGTTCAGAGCTCGCCACAATTTAAGGCTGTAGCTACTAGAACTAAAGAATTACAAAAAGAACAACCAGGAAGTTATGTTGAATTATTCGCTCAAGCTTACCAAGAGCAAATGAACGGTCAGCCAATGGCCAAATGGTTTGCGGGTAAGAATGATGTGGATGTAAACTCAACTGATGAGGAGGTAATCGAAGCTTTAACTATTGCTGCTGAGGGAGCGGTAGGGCAAGCAAAAGAGGTTATTAGAACTCGTGTAGCTCAGTTTGGAGTTGCTCAACCTGACATCAAGTTAGTTGGAAACACTGGAAGAATCATTGTTGATTTACCAGGGGTTAAAGACGTAAAAAGGGTAGAGAAATTATTACAAGGTTCTGCAATCCTAGAGATATGGGATACTTATGACTCAAGAGATCTTCAGGCTTCTTTAGTGAAGTTGGAAGAAAAAGCAAGAGACCAAATGAATTTAGATAATCCTCTTGATTCAAGCGCTTTTGCTAATTTGAGTGAAGAAGATAGTCTTAAGTTATTAGTTGAAAGAAACTCTCCACTTGGAGCTTTAATGGTTCAAGATGGTCGTTTAAACAGAGCTGGATTAGGGGTTTTCAGAATCGCCGATACAGCCAAGGTTAACAAAATCATTAAGATTGGTTACGACAAGAAAGTTTTTCCAAAAAGATTAAACTTAGCATGGTCTTCAGAAGTTGATCAAGGTGGAAAATCTGGAAACCTTCAATTGTATGCTTTAAGGAAAGAATCAAACGGAGGGGCTTACCTTTCGGGAGAGTTTATTAAAAGAGCAGATAGGGTTTTTAGAGAAGGAAGAGATTTAGTAACGCTTGATTTTAAAACAAAAGCGTCTGCTAAGTGGGAACAAATAACAGGTAAATCATATCAAGCAGGAGGTAAGCCAATAGCTATTGTATTAGATGGTTTAGTTTACTCTGCTCCTGGAGCCAATGATGGTCCAATCTCTGGAGGTTCAACTCAAATTACTCCTGGTGATGCAGATAACGCATACGAGTGGGCATCGGATTTAGCTAACGTATTAAACGCAGGTAAATTCCCAGCACCAGCTAAGATTGTTCAATTAGATTTCGTTGGACCGACACTAGGTGAGGATTCTATCAATGCGGCTTTAATGTCGTTTATGATTGCCTTAGCATTAGTGTTAGTTTACATGGTGTTCTACTATAACTCAGCAGGTATTGCAGCAAACATTGCTTTGATTGCGAACATCGTTATCATTTTCGCTGTTATCGCATCTAACCCTGATATTTCGTTAACATTATCCGGAGTTGCTGGTATTGTACTTACAGTAGGTATGTCGGTTGATGCCAACGTACTTATTTACGAAAGAATTAGAGAGGAATTAAGTTTAGGGAAAGGAATTAAGTTGGCAATTGCCGATGGTTATAAGCATGCTTATACTGCTATTCTTGATGCGAATATTACAACTTTAATCACTGGTATTATTTTATGGTACTTCGGTACTTCCGTAATTGAGAGTTTCGCTCAAACTTTAGTAATTGGTATTTTCACTTCGTTATTCTCGGCAATCTTTATCACAAGATTAATTTTCGAAGTATTGTTAGGGAAAGAGAAAACAATTAAGTTCTCTACACCAACTACAGAGAAGTGGTTTGCAAACGCTAAGTACAATATTATCTCTTCAAGAAAGAAGTTTTATGTTGCTTCGGGATTATTAATTATAATTGGTTTAGTTTCGATCTTCTCAAGGGGATTTAACCAAGGGATTGATTTTGCTGGAGGTAGATCATTTAAGGTAGGGTTTGAGCAAACTCCATCTACTACTGATGTTCAGAGTGCTTTAAAGGCTACGTTTGTTGAAGCTAACGGACAAGTTGCTGGTGCTGAAGTTAAAACTGTATCTGGAAAAGAGCAGTTATTAATCACTACTAAGTACTTAATTAACGATGATACTAAAGAAGCTTCAGAAAAAGTTGAGGCTGCTTTATTTGCTGGGTTAAAAGAGTACTTACCGGCAGGAACTACTTTAAATACTTTTGTTTCTCCAAACCCAGAAAGTGAGGTTGGGGTTTTACAAAAGAACTTAGTAGAAAGTACTATCGCTGATGATATTATTGATGCATCTTATACTTCGGTAGTTTTTGCATTGGTTGCTATCTTCTTATACGTAGCGGTTAGATTCCGTCAGTGGCAATTTGGTTTAGGTGCATTAATTGCGATTTTTCATGATGTTGTTATTGTTCTTGGATTGTTCTCTTTATTACAAGGAGTTTTACCATTCTCTTTAGAAATCAATACAGCCTTTGTTGCAGCAGTACTTACTGT
>JAYPYW010000084.1:8226-11464 GCA_038154685.1 Flavobacteriales bacterium | reverse complement strand
CATACAACCCAATTTTATACTCGCAGAAAATAATCTGAAGGAGGTTGTGAAAAAGGAAGAAAAGGCTGAAGCAGAGAAAGAGGAATCGAAGAAAAACGATTCAGCTGATTTAAAAAAATAAAAAGTGATATTTATTAGTGTTTTCTCAAGAAAACACTTCAAAAGATTAATCATATGAAAAAACACTTTTTTCTAACCCTATTAATTACTTTGATAGGGTTAAATGCTTTTACTCAAAGCGATTTGTACAACGAAGGAAGCGGAGGTTTAGTTTTTCAAATAAATCAAAATCTTGTTGTTCATAGTGAAGGAGATGTTAACAACCTTACAGGTGCGAACATGACATTTGAATCAGCAGGTGAGCCTAATTTGGAATTTGATGGTGATTTTATCAATAGTACTTCTGCAGATTTAATATCGGGAACCGGATTAATAGAGCTAACAGGAAGTGCAAGTCAAAACCTTGATTTTGGAGGAGATGATTTATACAACCTCGAAATTGTTAACGCAGCTGGAGGGGTGTTTATTAGAACTGCAAAAGTAAACAATGAGGTACAGTTTAATATAGGTGATTTTATAACAACAAATGACAGTGTTTTAATTTTTGAAACTTCTGCAACTGCAGCTGATGCAACCGATGACAGCCATGTAAACGGACCGGTTGTTAAGAATTTTAACTCAACCACCGAATTTATTTATCCCGTTGGTCATGGTTCCTCTTACAACCCAGCTGGTTTTCAACCCCAAGGAACAAGCCCAACAGAGATGCGTGTTACCTATTTTTGGAGTCCACCACTAAATCCTACTTTGTTGGAGCCGCAATTAAAATCAATAAGTACTGTAGAAGAATGGGATTTTACAAGATTAGTAGGTACGGAAGATGGGAATGTTACGCTTTCTTGGGATGAAGATAGTGACATAGGAGCTTTATCTGAAATGGTTGTAGCCTATTGGGGAGGTGCCCTGTGGCACGACGGCGGAAATACAGGAACAACATCAACACCCCCAAATGGGACAGTTAAATCAGATTTAGTAACCATGTATGATAGGATGTTTACGTTAGGTTTTTCTTGTGGTGGCGAACCTTCTTTAACTGGAGTAGTAGGAATTGATAGTACTAGATGTGGAGACGGCTCAGCAACTTTAAAAGTTAGTAACATTCCAAATACAACAACAATAGACTGGTATACTGATTCTATTGGAGGGACTTTATTAGTTAGTGGTTCTAACAGGAATGACACAACTTTTACAACAGGAATATTATCAGCAGATTCATCTCTTTATGCTGAATTAAGAGATACTATTACGGGGTGTACCAGTATATCTCGTGTTCAAGTAAATGCGGTGGTAAACTCAAAACCAGATTTAACGATAACCGACCCAGCAGCGGTCTGTGCTCCAAATACAATAGATTTAACAGCAACAGCAGTAACAGCAGGATCAACAACATACGGCGGAACATTAACTTACTTCACCGATGCGGGAGCAACAAGTGCTTACGCTACTCCAGCAGCGGCTGATTCAGGAGCATACTTTATTGTAGTAACTACAGGCGCAGGTTGTACAGATACGGCACAAGTAAATGCAGTGGTGAATTCAAAACCTGATTTAACCATTACCGACCCAGCTGCGGTTTGTGCACCAAATACAATTGATTTAACAGCTTCAGCTATAACAGCAGGTTCCACTACTTACGGGGGAACGTTAACGTACTTCACCGATGCGGGAGCAACAAGTGCTTACGCTACTCCAGCCGCAGCAGATTCTAACGCATATTACATCGTAGTAACAACAGGCGCAGGATGTTCCGATACGGCGCAGGTAAATGCAATGGTTAACTCAAAACCTGATTTAACAATCACAGACCCAACAGCGGTTTGTGCTCCAAATACAATAGATTTAACTGACGCAGCAGTAACAGCAGGTTCCACTACTTACGGGGGAACGTTAACGTACTTCACCGATGCAGGCGCAACAAGCGCTTACGCTACTCCAGCCGCAGCAGATTCTAACGCATATTACATCGTAGTAACAACAGGCGCAGGATGTTCCGATACGGCACAGGTAAATGCAGTAGTTAACTCAAAACCATCGTTAACAATTACTGACCCAGCTGCGGTATGTTCACCAAACACAATTGATTTAACAGCAGGAGCGGTAACTGCAGGTTCCTCTACTTATGGCGGAACATTAACTTACTTCACCGATCCAGGCGCAACAAGTGCTTATACAACTCCAGCAGTGGCTGATTCAGGAGCATACTTTATTGTAGTAACTACAGGTGCAGGATGTTCGGATACAGCACAAGTAAATGCAGTGGTCAACTCAAAACCTGATTTAACGATAACTGACCCAACAGCGGTTTGTGCACCAAACACGATTGATTTAACAGCTTCAGCTATAACAGCAGGTTCCACTACTTATGGAGGAACATTAACTTACTTCACCGATGCAGGCGCAACAAGTGCTTACGCTACTCCAGCAGCGGCAGATTCAAATGCATATTACATCGTAGTAACAACAGGTGCAGGATGTTCCGATACGGCACAGGTAAATGCAGTAGTTAACTCAAAACCTGATTTAACAATCACAGACCCAGCGGCGGTTTGTGCTCCAAATACAATAGATTTAACTGACGCAGCAGTAACAGCAGGTTCCACTACTTACGGGGGAACGTTAACGTACTTCACCGATGCAGGCGCAACAAGTGCATACGCTACTCCAGCAGCGGTAGATTCTAACGCATATTATATCGTAGTAACAACAGGTGCAGGATGTTCGGATACAGCACAAGTAAATGCAGTGGTTAACTCAAAACCTGATTTAACGATAACTGACCCAACAGCGGTTTGTGCACCAAACACGATTGATTTAACAGCTTCAGCTATAACAGCAGGTTCCACTACTTATGGAGGAACATTAACTTACTTCACCGATGCAGGCGCAACAAGTGCTTACGCTACTCCAGCAGCGGCAGATTCAAATGCATATTACATCGTAGTAACAACAGGTGCAGGATGTTCCGATACGGCACAGGTAAATGCAGTAGTTAACTCAAAACCTGATTTAACCATTACCGACCCAGCTGCGGTTTGTGCTCCAAATACAATAGATTTAACAGCAGGAGCAATAACTGCAGGTTCCTCTACTTACGGGGGAACATTAACTTACTTCACCGATGCGGGCGCAACAAGTGCATACGCTACTCCAGCAGCGGCAGATTCAGGAGCATACTTTA
>JAYPYW010000084.1:0-8126 GCA_038154685.1 Flavobacteriales bacterium | reverse complement strand
ACTTACTTCACCGATGCAGGCGCAACAAGCGCTTATGCTACTCCAGCGGCAGCAGATTCTAACGCTTATTATATTGTAGTAACTACAGGAGCTAGTTGTGCGGATACAGCGCAGGTTAATGCAGTAGTTAATCCTACTCCAACAATTAGTAGTGTTGCTGAAAATAGTCCATCGGGATGTGGGTTAAACGATGGTTCGATTATTTTCTCGGGCTTATCATCCACTACCGATTATTTACTTTCTTACAACTCAACGGTTGATTCTTTGGTGAAAAGTGATGCTAGTGGGGATATTAAATTATTGAATTTAACATCGGGGAATTACATAAATATATCCATCAAGGGTGTTGTTGGAAGTTGTTCTGATGCAACCGCTGATATTACTCTACTTGAACCGAATATTCCTCTTTTAGATGCGGGTGCGGCTCAAGTAGTTTGTGAAGGTGAATCTGTTACTTTATCGGCTACTACTAATGGTGGTTCTACAATTTCATGGGATAACAGTGTGGTAGATGGTGTTGCTTTTGAGCCTGGTGTTGGAGCAATTAAATATACGGTAACAATTGATTCCAGTAGTTGTGTGACAACCGATAGTGTGATGGTTACAGTAAATGGGAAGCCTGATTTAACCATTACCGATCCTGCGGCTGTTTGTGCACCAAACACGATTGATTTAACCGATGCAGCGGTAACGGCAGGTTCTACTACTTATGGAGCCACATTCACTTACTATACAGACGCTGGTGCAACAAGCGCTTACACTACTCCTGCAACTGCAAATTCGGGGGCTTACTTTATAGTGGCAAGCACAGGGGCTGGTTGTTCGGATACGGCACAAGTAAATGCTTTTGTTAAGGCTGGTACTTTTATAGCATCGGTTACTGGTGGTAATCCTTCGGGATGTGGCGTGAATGATGGTACTATTACAATTGGTGGTCTTACAGCAAGTACAAATTATTTATTGTCTTATAATGCCACGGTAGATTCGGCAGTGACCTCTAACTCGTTTGGAGAAATTGTTTTAATGAATTTATCAGATGGAGTTTACACAGGAATTGATGTAAGAGTGTCTGGAGGTTGTTTTAACGATACTAAATGGGAGGTTACTCTAGCCAGTCCAGATAAGCCATTTGTAGATGCCGGTGTAGCCCAGGAAGTATGTGAAGGTGAGTTTGTTACTTTATCGGCTACCATTAATCCGGGAACTTCTGTTTCGTGGGATAACAGTGTGGCAGATGGTGTTGCTTTTCAGCCTGGTGTTGGAGCAATAAAATATACGGTAACGGCCGACTCTAGTAATTGTATTACTATTGATAGTGTTACGGTAACTGCGCATCCAAAACCTAACTTAACAATTACCAATCCTGCTACTGTTTGTGCTCCTAGCACTGTAGATATAACAGCTACAGCAATAACAGCAGGTTCGAGTGATTTAGGAACGAATACTTATTATACAGATGCTACTTTATCTGCATTGGTGACCGATGCAACCGCTGTTGGTGCTGGAACATATTCGATAGTAACGGAAACAGATGAAAATTGTAGGGATACCGCAGTTGTAAATGTGACTGTAGGTACTGGAGGTTCTGGTACGGCTAGTGCTACTACTAATTGTGATGTAAGAGAGGTTGACCTTTCGGCAATGGTAAGTGGTCCTGATGTTACTTTTTCTCAATGGTTGGTTTCTAGCGATAGTATTAATTATAGCGTTTCTTCATCGTTGGATAATTTCACAGCTCCAGCTATTCAGGAGGCTTGGTATATTGCTGAGTTTACCAGCACAGACCTTTGTATTGGTAGGGATACTATTTACGTTAGCGCTTGTCCTAAACCTTTAATTGCTGTTTCGGATGTGATGACACCAAATGGTGATGGTGATAATGATACTTTTTGGATTACAAATATTGAGCTTTATGCTAATAACGAATTAATCATATACAACCGATGGGGATCTGAAGTTTATAGGGCTTCTGGTTATAACAATGACTGGGACGGAACCTTTAATGGAAAGCCCCTTCCTGTTGGTGCTTACTACTATACGTTGGAGTTTAACGGAGAGGAAGGAACAAATATTCAGGGTGTAATTAACTTGATGCGATGAAAAAATTAATATTTCCACTATTGTTGGGGGTTACATTTTGCGGTATTGCGCAGCAAGAGGCGCAATACAGTAACTACAACATGAATAGTTTTATGTTAAACCCGGCAGTGGCGGGTTCAAAAGCGTTTTTAAATGCTAAGTTAGGAATGCGTAGTCAGTGGGTTGGGATTGAAGGAAGTCCGCAAACACAATTTGCAAGTTTTCAGGCGCCTATTAATCATCCTACTACCTTGCCAAGGTTTAGGAACCGTAAAACTCACCATGGTGTAGGAATGAGCTTATATTCGGATGAAGCGGGTGCTTTTAAACATCAGAGTTTAATTGCTTCTTATGCATTGCATATGAAGTTGAACAAGAAGTACACGTTATCGGTTGGGGCTTCTACAGGGTTAAAGGTTTTTATGATTAACAACCAAGATTTAACTCCTCAGCAAAGTACCACGGATGTAATTATATCGGCTGGGAATTTACAAAAGTACTTGCCTGATGCTAATGTGGGTGCATGGCTTTATTCGGATAAATTATATGCGGGTATTACGGGTAGGCAATTATTAACGAGTGATGTTTCTTTTAACACGGCTAACTCTAATCAAAATTTGGAAAGACATTATTTTGGTACTGTTGGTTATAAATCGAGAATAAATTCCAGTTGGAATTTTGTTCCCTCGAGTATGGTTCAAATATCCCCTTCGGCACCTATTCAGGCCGATTTTAACGGTACGTTTTGGTATAATAATAAATTGGCTTTAGGAGTTACCTACCGTCATTTGGATGCTGTTTATATGGTGTTAGACTATATACTTTTTGATGCGCTTGAAATAAGTTATGCGTTTGATTTAACTTTTTCGGGACTCTCAAGATACAACTCGGGAACACATGAGATTATCATTGGATACAGATGGAAGAATGAAAGAAAAAAATATTCTTGCCCAAGCCCTATTTGGTAATAGAATGAAATAAAAAATTGACGAATACATAGATTTTAAGTAAATGAAATTAAAATATACATACGGGATGGACAATTTAAATAAAGCTTTTTCAATGGCTTTTATTTTGTTGTTTGCTTCATTGTTTTCTTCTGCTCAAAAAATAGAGCATTTTGTATTGGAGGAACAAGAAGAAAAAGAGCAAGTTTACGCAGCCGAAAATTTAGGACGCACTGTTAATACACTACAAGTTGAATCGGGACCTTTTATTACCGCAAGTGGTGAAGGGCTATACTTTTTTACAGTCGACACCAATAACTCCTTTACAAAACGTGCATCGTTTTATACAAGTAATATTTTTTATTCGGAGTTTATTGATTCGGTAGATGCTTGGGAGATGGCCGAGATGACTGATGGGCCGCTAAACTGTGAAATATGTCCTAATGCTGTATTAGCGGTAGTAAACAATGGGAACAGTTTGCTTTTATCAAGTAGGTATAAAACCAAAGGAAGGTTTAGAAAAGGACTTTCGGTGGCACACAAAAAAAATGGTGTATGGGGATTTCCTGAGCCCATAAATGTGAAGTTTGAAACACACCAACGTTATTCTGCTTTTATGAATAACGATATGAATGTTTTAATTCTTGCAGTGCATGACAAAGAGGCTATTGGAGAGCAGGATCTTTTTGTGTCCTTTTCAAAAGATAAGGTAAACTGGAGTGACCCCATTAATATGGGTAGTGTAATTAACACCAATAAAACAGAAGCTACTGCTTTTTTAGGTGCAGATAATAAAACGCTTTATTTCTCATCGAACGGGCATAAAAATGGTTTAGGTGGGTTTGATATTTACAAATCGGAAAGACTGGATAGCACTTGGACAAATTGGTCGGCACCAGAGAACTTAGGAAGTCCATACAATACAGAGAATAACGAGTTTTATTTCACACTTCCTGATGCTGCCGAGTATGCGTATTTAGCTAAGCGTTTAAAAGGTAATGAGGATGCTCCAAACTCGGATATATACCGAATAGGTTTAAAAAATAGCTTAAAGCCAAAGTTGTTGTTAATGAAAGGGGATATTAAAGATGCTAGAACAAACCAACCAATTTCGGCTAGTTTTAAGGTGTTATCTCTGAATAAAAAAGAAACCATTTTAACGGGCGAATCTCGAGAGGACAAAGGGTATAAAATAGTTTTGCCTCTACAAAGGCAATATCGTTTAGCTTTTGATGCTCCTGGTTATTTAACAAAAGAAATTACGGTTGATGCTACGAAGCTGAATAATTTTTCGGAACATGACCTAAAGCTTTCTTTAGTACCGGATGTGGATTATAAGTTTACTGGATTTTTATACCACGCCGAAGAATCTCGCAAAGTGGATGGTTTACTAGAGATTAAAAACAAGGAAACAGGTGAGATAATAGACAGTGTAAAAGTTTCGGCAGAAAGCGGGTTTACACTTGATTTACCGATGGGGGTTGAATATGAAATTATAGCATCGAGCCCTGGTTTGTTGGAAGATTTCCAAACGATAAATCCTCAAACTGAAAAAGACTTTGAAAAGATAAAGGACTTTTCGATGCATTGTATGGATTGTTCTTTTGAGTTGGAGGATTTGTTATTTGTGTACAACAAAGCAGAGCTTTTGCCAGAGTCGGTTAAGAACCTTTATTATGTTGAGAAATTACTTTTAAGGCGTCCGGATTTAAAAGTAGAAATATCGGCACATACGGATGCCATTGGTTCCGACTCCTACAATAAAACCCTTTCCCAAAAAAGAGCTGAGTATATCGTTAATTTCCTTGTGTTCTCAGGAGTTCCTGCAGAACAATTAGTAGCCAAAGGTTATGGAGAGGAGAAAATTAGAAATAAATGTAAAAACGGTGTAGACTGCACCGAGGAAGAACATGGCTACAACCGTAGGGTTGAGTTTAAGATTTTGAAATAGTAAACCAAAAGCTTTACTCTCCTTTTCAGCTGTTTTTTAAATAGAGTGAGCTTAAACAAAGGGTTCCAACTATTATCCCCAATCTTTTAATGTTTCGGAGTAGTTTCTTTCTTTTCTTTTTTACTTGCTTAACCTCTCCTTGATGATTTATTGTGAGCTGTTTGAAATTGTCCAAAGGATATTGTTTTACTAATGGAACTCCAGTTGGAGTGATGGTGTGAATGGTTGCTTTTTTAGGCTGGATATGGATAGCTGATATTAAGGTGTCTTGCTCTAGTTTTTGACGATAAAGAGTATCTGTTTTATAAATGAATACTTTAACTGGTTTTTCGATTTCTACTTCTTTAATGACTACCTCTTTATATGGCTTCTTGACGTAAATCGTGTCGGTCTTTACAATTTCCACCTGTCGGTATTGAGTGATTGAGCCTTTCAAAAAGAAAAGCCAGAGCCAAATCATAGTGATTATTCCGAGGATGAAATATGTGATTCCTTTTTTGAACATTCCTTTAGCTTTTACAACTGCATTTCGTCGGCGAAAGAATAGTAGCCTTCTTTTGTGATTATGATATGGTCGAGGACGTTTATATCAAGTGTTTTTCCTGATTCTTTTAGTTTCCTGGTTAGGTTTATATCCTGTTGACTTGGTTTTAAATTTCCACTTGGGTGGTTATGCGCTACGATGATACTTGAAGCCAGTGATTCTAATGCTAATCCGAAAAGTATTTTTGGGTCAACTACTGTAGCAGCTGTTCCGCCTTGGCTTAGTACGTGATAACCTAAAACGTGATTTGCTCGGTCGAGTAGTAATACATAAAACTCTTCGCGAATATCCATTTGCGAGCTCCATAATTCTCTGAAAAGCTTAACTACTTTGTAAGACCCATCTACTTTTATGCGTTCTTTTTCAGGTACATTTCTGCTATAAACTAACCTCAGTTTTGGTGGTTTATTCGTTAGCTTTCCTAAAGAAATTCCTTTCTTTTTAGCAAAGCGATAAACTCCAACCGCTCCAATTAAAACACCTACTATGTATATCCATTTTTTCATACCAACTTCACATATTCTCCTTCTCGGTTTCCTGATTGATAAAGCGCTCTTAATTGAGCTAACGACTTTCCAAATCGGATTTCGAAATGAGGTTTATCTTTGAAGCTTTTCCAATCACCTCCCCAAGTGAATCCAATTTGTTTTCCTAAACCTGCTATTTTGTTCCAGTTTGGATTATTCCAAATAGCTTTACCATTTTTGATTTCAACTACATCAATAGCTAATCCGAAATTATGTAAGCTTTCACCTCCTTTAGCTTTAGTAACAATATTACCAGGAGACGTTCTTCCCTGCGCATAAAGCTTATCCTGTTCAGCCCAAGTTCGAAGTGCAGAAACAACTCGAAGTTTTATCCCTAGCTCCCTTTCAGCTCTTATGATAAACTCCTTCGCTTTTGCTCGCACCAATGGATGAAGTGTATTGATCCTTCTATCCGAATGGATATCCCATGTTTTCTCCTTTAAATATGCCATTGTGTTCTTGAGTAATCGTTTAACTCTCTTCCTATTTCTAATGATTAGAATGCTAGTGATAACCACCATAAACCCTAGTACTATCCAGCCGTTTTTGTTAGGCTTAAATTTTAACATCAGGTTATAATGTTATGCCAGTTCTTAAATTCATCAGTATCTAATTCTGCCCTCATTCTGTCGGTTAATGTTTCATCAAACTTTTGACGGTAAGCATCCGCTACAACATCAAATCCACCTTTAGTTTGGAAGGCTAGTTTTTCAATTAAATCCTCATCCGTCCCATCAAAGTCTATCATCCAACTAACTCCTGATGGATTGGAAGCTGAGCGATATTGTTGGGCTAACTGATTGGCATTTATGGTTTCGTTTTTATCGAATTGTTTAGCTCTGTAATTCTTCATCATTCGTTTGATTCTTCCCTTGAAAAACCAAAATCCAATGATTACAATCAGAGCGAGTAGTACATACTTATTGCTAAACACCTTCTTTGTACCAACAGCCGCAGCTTGAACTAATTTTGGATTCATAACTCTTTGCTTTTATAGATTAACCGAACTTCTGGAAGGCTTTTCTAGCTATTCCGATATAATCTGTAATTGATAATTCTTTTCCTTCTTCTGGAGCCACTTCTTTAATAAACTCAACTATTTCTGGACTCTCTACAACAACATCAACCGCCTGCATAAAGTCATCATGTGTTAAATGAGTTTGTAAGTCTTGAAATGCCTGTAGCTTCTCTTTTAATTGCTCTTGGTCTTCTGCTTCAATCGTTAGATTCACTTTGAATTTCTTGCTCATCACTTTCAGTTTCTTCGGGTTCAACTTCTATTTCAAATTCTACTTCTTTTCTTTCTCTCTGGGGCTTTTCATCAAACTGTTCGGTTTTTCCTAACACTTGAGGTTTTTCACCACCTTTTAGGAAGTCTTTTATGAATCCTCCTAAAACTGATGGTACCTGTTTGATGTAGCCTTTAACATCTTCACGAATTTCTTTTTCCTTCTCTTCAAAAATTGCTTCTTGAGCGGCTAAAGCTTGTTCACGTTCTGCAATTTTTGCTTCACGTTCCTTTAGCATCATTTCCTTAAAACTTAGGGTTTGTTCGAAGAGCTTATTTTGGAGGTCTACTTTCATTTTCTCCTCTCTCATTTCATGCTCTCTTCTTAAGCCCTCTAACTGCATATCCATTTCTTGTCGGATAAAATCGTAGTTAGCAGGCTCAACTTTTGGCTCTTCAATCCTTGGGGTAGCTAAATTGATATTCACGTGTCCGTTCTTATCGACCTTGTGCTTAACACCATTTATTGTCACTTGCTCTGGTTCTTCTTCAATTGGGTCAATCCATTCGATTTCCTGATTGATTTTGATAAAGAATGGAGGATTTTGCCGTGAGCTTTGCTCTGTAGTTCCATACTTCACCTGAACCTCTGCATCTACATTATCATGAATGATTTTATCCAAGTAATCGCCAAACGATTTTCCTTCTGGATTATCGTCGGATGAAACGATTGTTATCCCATTTTCATCTTTGATACTCCAAAACCTGTAGCGAGCAATTTTCTTTTTCGCTAATTCAGAATCTATGTAGTTTTTAACCTTTCGCATTATTTGAAATACTTTAATCGAAC
>JAYPYW010000083.1:4191-11563 GCA_038154685.1 Flavobacteriales bacterium | reverse complement strand
GGTTTTGAAATTGAAGTAAATCGTGATTATGTTGATATCATTACAAATAACCTAGATCTAAGTTTTAACAACTACGGACGTATAGGGTACACTTTCTCTGGTTCGGGAATGGGAGTTGATTACAAAAATACAGGTAGTTTAATTAAAGACATGGGAGTTCTTTTAGGGGTTAGTGCTGAAAACGTACTTTCTTTCGAGGATTATGAATTATTATCGTTTGAGCCTGCAGTTGTTAATGCTAACAATACACTTAGTGTTTCGGATGCTCAATTTACAGCAACTGGAACGTTAGCAGATGATTGGTCGATGAAACCAATAGGGGTGAAGATTGATCAAACTGCCTATGCATGGAGTTCTGAGAATAATGAAGATTACGTAATCTATGAGTACAAAATTAGAAACCCAACTGGTGAGGATATGAATGGGGTTTACCTTGGTGTTTTTAGTGACTGGGCTATTGGGTCTGGAGATAATAACGCTACTGGTTTTGATAGCGGTAGGGATATTGGTTACGCATACGAACCTGGAGGAGTATATGCAGGTGTTAAAGCATTAAGATCTAACAAAGTGAATTATTACGCATTTGATAAATCAGGATCCGATGGAATAAATATTGGGGATGGTTTTGATGATGCTGAGGAGTTTCAATCAATGTCGAGTGGAATTACGCATACGACAGTTAGTGGAGATGTTGCTAATATTGTATCTCATGGGCCATATGATGTTGCCGCTGGAGATTCAGTTGTAGTTGCTTTTGCGATTGTAGCAGGGGAAAGCTATAGTGATATGAGAAGAAGCGCTCAATATGCTGAAATCATGTATGAAAAGATGCGAGGTATTAAAATATCTGTGAACAGTATCAATAATATTTCTTGTTTCGAAGAAGATAATGGTAAAATTGATTTAGATATTACAGCTGGGTTCCCACCATTTGATATCTCATGGTTCCATGATTCAAGTTTGGTTGACAATGTAGCGGACAGTTTAAAAGCCGGGGATTACAATATTCAGGTAGTTGATAAATACGGTATAAAAAGCTCAATGAACTTTTCTTTAACCCAACCAACCGAGTTAGTTGCTGATCTTATTTCTTTGGAAAACACTACTTGTGCAGGTATAAAAGACGGGGATGTTAGTCTAGATGTTTCTGGAGGAGCTGGTTTTTATTATTATAACTGGAGCGATCCAACATTGCCTTCGATTGCAAATCCAGCATTAGGAGCAGGTGCTTATACTTTAGAGGTTTCGGATCCGAATGGATGTGTAGATTCCATTTCTTTCGAGATTGAAAGTCCAGATTCGATTAAGATCTTTGAGGGGTCTCGTTACGCTGACTCTTTAAATACTTGCGAAGGGGAACTGACAGTTATTGCTAGAGGAGGGGTTGAGCCATATTTATATTCTTGGAATGATGGAATAGATCAAACTGATAATACCTTCTCAGGTTTATGTGTTGGAGATTATTTGTTAAAGGTTACCGATGCGAATGGATGTGAAATGACGGAGTCTTTTGAAATTGAAGCTCCAGAAGTTGTTGAAAGCACCAATACTTCAGCAGAGATCGTGAAAGAGTTTATTTTTTACCCTAATCCTGCTAATGAATACTTAATTGCTGAGTTTAAAGCTAATTCAAGTGTTGAAATGGATATTACTGTTCTTGATGTTAATGGAAGATTAATTCAAAGGTTATTTGCAGATCAGGTGGACCTTGATTCTTATAAGATCTTAATTAATACAACAACTTTAAAAATTGGTAATTACTTCTTAAATATTACTTCTCGTGAGGGTAATTCAAGCTACCAGTTTGAAGTTTATCACTAAAAGATTTCAGTCAGTCTCTATAATACCGTACTTTTGTAAAAAAGTACTTAAATGGATTTAACAGGAATATTTACAATTGGTGGAAAGCCAGGATTACAAAAATTAGTTGCTCAATCAGCAAACGGTGTTATTGTAGAATCTTTGGTTGATGGGAAAAGATTTAACGCTTACTCATCTTACAAAATCTCTTCATTAGGGGATGTCAGTATTTCTGGTGAGGAAGAAGATATTCCTTTAGGAGAAGTGTTAGTGAAGATTGCTGAAGCAAGTAATTTTGCTGAAATTGAAATTCCAGGTAAGTCGGAGTTAAAAAGTACATTAAACGGTTTTGTTGAAATCGATCAAGAAAGAGTTTACGAGTCTGATATTAAAAAGCTTTTTGGATGGTATAACATCTTAGTGAAAAGCGGTGTTTTAACTGAGGAGTCAGTGAAAGAGTCAGCTGATGAGGACGCTCTGGAAAAAGAAAGCGAGGCGGCTGAATAAGCTTAAAATAAATCAAATATAAAAGGCTAGGTTTTGCCTAGCCTTTTTTTATATCTTAATTCCAGTTAAACAAACATCATCAACTTGCTCTTCTTTATCCTTCCATCTTCTAAATGTGTTAAGGATAATGTTTTTCTTTTCGGTTGGATCCAAGCCATATGAGTTTCCTAGGAGCTTCCTAAAGTTTTTCATTTTAAACTTTTTGTTATCGGCTCCACCAAATTGGTCAACGTAACCATCAGTGAATAAATAGATTTCGTCACCCTTTTCCACTTTAATTTTATGATTTGTGAAATTGGTTTTCGTATGATACTTTCCAATAGGTTGTTTATCTCCTGAAATCTCATGTAAGAAAAGCCCATCGTATAGTTCTTTGGATTTCTTACTTCCTTCTATAGGAGTATCGCTTCCTCTAAAAAGCCAAAACGGGTTGTTAGCACCTGCAAATTCTACGTACTTCGTTCCATTTTCTTCATAAAGAGAACAAAGCGCTATATCCATTCCATCTTTTATTTCCTCCCGATTAAATTTACCTTCAAAAGATTCCTCGATAAGATCTCTCAATTGGTCTAATATTTCACTTGGCTTTTCTAATAAAAACTCATTTGTGCAACGCTGCAAGTTATTTATACCTATTAAACTCACCATTGCTCCAGGGACACCATGACCAGTACAATCCGCGATAGCAAAGAATTTTTTATTGTTCTTTTCTGTTGCCCAAAAGAAGTCTCCACTTATAACCTCTTTAGGCTGGTATATAAGAAATGAACTCGGTAAAAGTTTTTGCCAAACATCTAGTTCTGGAAGAAATGCGTTTTGAAGTCTTCTGGCGTAATTTAAACTATCATTGATATCTTGATTTCTTTGTTTAAGAAGGTCTGAATTTGTTTTGAGTTCCATTGTTCTTATGTGAACCTTCCTTTCTAATTCAATATTTTTATTCTGAATTACTTGAGCAATTTTAATTTGCTCATCATGTTTTTGTCTTTGCTGTTCAACTTCTTTTTCAAGGAGTTTTCTTTTAATAATATTAATGGAAGATCCAAGTGTAAGAGAAAACAAAGCTAATTGAAGCATCGTTCCTATTTCAACAAATTCAATAGCGGTAAAAGGACCTATTTTATATGGTAAAACTCCGTTTATTTGAAGGATTTGTATTGTGACAGCCGATAAGTAGAATAAGTTTCCAATGAAGAAGTATTTAATTGAAACAGAACCGTTTCTAATTGCTTTAACACAAGAAAATATGATTACACCATATCCAACGATTGCTCCAATAGAGCCTAGGGCTACAGCAATTTTATCCTTGTTGAAAATCACAAAAGTTAATAATGTTGGCCATATTAAAAGTGCGTAATTTACAATTCGATTGGCAGGAGGGTCATATTTTTTGAATTTTAATACCTCCTTACTAAACAGCATGTAGAAAATGAAGGAGAGGTTGCCCAATATTAAAATTGTTTTTTCATGGTATTTAGGGGTGTCAAAAAGATAGTAGTCTAACTTTCCAACTTGTGCCAAAACAAAAAGAATAATAAAAACATTATTTATGATGTAGTATATATAATCCGGTTTTCTTACAACCATGAATAAGGCTAGGTTATAAAGAGTCATTAAGATTATTGCCCCTAAGAAAAAGTATAAAACGTTTTCCGAAGTATTTAGATCATTAACAGACTTAACCCTAGATTTAAGAGTGAAGGGCAGTGTGGAGTATTGGTAGGGCCATTTTTCGGGTTGAGAAACCCATAGATATACATCTTTTGTGCTGTTAGTTGGTATTGAGAAGGGGAGAATTGAAATGTCTCCTTTAAAAAAATCTCTTTCCGAAAAAGGGTGGTTTATTCCTGCTTTAACAGAGTTTAGGATGTGGTTTTCTTTGAAAAAGAATAGTTCTAAGTTTTCAAAACGGTTAGTTTCAATACTTAGGTCAGCTCTTTTATTAAGTGTGTTTTTGATAGTGATTTTAATCCAAAAGGCACCTTTGATATCCTTTGGTACCATTCCCTTTTCAGAAAAGCTGAGTGATTTAATATAACTGTAATCAAAGTAGGGCTCTTTTTTGAAATCTCTGGAATAAACAACATCATTTTCAATAATAAGTGATTGAAAATCCGGAGTGATTTCAATTGTATTGGCCTTTGCCCAATTAAATTGAATTAGTAAACCAAGTAATATGAATAATCTAAACAGCAATTTTTAATTCTTTTTTCTTTTTGTTTAACAAGTAGATGTAATAGCAATCAAGTATTAACACCATAACACCTAACATTTGAGTGAAATAATTGTTTGGGTAAAATATAAACATCGACACGGTAATTAACCCAGTTCCTAACATTTTGGTCCATGCAACTACTTTACTGTAATGTTCTGCACCTATTTGAATCATAGTGTACGGGTATAAAACAGCAATTATAATGTTTAGAATGTATCCTGAGTTTGCCCCGATACATGTGTCGAATCCGTTATAAATGAAAAAGTAATTTAAAGGAATCCAAGCCACTAAGCTGGTGAGGCAAATTGCTTTCCAATGTTTTTTAATTTCAGGGATGTGCATATATTTTGCACCATATTTTACAACATAATAAAATATGAAGCAGTCTAACAAAAAGGCCGCTTGATAAGAAAGAGAGAAAAGAAAACCTGTATCAGGGTGGTAAAATACACTCCAAACAAATTCCCATGCTAAATTTCCACAGGCAATGAAGAAGGGCATTTCAACAAATTTTTTCTTGATCATTGTTTTTACCAGTGCTGCGTAACATACCACCCAGAATAAACAGCCTATGCCATTGAAAATTAATCCAACTGTGTCATATTTTTCTGTGTTTATCCAAAACTCAGTAAAATCATAACAATGTTCATTTAAATGCATCAACTTTTCCATTACAGTTTCCAATTAGATTTTAAAGAAGGTGGAATGTAAAATTCAACCGTTCTATTTTTGATATAAAAATCGATCATTCCTTGCATTAATTTCCTGTTAATCCATTTAGAAATCTTGTCTAGAAAAGGAGATTTTCTTTGCAAGTCGCTAACCTTATCAAAAACATAGGTGAGCAGCCATGTGACGAATTTTCTTTTTAAAGTCGGTTTGGGATTAATGCCAATTAATTTGGAAAAATTTTCACCAATATCAGCACTAACATCTCTTGTAAACCTACTTATGAAAAAAGCAGGCATATCATCAAAGAAATATCCAGGAAATATGTTTTTTCCAAATTGAACTAAACTTTTTCCCAGCTCTTGACCTTCATATGATGACTCGTAGTTCCTCTTTAAAATAGCGATTCCTAAATCCCATCCTTCATTATAGTTTTTTGGCATTAAGTCTTGATCTAAGCCAATAAAGTGCCCAACTATATTCCAGCAATGGGTGTAGGCATCTTCCTGCTCTTTTGTAATTTCTATCCCTAATTCATTTAACCCTTTAAGAATTAGAGGGCCAAAGGCCATTAGGGTACCGGCCATTTCTTCTTGGTTGATTGGTTCTCCTAAATTTTCCGTGTCCCAACCATGTTGATTAATTTGTGGATGTTTTAAATAATTTCTAATAGAAGCATGCATTAATCGCACTTTCTTAACTGTAATTATTCCTTTTCCAGAATGTTCAAAACCTCCTGGTGACATAACATTAATAACCATTTGAGAAGTTTCCATTAACCTTCTCGTTAATTTATTGGTGTTGGTTTTTTCCCTGCTTAATCTGCCCGTAGAAAACAAAACTTTAGATCCGCTCTTACTCGAATAGCATAAAGGGAGGGATCTGAAATTTAAAAGGAAAGCAATTTCAAGCCCGTACAGTTCAAAAAGGTTTTGTCCAATTTTTATCTTCTCTTCATCAGCCCAATCGGGTAACTCCATGTTGGAGTTAAAGTAGTCCCTGATTTCAGGCTTTACCTTTTCATTTTGAATGATGTCGTCATTGTCTGTAAGCTGTGAGAATAATTCTTTGATGGCTTCTTGGCCATGTACTTGTAAAATATCTTTTACAAGTTGATCAGCTAAGGGATCAGTTTTGAAACTCTTTTCTTTAAGAAAAGAAACTTCCCAGTTTCTGTTTTCCATATAAGTAGTTTTGGGCGCACTCCTTACGTGGTGTGTTCAGAAAAGTTTCTTTTTTTTAGGGTTATTTGAAATTGTATTTGTTTAATTTTTCAACAAGGTCCGACATAGTGAATGGTTTTGTTAGATAATCGTCAAATCCATTGTTCATATATCTTTCTGCATCACCTTCCATTGAATTGGCACTTAAACCGATTATAGGAGGGAGGTTTTTAAAATCTCTTCTTAGTATTTTTACGGCCTCTTCACCATCCATTTCAGGCATCTGTATATCCATAAAGATAAGATCGAACTCACCTTCTTTGAACATGGCGAGACATTGTAGGCCATTAGCTGTTAAAATAGGTTCGTGCCCTAGTTTTTGCAGCATTAGCTGAATTACTTTTTGGTTAATAGGCTTGTCTTCAGTAACTAATATTTTTAGTTTTCGTTCTATCTTTTTCTTTGGCGTTACTTGAATATTTTCTTCTACAAATTCCCCTTTTTCATAATCAACAGTAAACCAGAATCTAGAGCCTTTCCCAATTGTTGATTCAACACCGATTTCTCCTCCCATTAGATTAACCATTTTATGACAAATCGATAATCCTAAACCTGTACCATCGGTTCGTTGTTTATTTGTTTCTGAGACCTGTCCAAACTCTTCGAAAATTTTATCAATGTCTGTTTTGGTGATTCCAACACCGGTGTCCATTACACTAATTTCAAGTTTGTCATTAGAATCAATTCTAATGTTGATATTAATCCCCCCAAATTCAGTGAATTTAATTGCATTGCTTACGAGGTTATTAAGTACTTGAGCAACTCGGTTATTGTCTATTTTAACAATTGCTGGAACTTCGTCATGAACTTTAACACCTAACAGTAATCCTTTCTTTTCTGCTAAAGGTTGAAAGATGTTTTTGGTAGAATGCGCAAGTTTATCAATAGGAGTGTTAATAGGGCTAATAGCCATTTTCCCTGCTTGAAGTTTTGATAAATCAAGTATATCATTAATAAT
>JAYPYW010000083.1:0-4181 GCA_038154685.1 Flavobacteriales bacterium | reverse complement strand
TCAAAAGAGAGTTTGAAGAGTTTTGAACTATTTCTAATTGGTCTTTTTGTTTAGAGGTAAGAGTGTTACTTGCAAAGTAAACATCGAGCATTCCAATAATTCCATTCAAAGGAGTTCTAATTTCGTGACTCATGTTTGCTAGGAATTGGTCTTTGAAACTAGCTGCTTCAAAGGCAGCTTCCTTAGCAACTTCAGATTCTTTTAATCTGCGTTCTATTCCTTTTACGATTGACCCTAGAGATAAACTAAATAAAGATAACTGGATTAAGTTTCCTGCTTGAACAACCTCAATTGCTGTAAATTGACCAATGGATCTAGGTAAGATACCGTTAATCATTAAAACAGATAATGTTATTCCTAAAAAGAAAAATAAATTTCCAATGAAGAAGAATGAAACTTCTGTATCACCTTTTCTTACCGCTTTAAAAGAAGCATATATAACATAATTATAAACAACTAAAGCAAGTAGAGACCCGATTCCAAAAAGAATAGGAATTAATTGCCCAAATGAAACCGGGATTACTAATAAGAATAGTGTAATAAGGATGTATTTCTTTAGGTTAAAAACTTTGGGAGCATTTTTATGGAGCAATAATATTTTATCTGAGAACAGGATGTAGGCAATTAGATTAAGGTTACCAACGACCATAATTAGTCTTTCGTGATAAAGATAGTTTTCGAATATTCTGTATTCCACGTGGCCTGTTTGAATTAGAACAAACAAAAGAATCATCGAGTTTAATAGGGCGAAGTATAAATAATGAACCTTTTTAAGTTGAATAAATAACGCAAGATTATAAATTGTCATGATTACTATTCCTCCAAGAAAGAAAAGGAAAAAGTTGTTTTTCCCTTGTTGTTCCTTTTCGAGTAAATCTTGCCTAACTATACTAATAGGGTAAGGCTCATATTCAATATTAGGTTCAGAATGAGGGATTAGTTCAATATAAAATGTTGAATTACTTTTTGTTTTAAGTGTAAAAGGAATTACTGAGATTACTCCTTCATTAACTTTTCTTTTTTCTGTGGGGTACAGTAGACCGCTTTCTCCAATTAACTTTAAATCAGGATTATACAGTTTTATGTATCCATATCTACTTGAGCGTAGAGATAAGAACTGGTTTTTATCTGTTTTATTTTCAACCAAAAATTTGGCCCAAATTGTATTTTCTTCGGTTTTTAAACTGTCATAGTTTTCTTTAAAGTTGGTTTTAATAGCCTCATTAATAGTGAGTTTTTTTTTAGAACTAAAACACTTTAAGCTATTTTCAATTACCTGGTTACTGAATGTGTGATCAATGCTTATCGCTTTTACTTGCGAAAGCACAGAACATAGAATAAATGCTATTAACAGATTAAATTTGATGTTTTAAAGTTAATCTTTGAGCGGCTTATCTCAAAGTATACTTTGATAATAAATATTTTTCGTTATCCAAATTTAACGATATGAAAGTTGTTTTTTGATTTATGAAATGTGATTTGTATTTTGGGAAAGCATTATATTTGATTAATCGAAGGGGTGTTTTATTTGTCTTAAAATATGAGAAGAAAATTACTTTTAATAATTGTTTTATTAAGCTTCCTTCCGGGGTTCTCACAATACACTAAAGATGTTTGTAGTGATTTAGGAGTGAGTGGTTGTTCTAATTCTGGGGCAGGAGGTTATCTCCCTTTTTCGAGTTTAGATTACAACGGTGGATTTTATACAACACCAAATAATGCAATGCCATTTTGGGTTGCAGCTAAATCAGTTGATACAGATTTAATTGATACTACTTTTTCAACCAGCGTTTTGTTTGAGTTAATTGATGGGCCGGGAACAATTTCGGGAACTCTTTCATTCGGACCATTTTTAGGTTATCAATATGTTGATGATTGGAAGTTTTCTGAGCCAGGATCCTACAGTATAAAAATGATAATGTTGGGAACAATCCTTGATACTTTAAATATTACAGTTGTTTCTTCAGTTGATATTTGTGATCCAAGTTTCACCAAAGGATGTTCGGATGATGACGGAGACTCAATAGTGTTTTTTAGAAGTTCTATTGTGTCCGTAGATGCTGTGTTTCCTATTACTGCTGGGTTAGTTAATAAGGGGACGGGTTTTATAGATACTACGTGGGCTGGTACTGTTAATATTAGCAAATTAAGTGGTCCTGGAAACCTTTGGGGGACTAAGCATATTGAAGGAAGTGAATGGGTGATGTTTGTTGATTTGAGAGTAGACCTTATAGGTGTTTACGATGTTGAATTGGAATTTAATGGCAATACAGGGGCTTACAAGGATACTGTTAGTTTTGAAGCGATTAATCCTATTGTTGTTGGAGAGGTTGAAACAAAGAGTTTAATTACTTATCCTAATCCCATAGTTGATTTTATAACCATTCAAAACCCTTCAGATGAAGCAAGACTAACTCTATTTGGATTAGATGGTAAGATGATTTTACAGCAAGATCAATTGCATAAGGGGAGCCTTAAGATTGATTTTTCTACAATTCCAAATGGTGTTTATTTTCTTCAGCTGGTTTCAAATGAAGGAGCTCTGTATGAAACAATAGTGGTGAAAATCAAGTAATCTCATTTAAAAATAGCTTGAAGAACCTATACACCTTAATTAAAAACCTTTCACAGAGTGAAAAAAGGTACGTAAAGCTAAGGTTGCAATCTACCAAAGCTGCGAGTCAATCTATTCTATATTTTGATACAATTGCTAAGCAAAAGTCTTATAGTTTTGAGGAATTGGAAAGGTTGGATGAAAAATCCATTCCGGTTTTAAGATCTAATCTCGATAAGCTTTATCGGTCTATTTTAAAGCAGTTAAGACTGTTTCATTCAGACTCTAGTAATGAAGTAAAGTTGCAAGGTGTTTTAACTGATGTTAAGCTTTTGCAAGAAAAAGGGTTAATAAAGGAGGCTAAAAAGTTAAATGCCAAATTAATTAAGTACTCCAAAAATGCTGAGTTATTTCATATTCTGAAAAAGGCAGTTTCAAATCAGTGGATCCTTTTACATTTATCCGGTATGTTAACATTTGAAGCAACCGAAGAGCTAGAAGAGGATATCATCTTCTGCAGAAAATGTGAGTCTGAACAAGAGAATTTAAACCGGTTGTATAGGAGAGGGGTGAGTTTGTATTATTCATACTTCTTTAAGGAGAAAAATCCAAAATATATTGAAGAGATTAAGTTGATTCTTAATGATCCTTTAATCGATTCGGTGGAGAGTTTATTATCGAGCAGTTCCAAAATGGTTTATTTCGAAATAAAATCAATGTGTTTCATGGTTTTAGCAGATATAGAAAACCATCACAAGCAAAGGAAACAACAGTTGGAATTGTTATTTACTGCGCCTGTCTTTGAAAAAGATTATATAAATAAACTTTTAGTTACCAGTAATGTTTTTACCTTCCTTAAATCGAAAAGTAAAATAAAGGAATTTGGAGTTTACCTGGATTTTTTTGAATCTTATTTTTTGAAAATAATTAAGAAGAATAATAGCGATTCTGTTTTGGTGGAGAAATACTATGATGTGTTTTTTCAAAACAAAATTTTCCAGCAGCATTTCTTACGAAATACTGAGGCAATTATTGATTTAGTTGAAAATTTTAAATCGGCAGTAAAGGAGAAAAAGTTAGTGAATAAGTTACTTATTTCTCGTACTTATCTTTCTTTATCAGAATTGTTGGTTGTTTCGGATATCGAAAAAAAGGTAATTCCTTTATTGATTGAGTATCAGGATTGGGATAAGTCAAATAAATCTTCAAAAAGTTTCATCGATAGTGAATTGGTTTTTCTTGTTGTTTATTGGAAGCGAGGTAAATTTGATTCTTTAGATTCCAAATTATCAGCCTTCAACCGATATGTGAAACAAAAAGAGGTAAAGTTGGATTACGATCAGGAATCTATTTTGTCGCTAATAAGTCATTTGCATTACGGGACAAAAAAGCCAAAAGTTGAGATTTCTAGGCTTCAAAAACCTGCTAACAGAATAATTATAGAGTCTCTTAACAAGGGAACATCTATGAAAGAACAATCAAGTATTCTTTTTAAGGGTTTAAGCGAAGACTATAATCCACAAACAGATAAATTATTACAACTTCTTTTTAAACAAGGTTAGATTTTTACTTTTGTTACATGAAGTATATTTCTACTTACCTTATTCTGGTGTTGTTAATGTTAGGT
>JAYPYW010000082.1:0-11780 GCA_038154685.1 Flavobacteriales bacterium | reverse complement strand
TTACAAACATTTGCTACTCATATGAAAAAGTAGGTAAGTCTGATAAAGAGGCACATTTTAAGGAGTTGTTGAAGTTGTTTTCGTGATGTCTTTATCCTATTGCCATCCCTTTTTAGAAAGGGATCCATTCGTTAGAATTTAAGTTCAATAGATCCCTTTCTTCAAAGGGGTGACATGGCCTGTTAGATGTAAGATGAGCGAATTAATCTTTCAATAACTCAATAAAATTCTGCATAGTTTCCATAGGAATGTCTTCAACAGCAGTTGTGCTTAACCAAGCAGGAATGTTTCCACCAGGGTTTGAATGATTGGTGTTTCTTAAAAACAATTTCCCACCTTCTTTTTCTTCGATTTCCCACATTCCTTCACAATAAGTTATCCTAACATAATCTTCATCTTCTAATTTCAGTGTGGGTTTAGCTGTACTTTTTACAATAAGTTTCTTTCCTTCTCTTAAAAATGTAGATTCAATAATTAAATCTCTATCCGAAACAGGCCAAGGGGCGCCAAAGGTTATATACATTACTATTGAGTTTTGGCTGGTTTTTATAATTTCTGAAGATTCACAATTGGGTTGCCAGTTTTTGTATTCAGCAATATTTTTTAAAATCTTTTCAGCCTTATCTAAGGTTCCATAATTAATTGTTGTTTCAACCTTGGATTGCTTGAATTTGTCACCGTCTACATCACGATTGTAGACAATAACGTTCTCTTTTTTTAGCGCTTGTTTCCAGTCGGATCCAGTAAGGCTTAAAAAAAGAGTTGTTATTAAAACTAATACGGAAAATCGTATTTGATTCTTCATATCTCAAAGTTAAGAAACGAATTTTTGATAAAATGTTTTCTGATTTTTGGTTTTTTCTATGTTCTATACCCAATTTTAAACAAGAGTAAATAAACTATCTTTGTTGTATGAAGTTTGAGAACTACGCGATAACAGATGAAGTGAAAAGAGGTGTTGCTGGTTTAGGGTTTAAAAAACCAACCGACATTCAGTTCAAGTCTATTCCCTCGATATTGAAGGGAGAGGATGTTCTAGGTATAGCTCAAACTGGAACTGGTAAAACTGCTGCGTTTGCTATTCCTATTGTTCACAAAGTTCAAATAAGTTCGATTAAGGGAAGGCAAGATGGTGTAAGATGTTTAGTTATGGTCCCTACTAGGGAATTGGCTCAACAAATTCAAAATGTTTTTAATAAGGTTGCCAAATACACAACTGTTAAAGCTTTTGCTATTACTGGTGGTGTAGAGCAGGATCCTCAAATCCAAAAACTAAACAAAGGAGTTGATATTTTAATAGCGACCCCAGGTAGAATGTTTGATTTGATTGCTCAAGGTTATCTCGATCTAAAAAGAGTTAATACGCTGATTTTAGATGAAGCAGATAGGATGCTTGATTTAGGGTTTTATAAAGATATTCAAGACGTTCTTCGTAAAATTCCAAAGCGCAGACAAACATTGTTTTTTTCGGCAACTATTAACCCAAAAATCAAGAAGTTAGCCTACTCTCTTGTAAATAATGCTATAAGGATTCAAATTTCCCCAAAAGATCCTGTATCAAAGAATGTTCGTCATTATATTGCACAAATTGAAATGGACGATAAACGTTTCTTTTTAGAAAATTTAGTTCTGCAAAATGAAGGACGAAAAATAATGGTTTTTGTCAGAACTCAAGTAAGAGCAGAGCGAGTTGCAAAAGCTATGGAAAGAGTGGGGATTGATAGCTTGGTATTGCATGGAGGGAAAGACCAAAAGGAAAGAAATACAGCGTTAAAGCAATTTCGAGAAGGAGAAACACTTTTGCTGATAGCTACAGATGTTTCTGCGAGAGGAATGGATGTGGCTGGTATCGAATTGGTTATTAATTACGATTTGCCAGAAGTTACTGAAAATTATGTTCACAGAATAGGAAGAACTGGAAGAGGAAAGGAAAAAGGCGACGCTATTTCTTTCGTAGCACCTAATGAAATGGATCTACTTATAGAAATTGAAAAATTCTTGGGAAAAAAGGTGCCTGAAATGGAGATTTCCAAGAAGGAATATCAAACTGTTTTAGACCTCTCCAATGAGAAGAGTTTAGGTGACCTATTAACACAAATTGAGTTTGAAGTTGAGCATGAGGTTCCGGGTAAAAAGAAGAAGCGCAAAAAGAAGAAGTAGTTAAGTTGAATTAATAGATACTAACTATAAGAAACAGAAGAATTTAAATCTATTTTCTGTTTTAAAAATCCACCAAAGTTTATTAGTTTTAAGCCAAACAAAATCGGTTTAGCCCACAACCGTCCCTTATGCTGCCAAATAATTACAATTCAATTGTAACTTTCGGTGTTTCGGATTGTTCTAAAAGTGTGCTAACAAAGATTAATGGGGTGCTTATGACTTTTTGCCGAAAAAATTATTCGTCGATACTACTAATGGTGTTGACTATTCTTATTGGTTTTCAGAACAATATACAAGCTCAAACTTGTCCTGCTTCAAACGATGAGTGGGCTTGGCCAACTCATGCTAATTGGTTTGTAGGACGTGCTCAGAATATTGATTTTGGAGCGTCAGGAACTGGGGCTCCAACTGTTTCAACAATTGTTGGTGCTGGATCTCCTTTTACTGGATATGAATCATGTGCTTCGGCGAGTGATGAAGACGGGAATTTGGTTCTGTTTACCAACGGAGTTGGTTTGTGGGATGGAGCTGGTAATGCAATTGCTGTCCCAGGTGGAGGATTATTAACTGGTGCGGAAGCACCTGGAGGAAATAATGGTTCTGCTGTGCAGGGGGTTATGTTTGTAAAGCATCCATTAAATACGGAAGATTATTATATTTTCACAACAGATGATGCTCTTGGAGGAGAAGCTGGTCATCCAGATCTTGGTTTTAACTATTACGTTTACAACAAAACTTCTAATTCTATTACTGCTGGTCCAACAAGATTAGGAGGTGATAGATGTACGGAGCAAGTTGCTGCTACTTGGCACAACAATGGAATTGATATTTGGGTTGTTAGTCATGTTTCACCAGCAGCCGGAACCTCAGATCAGTTTAATGCTTATTTACTTTCTTGTTCAGGTTTAGATGAAACACCAGTATCATCAAATGCTGGTTTTGAAGTGTCTAGAAACCCAGGAGGCGGAGGACACGCTAATGAAAGAGCTTCTTTACAATTCCAATGGGCTGACGGTTCAGCAGGTTCAATAAAAGCTGCGGTAACTCACCACTGTGGGGCAGGTACATGGGATCCAGTGAACTCAATTTCATTATTAGACTTTAATACTTTAACAGGTACTTTTACTTTCGATAAAGGTTTAGGGGACGGTACAGTAAGAATGTCTAACCCATACGATTGTGAATGGTCGCCAGATAATAACAGATTATACGTAACCCTACAATCCGATCAATGGAGTGGTCCATTGAGAGGAGAGTTAGGGTATTTTGATATTGCTTCTGGAGCATATACAATGGTTGTTCAGGAAAACGCGGCAGGAACAAATGATATTGGATCTATTAAACTTGGAGGAGATGGAAGAATTTACGGAGGTGGATTCGCTAAATCACCTTGGGGTTATATGGATGGAGCTACTACAGTAACTAATCCAAATGGAGCTGCTGCTGGTGCTGTTGGTGGTCAGGCTACTGCTGCGGCAAGTGTAGGTTACGGAATGCCGAACATGTTTATCCCACCAAGAGACTGGTTGGAAATCCAAGATCCTGGAGCTTTAACGGAATGTGATTTGCCTTATAACTTTTCTACTCAATGGGTTTGTAAAGGTACAGATGCGGAAATGACTCCGCTTTATGAAGATGCTTATTCTTTAGCAACTGTTGGTCCAAATGTTTGTGGAGCTTGTACAATAGATTCAAGAACAGGTGAGTTTAATGCACCTGGAGCTGGAACATATGAAATTCATTTTACAATTTGTGATATCGCAGATACTTTAATATTTAACATTGGAGTTTGTGGTTGTGATGCCGAAGTAGGTACTGCGGACCCTATTTGTGCAGGAGAAACTTTCTTGTTGGATTCAACTGTTAAAGCAGCTAGTGGAGATGGTGTTTGGACCGTTGATTCCGTTCCTTCTGCTCCTGGTGTTGATGCTACAATTGATGATACTGGAGCTGATACATTGTTTGATGCTTCAGCTGCAAACGTTAAATATGGAGTTTATAAACTGATGTTTACCGTAGATGGTTCATGTGAAGATTCATTATACATTGAGGTTAAGAAAAATCCAACAGTTACTATTCAGGATGAAGGTCCATTTTGTGATGATTCGGTAGCCGTAAACTTAACAGTTACGCCTGTTGTTGATGGTGTTAATGTTACTGGTGCTTGGAGGATAGATGCTGGTTTGCCTACAGTATTATTACCTGGAGATCCATTAAACTTCGATCCTGTTGCCTTAGGAGCAGGAACATATAAAGTTATGTATGGTGTTGATAGTTTAGGATGTTATGGAGCTGATTCGATTAACATCTTTGTAAAAGAAAGACCAAACTTTGAAATTGATTCAGTTGGCCCTTACTGTGCTAATGATCCAGCGGTTGTATTAACTATTACTCCAGCAACTGTTGATTCAGGTGTTTGGGGAGGTGAGGCTGATGCGCTTGGAAGATTTGTTCCAAGTAACTCAGGTGCTGGTGATCACGATGTAACTTATACTGTTTATGGGCAATGTGGTTTTGATACAACGCTTTCTGTTCATGTTGATCCTTTAAAGGATGCTACAATTGCTACTCCAGATTCTACAATTTGTAAATCTGATCCAGCTGTAGCTTTAACAACGGGTGATTTAACTGGTACATGGCACGTAAATGATACTGCTCCTGGAAATCTTTTAGGAGGTACTTCTTTTGATCCTGCATTATATCCTGCAGGAGTTTATGAGTTGATTTATAATTTATCTGACCCTTGTGGTGATTTAGATACTGTTGTTATTACAGTTGAGCCTGATTTGGATGCAACAATTACATCATTAGATATTGATTACTGTAATGTGGATACAGTGTTTAACCTAGTAACCGATAACCCTGGAGGTGTTTGGTACAAAGAAGATACTCTAGCGGCAAATTTACTGGGGGGAACAACGTTGAATCCTACAGATCATACTGGTTCATTTGAGATTTACTATTACATGGCTGGTATGTGTGGTGATATTGACACTTTAGATGTAACAATTAATCCACTTAAAGATGCTACGATTAATGAGCCGCAGGATACTTTAAGATTATGTGTTTTAGATCCGAATCCAACATTCACAGTTGCTGATAATGGAGGTACTTGGAATAATCCAGCCGTTGCATTGAATGGAACTGGAGAGATGGAAATAGATTTAGCAACTCTTGGATTAGTGACTAACGAAATGTTAATCTATACTCAAGTTAACCCTTGTGGAGATAAAGATACTATTTGGGTAACTACTACTGATGAGTTAGATGCTACTATTACCCCTGTTGGTCCTTTCTGTGAGGATGCGGATTCTGTACAATTATCAGTAGTTGATGGAGGAGGAACTTTCTCAGGTGATGGTGTGGATCCTTTTACTGGTTGGTTCGATCCAGCAGAAGCGGGAGCAGGGACACATAGAATTGAATATACTATCGGAGGAAACTGTGGAGATGTTCAATTTATCGATATCGTAGTAAACGATATTCCAGACCCAACAATTACTAATATTGATACTGTTCAGTGTGAAAGCTTTGGAGATATTGCTTTAACAACCACTCAGCCTGGAGGAACATTTGAAGATGTTGATCCAACTGGAGGGGCTTTAAATGATTTAGCTAGGACATTTAATACAGAAACTGCTGGATTTGGAACTTATAGAATTAGGTATGGTTTCCCAATGGATGCTTGTCCTGCTTATGATACTATTACAATGATCGTAATTCAGGAACCAGTTATTGATTTATCAGGTCCTGCAGATGTTTGTGAAGATACTTCGGTAGCTACTATTCCTTTAACTTTTGGAGTAACACCAGCTGCCTCAACTTTAACTTGGTCGGGTGACGGAGATGGAGCAGGAAACTTTGATCCAACAGGAAATTACGGTTTAAATACGATTACTTTATCTGCTGACAATTCTGGATGTACTTCAGATTCAACAATTGAAATTACGGTTCTAGAAAGAGCAAATGCTAATTTTAGTGGGTTTGATTTTTGTGATAATTTGGGGCCTCAAAACCTAGTTCCAGATGCATTCTTCCCTGTTGGAACATGGACTGGTCCGGGTGTTACGGGGAATCAAATTGATCCTGATGTTGCTGGTACAGGAACTCATGCTATTACTTATGAAATTGGAGGAAGATGTCCCGATTCACATACAGATGATGTTGTAATTAATACTGCTCCAGATGCAAGTATTGTTCCTATTACACCATTATGTCCAGGGGATGATCCAGTTACATTAACACCTGTTTCAACCTTTACTGGAGATTTCTATTTAGCTGGAGTTGCTACACCAATTACAGAATTTACGCCTGTAGAACCAGGAACATATACTATTAACTATGTTGTGATGGATCCTTGTTTCGCCACCGAAGCAATTGATATTGAAGTAGCGGAAGTTCCTAAGACTAGGTTTACTGGAGATACAACGGGATGTGCGCCGATTGAGGCAACGTTTACTGATGTTTCTGATGAGGTTCCAACAGCAAGCTATTGGGATTTTGGAAACTCTCAAACATCAACGGATGCATCAGGAACTGTTTCTAATGTTTATACAACTGTAGGATCATTTGATGTTACTTTAACAAATGTATATGCAAATGGATGTTCAAGTGATACTACTTATACTGCTGTATCAACATTTGATAAGCCAACAGCTGACTTCATGTTTGATCCACCAGTTTTAGATGTTGATAATAACCAAGCGATTTTCACAAATACTTCTTCTGCTGATGTTGCAGCATTAAGTTGGGAATTCACTCAAAGGGGAGATACTTCAATAACTGCAATTTCAGCAAATGGAGAGAACGACCCAGTTCAAGACGTTACCTTTGTCTCTGATAATGGAGGAACTGTTAATGTAACTTTATATGTTGAGAACGCTAACCAATGTGTTGACTCCATTACTAAGCAAATTGTAATTCTGGATAAGTTCTCGATTTTCATTCCTAATGCTTTTACACCAAATTCTGATGGAGTTAACGATGAGTTTCTTCCTGTAGGAAGAAACTTAGAGTACGGTGATGATTACGAATATAGAATTTACAACAGATGGGGAACTTTAATTTGGATGACCAGAACTCCCGGAGTGGCTTGGGATGGTAGAGTAACTGAACTAGCTCCTTCTAGTGGAGATATTGCTCAGATTGATGTCTACGTATACCGTGTTGTTGTTAAAGATCCATTTACTGGAGATGATTACGAATTGATAGGAAGAGTTTCTCTACTTAAGTAGAAATATAAAACTTCATATATCAAGGCCGCATTTTTATGCGGCCTTTTTTATTTCGATATAATTAAATCGTTAGTATGATATGAGGAACGGTTTATCCGATTTGAAGTGTATTTTATCATTTGTTTATTGTTTGTGAAACTTTGTTGAACGTTCTAAGTTAAAAGTAGGTGTGTTAACTTTTAATTTATTGAAATGTTTAAAAACCTAAATCTATCAAGGAAAAACTTATTAATATTTGGTGTTATCCTAACGATATTTATCGTTAACCAAATTTTTGTTTTTCTTATTCAGAATTCCACCGATAAGTCTTCTTTAGATTCATTAAATGCAGCTGGAAGAAATAGAATGTTATCTCAAAGAATTCCTGCTGCCAGTTTCCAAATTTTATCAGGAAATCAAGATGCGGTAAAAGATCTAAAAGGAGCAATTGAATTGCATGATTCTACTATAAAAGTTTTAAGAAATGGAGGTGTTGTGCCTAAAATGAAAACACAGGGGCCAATTAGTCCTGTTTCTGGAGGTGCTGTTGCTGAACTGGATAAGGTTGTAAAGTTATGGGAGCCTTATAAGGCTTGTGCTTTAATATTATTAAATAGCCCTGAGCTTGTTGATGCGAACCTTTTTATTGGTGAGAATTACACAAAGTTATTAAAAGCCAATAATGCCTTAGTAAAAGGATTAGTAAAAGATTCTCTTTTAGCAACTTACCCAGCTAGTGTTGGAAAAGCTGTTATTAATGTAGCAGGAAGAAATAGAATGTTATCGCAACGAATAGGTTTAATGGCATTTAAAGTTTTACAAGGGGATCAGGCCTTAATGCCGAAGTTAGAAGCTACAATTAAATTACATCAAGAAAGTTTTAACGTTTTAGTGAATGGTGGAAAGCTTGAAGATCAAAGTGTTGAGTTTCCTGCAATATCGGAAAATTTAATGCCTTTAGTTAATAATATTAAAGCTGTTTGGGAACCTTATAGAGATAATGCTAATGTGGTTGTTGATGCTAAGCTGTACTTAGAGTGTATTCATACAATCTCAAAAGATTATACTGCGCTTTTAAAACAAAATAATGCTTTGGTTCAGGCAATAGCAAAAGAGTCCCAATTGGAAGAAGAAGCTTTAACTGCTACTCTAAATAAAATACTTATTGCGCTTCTATTAATAACTATCGTTGTCATATTACTTGGTTATTTTGGAATTAACAAAATGATAGTAGATCCAATGCGATTAATGGCAAAACAAGTAGAAGCCTTGTCATTTGGTAAAATTCCAGAAATCTTTAAGATGAAAAGAAAAGATGAGATTGGTGTTTTAAATGGATCGATGAACAAGTTAGTTGATAATGTAAAGTCATACAGTAAATTTACTGAGGAAATTGGGGAGGGGAATTTCGAGTACGAATTCGCAGCTGCTTCAGAAGACGATGAATTAGGGAAGTCGCTAATCGGCATGAGAGACCAATTAAGAAATGTTGAAGAAGAAAGTAAAATTAGAAACTGGAAAACTGAAGGTTTAGCCAAGTTTGCGGATATATTAAGAGTAACAGATACCACATTAGAAGCTTTTAGCCAAGAGGTTATTTCTAGTGTAGTTAAATACGTAGGAGCTGTTCAGGGAGCTTTGTTTGTAGTAAATGAATCTGACCCGAACAATGTATTAATTGAAAGAAAAGGATCTTACGCTTACGGAAGAGAAAAATTTATTGATGGCGCTGTAAAACCAGGAGAAGGGATTGTTGGCCAAGTTTACTTGGAAGGGAAACACGTTTTCTTAACAGACGTTCCTCAAAACTTTATGAAAGTAACCTCAGGATTAGGGGATGCTGAACCAAGCTCTGTAATGGTGATGCCATTAATGGTAAATGAGCAGATAATGGGAATAATGGAGTTAGCTTCTTTTGAAAAATTCACAGAAGCTGAGATAGATTTCCTTTTATCACTAGGAGAAAGTATTGCTGCTACTTTAAATTCGGCTAAGGTAAATGAGAATACAAAACATCTTTTAACGGAATCTAAAATGTTAGAAGAAAACTTAAAGTCGCAAGAGGAAGAATTGAGACAAACTATGGAAGAAATGCAAGCAACTCAGGATAGCTTGTTAGATAGAGAGCAAGAGTTATTAAAAGAGATCGACTCTTTGAAAGCTGAAAACAAAAAACTTAAAGGTTAATTATGAAAAATGTGTTAGTTGCTGCTGTTTTAGCAGGTAGTGTGTCGACGGTGATTGGACAAACAAAACTGGATGCTGTTGTAAGGCCAAGAATGGAGTATAGAGATGGTTCTGGTGTTCCTTCATCAGAAGGTCAGGTAGGTGCGAATTGGGTTCAGCAAAGAACTAGAATTTCATTAACTACTCAGGTTAAAGGGGTAGAATTAAAAATTGTTCCGCAAGACATTAGGGTTTGGGGTGCTGTTAGAAGTTTAAGTCCAAACGATAATTTAAATAGCTTATATGAAGGTTGGATGAAATTTAATCTTGATTCAGCAGGAGCTTGGTCTATGAAACTTGGTCGTCAAGAATTAAAGTACGATGATGCTAGAATTTTAGGAAATGTTGATTGGGCTCAACAAGGAAGAGTTCATGATGCAGGATTATTAAGATACAAGAATGGTTCATCAAAGTTAGATTTAGCAGTTGCTTATAATCAAAATGGTCCTAATAATATTGGTAACCAATATACACTAGCTGGTCAAACTAAAGGATTGCAAATGGTGCACTTTAATACTAAAATTAAAGGAGCAAAAGCGTCGTTTTTAGCAATGAATAATCTTTTCCAAAACGCTACTGGAGGGAACACTATTCATGCAATGTTTACAGGAGGTACCTATTGGAAGTTTGGAAATAAGGAAAGTAAAATTGCTGGAGATGCCGCTGCATATTTCCAAGCCGGTACTTTAGCCTCAGGAACAGCTACTCAAGGGTATTTAGCTTCAGCAAATTTATTATACAAAACACCAAAAACTAAATATGGTGTTGGTGCTGAGATTATCTCTGGAACTGATATGGATGATACTTCAGGTGATAACGCATCATTTAACCCAATTTATGGTACAAACCACAAGTTCAATGGTTTAATGGATTATTTCTATGTTGGAAACCATGGTGGTAATGTTGGTTTAATAGATTTAAATGCAAAAATTATTCACCCTTTCTCTAAGAAGTTTAAAGCAATAGCAATGTTTCGCCAATTTAATGCTGCAGCAAATGTTGTTAGTGGAACTGGTGAGGATGCAAGTGCGAACCTTGGGCAGGAAGTAGACTTTGTATTTAAGTATGGTTTAAATGATAATGTTAAAATTGCTGCGGGTTATAGCCAATACTTCTCAACTACGTCATTAAGCTTTGTTAAAGGTTTAAATAATACCTCAAACATTAACCATTGGGGTTGGGTAATGGTAACCGGAAGCATTTCAAAAATGTTTGAAGACAAAAAATAATTAAAACAATAAGGAATTAGCTGCTTTAAAAGTGTTTGAATGAGCTTTTAAAATTTGTTTAATATCCTCAGAATATCCACCTCCCATTGTTGTTACAATTGGGAGGTTTTTCTTTTTAGCAAATTCATAAACCACTTCATCCCTTTGTTTGCATCCTTCAATTGATAAGCTTAATCTGCCTAGTTTATCAGTTTTAAGAATATCTACACCTGCTTGGTAAAAGAGAAAATCGGGTTGGAACGTTCGTTCTATTTTAGAAAGAGCGCTTCTAAGCTTCGTTAAGAATTCATCGTCTTCAGTTCCATCCTTTAAACCAATATCTAAATTAGAAGCAGGTTTATGATTAGGGTAATTTCTTTCACCGTGCATGCTAAAGGTGTAAACGATGTCATTTTTAGCAGTTATTTCGGCTGTTCCATTACCCTGATGAACATCTAGGTCAATTATGAGGATTTGTTTTGCTAAACCACTCTTAATAAGGTTATGAGCGGCAAGAGCTTGATCGTTTAGTAAACAAAAGCCTTCTGGTTTATTACTAAAGGCATGGTGGGTTCCTCCCGCAATGTTAAATGAAGCACCTGTATCTAAGGCTGAGAATGCACCTTCAATAGTTCCGTTAGTGATGCAAATTTCTCTTTTGATAAGCTCACTACTTTGCTTAAAACCAGATGCACGTTCTTCTTGTTTTGTGAATTGAGCGCTAAAAAACCTTTTTAAGAATTCTTCATCGTGAAGAGTAAAGTCATATTTTAAATCGAATGAAGGTTCGAAAAACTGATCTTCACTTACTATACCTTCATGTAGTAGCTGCTTAGGAAGTAAATCATATTTTTCCATTGGAAACCTATGATTCTCAGGGACAGGATGAACATACATTGGGTGCCAAGCTATTTTATACATTTTGTAGAAGCTTGTTATTCCATTTAGGTGGAATAGGTTTATTTCTTAATTA
>JAYPYW010000081.1:0-12200 GCA_038154685.1 Flavobacteriales bacterium | reverse complement strand
AATAGATTCTTCAATGCATAAAAGGGTGGATCTTAATTACGTAAACTATTTTGCTGATATCAATTTTGGTTTTGCAGGATATGCTCATACATTTCAAAAATTAGGAACTTTTGCGGCTTCAGTAAAATACATCCATTACGGTGAGTTTCTTTTAGCGGATGAGACAAGTGCTATTAATGGTACATTTTCAGCTGGTGAAACAGCTATTAATATTGGTTGGGGGAATGCCTACGATTACGGATTGAAATATGGTGTGAATTTAAAGGTAGTAATGAGTAACTTTTACGATTATAACTCCACAGGGATTTTAGCTGATTTTGGTGGGACATGGCATAAGCCGGATTTAGGGTTTATGGCTGGTGTTGTTGTGAAAAACTTAGGCTCTCAATTAACCACCTATACACCTGGGAATTTTGAGCCAATGCCATTCGAGATTCAAATTGGGGCTTCTCAGAGATTAAAGCACGCTCCATTTAGATTTAGTGCATATTTCCATAATTTACAGGTTTTAGATTTTTATTATGAAAGCCCTAATGATCTTGAAACAACTAGTTTGTTTGGGACAGATCCAATAGAGGAAGAGAGTTCAAATTTAGCGGAATCTATTTTCCGTCACTTTACTACTTCAGCAGAGATCTTATTAACTCAAAACTTTAATCTTAGAATTGGTTATAACCATCAAAGAAGGGCTGAGATGGCTTTAAGAGAAGGATCAAAAACAGGAGCAGTAGGATTTAATTTTGGAGTTGGAGTTAAAATAAAGAAATTCCAAATCGATTATGGGAGAAGTATATATTCTTTAGCGGGAAGTACGAATAATCTGTCGATTTCTACAAACTTTTCGGAGTATATATCGAAAAAGGATAAAAAGGAAAAGGAGCCAAAAGAGGAATGAAAAAAATAACTATCGCTATTGATGGATTTTCATCATGTGGGAAAAGTACATTAGCAAAGGAATTAGCTAAAAAACTTAATTACTCTTACATTGATACAGGAGCTATGTTTAGAGCTGTAGCTTTATATTGTTTAAGAAACGGATTGATAAAGGAAGACGGGACTAAAGTTTACAAAATCAAGGAATTTTTAGATGATATAAAAATAGGCTTCGAATTCAACGAAAAGAAAGGGTTTGGAGAGGTGACGCTTAATGGTGAAAATGTTGAGGAGCAAATCAGAAACCTTACCATAAGTGGGATTGTAACTAGAATATCAGGCATAAAAGAAGTAAGAGAGAAGCTTTTAGTACTTCAGCAGGAAATGGGGAAGGATAAAGGTGTTGTTTTAGATGGAAGGGATATAGGAACTGTTGTTTTTCCTGATGCGGAATTAAAGATATTTATGACTGCTGATACTGTTGTTAGAGCAACAAGAAGGTTGAATGAGTTGAGAGGGAAAGGACATAAAGTAACCTTAGAAGATGTTCAAGAAAATCTTAGATTAAGGGATCATAACGATACAACAAGAGATGAGAGCCCTTTAAGGCAGGCGGAAGATGCAGTTGTGATAGATAATACTAACCTTACAAAAGAGGATCAATTATTTATGATTGTTGCGCTTGCCAAAAGTAGAATGTTTGAAGAAGAGGTTTTAAACTGAAAATTATGAAAAAGATATATTTATTAGTGTTAGGATTGTTTTTATCGGCTGTAGTTTTAAATAGTTGCACACAGGATGAGGTACAAGAGGAAGAGCAAACAACTATTGAAAATTGTAGTAAAGACTTTACCTACGATGCTGATATAGCTAATATTATATCAACAAACTGTTCTGGGTGCCACCAATCAGGAGGTACGCCTCCTTTCCTTACTACATTTTCTGAAGTGCAAACTTCATTAGAGAGAGTTGAAGCAAGAGCACTTACTTTAAAAACAATGCCCCCTTCAGGACCATTGTCTGAAGGAGATCGAGAAAAAATAGATTGCTGGATAAAACAAGGTAATCCAGAAAATTAAATACAATGGCCGGTTTATCTGGCCATTTTTGTTTTAGTTAATCAATAGGTGGGAAATTGATTTTCACCAAAACTTGGATCCTGAATCCTGAAATCGGGCATTCGCCTTTTGCCTCTATTCTCCATTCTCAGTTCTCTCTTCCCCTTCAATAATAACCTTTTCTATTTCTCTGCGTAGAAGTGGGGAACATGCCGGAAGTAGTGTGTTCTTGTGGTATTATGCTGAGACATATTTTTGCTAAAATATTAATGGTGTTGATGTTATTGGTTTCGAGTGTTTATGCTCAAACCAGTGGGACTTTTGATTCAAAAGAAGTAAAACCTTCTATTGGGTTAGGAGTAGGGTTTCTTAATTATTATGGAGAGGTTAATAGTTTAAGTAATCATTCCTCGCTTATAAACCAGTTCGGGTATGAAGTTCATGTTGCCAGAAAAATCAATCAGTTTTCCGATTTAGGGTTTAGCTTCCTTACTGGAACCATGATTGGAAATGAGAGATCACTAGAAAGGAATCTTAATTTTAGAACAGATATATATTCAGTAGCCGTTTACGGAACTTTTAATTTAGACTACTGGCTTTATTGGTCGGATATTTTAAATCCATATGTTACAATAGGTTTCGAAAGTTTCGAATATAATAACAAGGCCGATTTGGTAGATGCGAATGGTGCCTTATATCATTACTGGGATGATGGGACTATTCGAAGTATAGATCAAACCTCTCCTTTAGCAAGAGAGGCAAGTTTAATGCAAAGAGATTATGTATACGAAACAGATTTAAGATCCGCTAATCTTGATGGTTTTGGTAAATATCCTCAGTTAGCAATAGCTATTCCTATTGGTTTAGGGGTGAATTTAAACGTAAATGATCGATTATCATTTAAGGTAAGTTCAACCTTTCATTACACTTTTACAGATTTAATTGATAATGTTAGTAGGAATGGAGAAGGAAATAGGCAAGGTAATGGTTTAAACGACTTCTTTACGTTCAATAGTGTTTCACTACATTATGATTTATTAAGCTCACCCCCAAATAACAATCCTGAAGACTTTAGTTTTCCGGATTATTTTGTTTTGGATGTTAATGACGAGGATGGTGACGGAGTAGTAGATGGGTTAGATATTTGTCCTTTTACTCCTAAAGGAGTTGAAGTTGATGCTGATGGTTGTCCATTAGATGATGACAATGATGGAGTCCCAAATTACCTAGATATTGAACTTGAAACCAATGAAACTGCTTTTGTTGATGCTGATGGTATGACTTTAACCGATGCTGATTTTTACCAACAGTATTTAAGGTATATAGATTCCGCGGACGTTCCGATTGAGGTATTATATAAAATAGCAGGAGAGCCTGTTATGGCTGGTCAGTTTAGAATATTGTTAGGAGAGTTTAAGGAAAGTATACCTGAGTATTTAGCTGAGAAATTTGTTAAAGAGGGTGATGTCATTGCAATTATGAATAAGAGCAATCAGACCGCTTATTTGACTAAAAAATATGCGAGCTATCAGGAAGCTTTAAAAAGAAAACAAGAGTTATTAGCCAAAGGAATGCCTCAAGCAACAATAGTTGTTTGGGATGGGAAGAATTACTTCTCTAAAGAAGAATGGGCTTATAAATCTGAAAAAGAATTAAAGGACAGGTACGAAGATTATTATGAAAATAAAGAAAGCCTCGAAGGAAATTACGCCGTTAAATTAGGCGATACTGATGCCGATGCTCTAACTGCTGATAAAGCAAAATTCTTTGAATATAAAGATGTTGCTGTTTTAAAGGGTGACTCAGGAAAAGCAGACTATGTTATTGGGCCATTCATAGATAAAGTAGGTGCAGCGCAATTATTAGAAGAAGTCGATCGCAAAAAATACCCAAATGCTGAGGTCGTTAAAGTCAAGAGAGGAAAAGCCTCTTCTGTAGGTGTTCAGATTAAGGACGTTGAACAGTCTCCGGTTGCAGGTCCTGAAAACTGGAATAAAAAGAGAGAAGATAAGTTTCCAAAGAAGAAGTTTGGTTTAGATAAATTAAATGGAAGTATTGTTTTAGATTTTGGTAAGAAAGGGGATCCAAAAACTGAAGCTGCTGTTAAAAAAGCAAGAACTACAACAGAAATAGCAGAGGTTAAGGATAAAAATGGAGATATTCATTATATTACTAAGAAGCCTCAATCGGATTCTTATGTAAGGGAACAAGTAAATAGATTCCAAGAGCAAGGAGTTGAACCGCAAATAAAGCAAGTAAAAGATGGAGAATTAATTCCTGTTGATCCTAAATCATTAACTCAAGCTGAAGAATTAGCTGTTGCTAAAAATCCTACAAGAAAGAAGAAAGATGGATTATTAAGTAAGTTAGAGGGGGGATTCGCAATTGATTTTGGTAAAGCTGATGACAAGAAGGTTCAGGATGCTATTAAAGAAATTGAGAAGGTAGTTGAAGTAGAAAAGGTTTTTCCAAATAATGGGGAGGAAAGAGTTGTTACATCCGAAATTCAAACACCAGAAGAAGCTGAAAAGATAATTAAAACGTTAAAGAAAGCTGGAGTTGAAGCTGATTTAGTTGAAGTTAAAAATGGTGAGTTAATCCCTGCTAATAATAAATTGCCTTCTTCAAATGGGAAAGATAATCTATTAGATAAGTTAAATGGTGGTTTCGCTATTGATTTTGGAAGTCCAAAGGATCCGACAACTAAGAAGGCTATAGATAAAATTAAGGCCTCCACTCAAGTAGAAGAAGTTAAAACTCAATCGGGTGAAACGAAACTAATTTCTAAAGAGCCAATCTCTCAAGAAAAAGCTCAGGCAATAATTGCAGAACTAGCTAAAGAAGATGTGAAATCTGACCTAGTAAAGGTAAAAGATGGTGAGTTGATACCAATTGATCCTGCTAGTTTAGGGGACGGTTCAAGCAAGAAAGATGGTTTACTAACTAAATTAAATGATGCTTTCGTAATAGATTTTGGAAAGGCGGATGATCCAAAAACAAAAGCAGCCTTAAGTGAAATTAAAAAATCAACAACAACTAAAGAGGTAGTAACGTCAAGTGGGCAAAAGAAATTGATTTCTGATCAACCTCAATCTAAAGCTGAGGCTAAAGCAATTATTAGACAATTAGAAGAGAAGGGAGTTAAGGCAGAGATAGCTAAGGTAAAAGATGGTGAATTAGTTTCTATCGACCCAAAGAGCCTTTATTCAGAAGAAGATAAAGCTGATGTAGCAAAAGCCGAAGGTAGAAAAGGTATTGATTTTGGAATTGCTCAAACAGCTGCAGCAGAAGATGCCTATAAAGAATTAAAGCAAACTCCTGGAATTGTTGAGGTTAAGGATGAAGAAGGAAATAAGCAGTTATTAGCAATTACAGAAAAAGCTGAAAAAGCAATTGAGCAAAAAGCGGAGGAGTTATCGGATAAAGGAATAAATGTAAATACTACAAAGGTAGAGGATGGCGATGTTGTAAGAACTAAGTTCGAAAAAGCACCTAAAGGCAAATCGGAAAATTTAAAAAATGTTGAAGGAGCTTTCGGGATTAATTTTGGAAAGATAAATACCCCTGGTAAGAAGAAAGCTTCAGAGAAATTAAAAGCCTCAGGTAATTATGAGGAAATTAAAGATGAAGATGGAAATACAATCTTGGTAGCAAAATCAAAAGATGCAGAGAAGGTTGGTAAAGAAGTTTTAGCCCAATTAGAAATCTCAGGAGAAGATGTGACTGAATCGAAAGTTGAGGGCGGTAAAGTTGTTAATAAAGAAGAAGATTTAATTCCAGTAAATACACCTGAAGTTGATACTGAAATTGAAATTGATTCGGATTCTGATACTCCTACTTTATCTAGCTCTGAATTAGACAAGCTAGAAAATAGTTACATAGTTAAACTAGGAACTGTGGATGCTTCAACTCCAATGATTGATAGGGCTAAGTTGTTAAATGCACCAAATACTTTAAAGGTTAAAAATGATGATGGATCGATCGATGTTATATCTACTAATCCGAATAAAACTGAAGAGGGGGCCTATGCAGAAAAAGCTGGAATAAATGCAAAAGGCTTTACTGAAGCAAAAGTAGCATACTTTAAAGATGGGAAACCTGAAGTTATAAGGAAAGAAGAATTAGAAGGTAAGTATACTGTTAGTATGGGATCGTTCAAATCCAATGTATCTAGCGAGGAGGTTAATAAGATTTTGAGTATTCCAGAAATAGAAAGTATTGAAACGCATAATCCTGAAATGACAACTTACGTATTGGGGACATACGATACTCCAGAGGAAGCTCAGAAGAATATGGAAGACTTAATTAAAAAAGGTTTAAATCCATCTTTAGTTAAAGTTGAAAAAGGAAAGATAAGTGCAGTTGATTTAGGTTCTGTTTTTGATCAAGCAACAATCGATAGACTTAAATTATTAAGTGATCAAGCTGAATTAGTTAAAACTGACGAGATTGTATTTAGAGTTCAATTGGGTGCCTTTAGAGGTAAGATTGATAGAAATGTTTTCAGAGGGGTAAATACGCTTTCATTCCCAACAGCAGGAGGGGTAACTAAGTATGTGACAGGTTCATTTAATACATATCAGCAAGCCTATGTACATAAGCTAGGTATGAGAAAAATGGGATTCTCTGGGGCTTTTGTTGTTGCTTATAAAGATGGTAAGAGAATTAAAGTAACTGATTTAGTTAATCAGGAGAAATTCCAGCAAGTGAAACAAACGGTTTCGCCAATTGAAAAAGAGTTGAAAAAAGTAAAAGAGGATAAAACAACTAAAACATCTGTAGATGCTAATAAAGCAAAGGTTTCTTATAAAGTTCAAATTGGAGCTTATAAGGATGGTGAGGAGCCTACAGAATTGTCTAATTTCCCGGATGTTGAAATGGAGGTGTACGGACAATACAAAAGGTATTTATCTGGTGAGTTCTCTTCTTATGGTGATGCTAATCAGCACAAGAAGTTGGTTAAAGGTAAAGGTTTTGATGGCGCATTTATAGTGGCTTATAATAATGGAAGAAGAGTAGCCGCTCCAGGTGAAAAAACAAATGTAATTTCTAAAAATGACTTAAGTAGTTCGAAGGAAACAGGATCGGTTGATCCTAATGGTTATAAATTAAGTAAAGTGTTAATTATGGCTCAAGTTGGGCTTTACAGAGGTGATATACCATCCGATTTGAAAGAACAGTTCTCAAAATTACCTAACATTACTAAGCAAGTTACTGCTCATGGGGTAATAAGGTACATGACAGGTAATTTTAAAAACTTATCGGAAGCTACAGCATTTAAAGAAGAGTTAACCAAAAATGGTTTCCCTGATGCTTTCCTTGTTGCTTATTATGATAGTGAAAGAGTTAAGATTCAGGAAATTGTTGAAATTTTAAAAACTGCTAAATAGTAAGTTTACCACCAAACCACAAAGCATCTAGTGTAACTATCTGCTTGTTTTATCCAAACCAAAGGAGAGAAATTACGGGAATGGTAATCTTTTATATCTTCTAGAATAGATTTTTTGTCGTGCCATTCTTTGTTCTGATTGGGATTAATGAACCAATCCATTTTATTAGGGATAAAGAATTCCGAATCATTTAGATTAATAAATTGCTCAAGATTAAACCAATACCCAGCAATACAATTTTTGAAATTTTCAGGAAATGGCTTTTGAGTGTTTGGGGGAATAAACAGCATGGCTTTTAGAAGTAAACACTGTTTGTCTGGCTGAGGTTGTCCTAATTTTAAAAACGTGGGTGATTTAATTATTGGAAATTGATGATCCTTTAATCTTGATAGTTTTAAATTTAGATAATCCTTTCTATTTGGTCCGATCCATTGGTTTACTAGCTTGGAGTCTAAGGTTTCATCCCATAGGTAGAATTTTGCAGCCAACTCTAGGTGAATGGTTGTTTTTTTATACCCTAATAGATAGTCGATCTCACCTATTGTTTTTCCATTTTCAATTAATTGAATGTTCTTTCCAATTAGGTCAATATCTTTTGAGTTTTTAAGGATTTGTTCAAATATAAATTCAGCCCTTTTACCAAGTCTTTTTATCTCTGGAAAAGCTATTTCTTCAATTCGCTGAGGGGGTTCTACCTCAAAAACAGTGACTTCATCAATTAGTCCATTTAAAGTTTTTGTTTCCAAAAACCCCTTAATATGTTGACTAAATTTAAACATTGACTAATAGTAGATGAGGTCTATTTGGTTTTTATATTTGTCCAAAAATAAAAAGATGGTTACAAAGAATCAATTAGCAGATATCATTAGTAATAAATCTAGATTTTCATTCGGAGAAATCTTCGAAAAAGGATTTGATTATGGAGGAAAGTCAATAGGTTGGTTACTGTTACTTTTTTTAATAATTATAGCTTACTCATGGGGGGGTGGCCAATTGCCCCATTTTTCAATCTTTGGATTTAGTGTTGTTGACCTTGTAGGTCAATTTTTTGTTTTTTCGGCAATAGGAGCTGGTATGGCCATTTTTTTCAAGAACAGAACTGAAAATAAACGTTTCGAATTTGCCGATTTATTTAGAGGATTTCAAATTAACTACCCACAAATTATTTTACTTTCTATCATAGTTTATACAATCAATTATGCAATAAGTTATTTATTCTCTTTATTGTTGGGAGATCATATGTTTTCTGGAATGGGAGGTGCTGCTGCAATTGCTGATTTATCAAGGAGTTTAATTAATAATTGGCAAGGTCTATTAGGTTGGGCAGCAATTGGATTCGTAATTCAAATAGCTTTGTATATCTTTTTATTCTTTTCAACCTATTTTGTTGCTGTTAGGCAACTAAAAGCTATCGAGGCTTCGGAGTTGAGCTTTAAATTAGGCGCTAAGTTCTTTTTTCAAATTTTATTTTTATTAATCCTAATGATCATTTTTAACATGATTGGGGCATTGATTTTTGGACTTGGATTAATTGTCACAATCCCAATCACAATGGCTATTTTTTATTTCTCTTTCCATACGCTTATTGAGGAGCACGTAAACGATGATCTTAAGCCTTCTTTTAATCAGGATATACTCGATGCTTAATGGGGTAAAGGAACAAAAAAAGGGAGCAAATTGCTCCCTTTTTTTATGAAATACTTTTAATATCAGCTTCCACACATTTCGCACTCATCCGAGTCTCCATCGTAAAGCTTAGCAGTTCCAAGTTCTTTTTCAAGCTCAAGGATTTCATCTTTTAGTTCTAATTTTCTCATGAAGTCAGCACCGTCTAACTCCGCTTTTAAACCGTTGATTTTATTAGTCAACATGTTTCTTCTCTCTAATGGATTCATAATACTTTGGATTTTGGTATACTAAAAGTAGTTTAAAGAAAAACTCGTTTTTAAGCGAAGGACAAAAAGTAATTAAAAGACTTATTAACAACAGGGTGCAAAATATGCACTAAACCATTCATTTTTAGAGCCTATCATCATGATTATCAAAACTATTGATAAACCCTGTATCAAAAAGGTTTACTGGTCTTTGCTTAATTGTTATTTTTGATGTCTGAAATTGTAACTAATCATGGGTTAGATTGTTATATTTTCAGATTTAGGGTATGTCTTCGGACGAATGAATGAAATAATGAAAAAACTACTGACCATTTTAATTTGTTTACTTTCTGTACAAATTACTTATTCTCAATGTTCTGAAGTTCCTGTAAAGGAAGCTGTTAGGAACGGAGATTTCGAAGAGGGGTACCTTCCAGTTGGAGGAGCTACCGATTTTTATTCTGACATGACTTTTGGAGGGGATAGGTTTAGTGGAAGTGGAGATCCAAGATCTTGTAGCTGTTGTCAATATGGAATGGGTGATCAGTATGTCGTTGCCCGAAGGGATACATTTACTTGTGCAGGAACAAATTATGAAGACAATACAATGTGGGGTATTTCATATGGTGGTGACGCTGTTTTTGCTGACCATACACCTGGTTTAGCAGGTGATGGCCATGCTCTTTTAGTTGATTTGAACGGATTAAGAAATAGCCCTAAAACAGGTGGTTTACCTATTGCGTGGGAACAAACTGTAGATGTTTATTCATCAGAATCTTATTTTTTCTCAGCTTGGATTGCTAATTTCTCAACGGGAACGGCACCAGTTATGCAGGTAACAGTTATTCCTGAGTTAGGAGGAGTTAAAGACCCTCCAGAGATTTTACCTGTTGCAGGAGCTACCGCTGGTTTAATGAATTGGTCTCAAATGACTGCTTCTTGGATACCTTCTGGTATTTATGATAAAGTTACTATCCGTTTTGAGTTTGTAAACGTAGCAGGTGGATCTTCGGGATTAGATGTTGCAATTGATGACATTTCTTTTATTAACTCTTGTCAGGAAATTGCTGGAGCAAATGCTTATGTAACCGACTTTGGATTACCGGATACAATTAACTTTTGTGAGTTAGGTGGAGATATTTTGTTAGACCCTCAGGTTCCCGTAGGGCAAAGAGCTAATGCAACTGTTGCATGGTACGAAGGAGATAGTGATCCTCAAACTGAAATAGATAATGGGGTTTGGACTAAAACATTTAACTCTCCTGGAACCTACAGAGTTTGTGTGGACGACCCTGATAATGGTTGTCCGGTTTCAGATCAGGTCACGATTATTGAAGAAGTTAATGTAAATGTTCCTGATATTGAATTATGTAATCCAGCTGAAGTTACTGTTGATGCAGGTTTAGATCCAAATAGTGCAGTGAGTATCGATTGGTCGGGGCCTTCAGGAGCAGCTAGCACAAGAACTTATAATGTTAATACAGCTGGAGCTCATACTTTAACACTTACTGGTTTGGATGGTCATGCTGGATGTTCAGCGGTTGAGAACTTTAATGTTATTTCAAACTTACCTGAGCCTGATGAAATAGAATACTGTGATGGAGGTGGGGTTGATGTTGATTTAACTCTTCCTGATGGTTTATCTTATAGATGGGCAACCGATGAAGCCATGTCTGATGTCATCGGTACAGGGACATCCGTAAGTTATTCAATCCCTGTAGGAACAACAGGAGATCAAATTCTTTGGATCCAAAATTCAGCAACTTCTCCTCTTGGAACTGGGGGATCCACAACCTTTTCAGGGTATCCTGATGGAAATTATTCAATAACCTTTACCACTACTGAGTCTGTTCAACTTTCTTCGTTTGATGTTTTTGGTCAAACATGGATAGGTGGATGTGGAGGTGCTGGTACAACTTCTGATTACACATTTACTATCTCGGGAGATGCGAGTATGGATCATACCCAAACTGTTAACTGTACTGGTTCAACATCAATCACACCTGGTTTTAATTTAGGGCCTGGAACTTATACACTAACAGCGGACAAAAGATTGAGGTTTAGTGCGTCAACAATTAATACGAGTATTGGTGGAGGTGTTGTAGAGATTACTTCGAGTGGGAAATCAATGATGGGTAACTTGAATTTTGAAAGATCTGCCGCATGTGCTCCTTTTCCTGTTACGTTGAAGGCCATAGCTTGTTGTACAGCGCCAACAGATGATCCTTCAATTGATGTTCCTGCCTCAACACTTACAGTTTGTGATCCTGATAATGGGGAAGTTGTTTCTGTTGCTGGTTTAACAAATGGTTTAGATTTTAAATGGCAAGAAAGTACGGATGGAGGAACAACCTGGACTGATATTGCTGGAGAAATTGGTGATGTAGCTGGGGGGCAGATAACTTTAACAGGTGTGTCTGATCATGAAAACTGGTACAGATATATTATTGCTGAAGACGGAAACTTAGATAAGTCTTGTGTTAAAACTTCTGATTCAGTTCAGTTTATTAGAAATCCGCTTCCTGTGATTGATTCTATTGGTAAAACACCTTTCAAAAGTATTTACTGTGAAGGGGAGGCTCATGAATTAGAAGCTCACGTTGATGAAACTGCTGGTTATCCGGTTACTTATGCTTGGACTAATGCAGGAACTGGGACAGACAGTGTAACAGATGGTATTACAACACCAGGTACTCATACATACGAGGTGGAAGTAGATGCTAAAGGTTGTAAAGCTACATTGTCAATTGATGTAGATGTTGAAGCCAATGAAACAGCAGATGTAACTGATGATCAAGGTCCTTTTTGTGTAAGTGAAACTCCAAACCCAATTATAACTACTCAAGTGGGAACAACCCCAGGAGGTGCTTGGAGTGTTGATGATGCAACAATTGCAACAATTGATGCCGCTATTGCAGAGTATACGATGGAAACTGATGCAACAGTAAAAGATTACTATCAAACACCATGACCATGTTTTGTAAAAGATTCTTTAGATGTTGTTA
>JAYPYW010000080.1:6910-12297 GCA_038154685.1 Flavobacteriales bacterium | reverse complement strand
TAATCCAGGCGAAGAATTAGACTTAACTCCAACCTTCAACGCTGGTTTAGGTTTAAGTTATATTTTCCAAAATGAAAGACTACAAACAGCTGCAATAGACATAAATGGGTTTGTGCCTTTGGAAAATGAAGAAGGTATAGTTTATGATTGGGGGGTATCAATCGGGGTTAGGTACATGTTGGGTATCTATTAATCTTCATCTTTAGCGGGCGGCAAATCTGCAATAACTAAAGGTGAAGCATCTATTTTTTCTATTCCCATTACCTTAATGAGCGTATCAAGAGCAGTCTTGATTTCCGTTAACTCGTCCTCGGAAAGCTTATTGAGGTTTTGGGATAGTTTTTCATGCATAACAACAGGTACTTCTTTAATAACTTTCGCACCCTCGGAAGTTAAAGAAATCAATGTTGTTCGTTTATCTCCCGACTTTGGTAAACGGGCAACATGACCTGTTTTTTGAAGTTTCGTAATTAAAACCGACACCGTACTACTATTCAGTTTTAGATAGTTTTTTATATCTGTTTGAGTGGCTTTGAAGTCTTTTTGTTTCATTAGGAAGCCCATACAAAGCAACTGAGCACTACTTAATCCGTATTGCTTTTCTACCCTTTTATTTTCAAGATTTATTGAGCGGATAATTCTTCTAAGTTGTATAAGAATTTCAGTATGCCTATCCATAATTAGTTTGTTAAGAAACTAAATATATTCGAAATCATTTTAATATCAAATTATCCCTAATATTTATCAGCTTTAGCCGAACAATTATGTCGGACTTCCGTATAAATGCTAATTGAAACCTAAATCACTCATATTACTTATCATACTTTGTTTTTCAGGCTTATCATTACTCGCTGAAAATGGTATAAAATCGGGAGTAAAACCGAGTAATATAGTTTACAAAGTAATCTCTAATTATGAACAAAATATCGAAATCGCCCTTTCCAATGAAGACTATATCAAACTCACTGAACCTGCATTAAACCTTGTTTTTTTTAAAGGTGGGGTTTGGCTTAAGTTTAAAAGAGAAAAACAAACTCTCCTTGCAATAGAACACCCTCCACTTGATTTTGGAATTGTTTACAAAAAGTCCAATGATAATAAGCTCATCGAATTAGCAAAGTTTGGTGATGAGATTCAGAACAAGAGAGGAATAATAGAGCATCGATATCCAGTAATCAACCTTGAACATAATACTAACACAGGTGACAGTTTATACGTTTATGTAAGAAATAGAGGTGAGCAATTTTATCTACCAATTCTCTTTTGGGATAAAGTACAATTTCAAAAATTTAACAGATATGAATTCCCATTAATAGGCGGATATTTTGGAATAATAATATTCGCTATTTTCTTTAACCTGTTTATAGCTCTAGTGCTCAAAGAAAAGAATATCCTCTCCTATACACTTTACCTAATTTGTTTACTTATTCTTCAGGCATCTCTTAATGGATTTGGAGGCCTGTGGTTTTGGGGAAATAGTGAGTGGCTATCAAATAGAGTAAATGTTATTTTTGCTTCTGCTTCTATTTTCTTTCTACTAAACTTTTCTTTAGGTTTTCTGCCAATAGAAAAGCATTTAAGAAAATCCTATCTATTTATTTACTATTCCAAAATAGTGGTTGGGATAAATGGATTAATCTCTATTTTCCTTCCCTCTGAAGCGCTTGGTTACGCCATAATATTTATAAATGTAATCACCTTTGTTTTTGGGTTAACCATAATTCCAATTTCTTTTGTTATTTATAAGAAGTATTTCAAAGAGGCTAGATACTTCCTATTAGCATTTATATTATTAATCCTTGGCGTTTTTGCTTTCGTATTAAGAAATGCGGGCGTAATTCCCAACAACTTCTTTTCTGAGAATGGGCTACAATTAGGGTCTTCCTTTGAAGCCATACTCTTAACCTTCGCAATCATAGATAAGTTTAAAGCTTTTAGAGAGCAAGCTTTTAGTCGCTTGAAAGAAATTAATATCATGAAAGAGAAAGCTAATTCGGTTCTTGAGCAAAAAGTAAAAGAGCGAACTTCGGAATTAGCTTCCTCCAATAAGGAATTAAGAAAACAAAAGGATTTAGTTGAAGAACAAAATCAAGAAATTCGAGAAAGCATTAATTACGGCGAAAAAATCCAAAGTGCAATTCTACCAACCATCCAAGAAATAAATTTAAAAGTTCAAGATGCTTTTGTCTTTTTCAAACCAAAAGATATTGTTTCAGGGGATTTTTATTGGGTTTCACACAAAAGTGAATACAGTTTCTATGTTGTTGCAGATTGTACAGGACATGGGGTTCCAGGAGCCTTCATGAGTATGATTGGAAATACCCTATTAAATCAAGTAATAAATAAGGAAGGGATTAATGAGCCTGCTGAAATTTTGAATCAATTAAAAAGCGAGGTTATTAATGCATTAAGCCAAAAAGGGGAAATTGGAGAACAAAAAGACGGAATGGATTTATCACTTGTAAGAATTAACCACACATCAAAAGAATTGGTATATGCTGGGGCAAATAACCCTATTTATATTATTTCTGAAGAAAACAAAGAGAATTATTCTCCTGAATTCGAAATTGGAGGTAAAAAATTAATTTCATTAAAACCAGTTAAACACCCAATTGGCTACCAGTCTGAAGAGAACGTTAAATTTACTTCAACTTCAATTAACCTTAAAGAAGGTGATGAAATTTATCTTTTCACCGATGGGTATCCTGATCAATTCGGAGGCGAAAAAGGGAAAAAATTAAAATATAAAAAGCTGAAACAACTTTTAATTGAGAACGAATTCAATCACCTCAATACCACATTACCTCAATTTCTAAAAGAATGGATGGAAACGAAAAACATCCATAACGAACCAATTTTTCAAGTAGATGATATTTGTATTCTTGGTTTGAAACTCTAATTATTAATCTTACCTTACTTTAAATCCTAACTAATCAAGTTAAAATGAAAATTCTATACACTTTACTTATTATAATTTCCTTCAGTTCGTGCAGGAAACAATTTGAAGCTTTAACAAATTTCACCATGGAGTTCTCTACTCAAGCTAAAGTAGAATCATCTACTGGAATCAGCTTGCCTTTTAATGTTAATACTCCACCTGTTGAAACTAATGTTGAATCAAAATTTGACACAGAAAATACCAGAACAGATTTAGTCGAAGAAATTTTTATGGAAAGTTTATCCATTGAAATATCATCCCCTGGATCAGCAGACTTTTCCTTTTTGGAGGAAATTGAAATATATATTTCGGCGGAGGGGGAATCTGATCTTTTAATTGGTTGGAAAACACCTGTTCCTAATAGCGCAGGGGCTAAACTAGATTTAGAGGTTACCACAGAAGACTTGCAAAGATTTATTACTAAGGATGAGTTTTCATTAAATATTAAGGTGACTACTGATGAGTTACTAACCGAAGACCACTATTTTGATGTGAAGTCTCTATTTAGAGTAAAAGCAAAATTACTATAACCAATGAAAAAAGTTATTACTGCATTATTAGTTATCCTTTCTCTGCCGGGCGTTTGTCAAGAGGAAAAAGAAGCTGATGCGGCCTCAGTTAAGAGAACAAATATCTCTTTGCAAGTTGGCTTTCCTTACTTGACAGGTGGTAATTTGGAGTTTTTGATCCCTCGTGCAAGCAATAGGGTTTCTTTTACAGCAGACTTTGGATATTTGCCTATAAACATTGCAGAAACCAATACAACACTTAAATATTGGGGCGCTGGAACCAATTTCTACTTTTTACCAAAAGGAAAAGGGCCATACTTAGGCTTAGATTATGGTCGGTTACCTATTTCAACAAATAGAATTGAAGAGGAAATTGTAGACTATAATGCTACTTTTCAATCTTTTAATTCAAAACTTGGGATAAAAGCAGGTAAATCAGTATTTGTAAGGCTCGAATTTGGTTACTCAATAGTCCTTTATGATTTGGAGGCAGCCAACGATTACCTATATAAGACATACGGTATTAGAATCACCCCTACGATAGATTTCTTACAATTTTTAAATGGAAGGTTTGGAGTAGGTTTTGCATTTTAAAGATAATTGCCTAAAAAAATCAAAACCATTTTCTCTTTTTAAAATAAATCAAAAGTAAAACTGTGATTACCCCCATTATCCCTAGGGTAAAGTAAAAGCCATTTTCGTTTTTCATTCCAGGGATAAATTCGAAGTTCATTCCTAATACTCCGGCGATAAAAGTTGTTGGGATAAATATTGACGATATCAAGGTTAAAACCTTCATTGTTTGGTTCAAAGAAGTATTTAACTCGGAATCGTAGGTGTTTTTAATTGAGTTTAATTGCTCTATTTGAATATCACAACTCTCTACAATTTGACTTGCATGTTCATATGTATCTCTTAAATATTTCAAGTTATCTTCTTCAATCAATCCATTTGAATCTGAAATCAAAGTATAAAGAACTCCTTTCCCTCCAATTGCGGACCTCCTTAATTTCCTTACTTCTTTTTTTATAGTGTGAATACGTTTATGGTCGAAACTAGAGGCATCTGAAATTACTTCGTCCTCCATTGCTTCTAATAAATCATTAAAGTGTTCTAACGAAACATAATATTCATCCACTACCCTATCAATAAGTCTTGATAAAAGGAAGTCTACACTCCTGTTCCTAACCAATGAATCTTTTGCTTTGAATCTAGTTTTTACTTTTTCGAAAAGTACTTTTTCATCATCCCAGAAACTGATCAAATGATTCTTATCTAAATAGAAGGAAATGTTGCTTTTATTTAGTTGTGGGTAGCTCCCTAGTACATACTCAAGTATTATAAAAACATAGTCATCACTCACCTCAATTTTAGGTTTATGGTAAGTATTTACTATATCCTCTTGGACAAGTGGGTTTATGTAATAAATGTCTCCTAATTTTTTAATTACATCAACGTTATTCAACCCTTGCAAAGAAATCCATTGAGATAAATCATCTTCATTTTCATTTGGTAACTCTTTAGATTCTATGAGAGTTTCTTTAGAATAACTAAGAACGCTTAAATCGTATTTTTCAGACTTTCTATTTCCTGTATAAACGATAGACTCCGGAGGAAGCCCAACTTTAATTTTATTCATAGTAAAAAGTAATTTTTGCCAACTAAATCTTTGTCAAGTCCATTTTCAACAAGTTCACTTAATGGGGCTTTAAGTAGCCTTCTAAACTCGTCATAACTTAAATCAAAGGCACTTTGTAAACTCACCAATTTTTCGGTTTCAATATCATCAAGCTCTCCATCTTTTAAAAAGAACTCTATTTGTTTCATCCTAAAAACCCTAATTGCATTTGGTTGGTTTTTAAGTAGTACCCCCTCTGTAATTTAAAAAAGAGATTTAAACGTATCAATAATTTTTAATTCATTTTGAGAGAATTGTTTAT
>JAYPYW010000080.1:0-6900 GCA_038154685.1 Flavobacteriales bacterium | reverse complement strand
AAGTTTGACTTTTCCATTTCTGAAAGTCCCTGAATCTCAATGTTATTCAATGAATTCAAAACCTTTTCTACCGTAAGGTCATTTTGATGAATTAAGTTATTCACCTTCAAAAATGCGTTCTCCATAATTTATTTATTGGCGGGTTTAGGTAAATCGTTCTTGTAAACAACTGTACGATATGGAAATGGAATTTCAACACCTTCTTCGTCAAACCTTCTCTTAATTTCTTTGTTAATCTCGCTATGCATCCTGAGAGCATTAAACGGATCATTTGTCCAAACGTAAGCTCTCAAAGTAACTGATGAATCATCAAAACTGGTTAAACGCACTTCTACTTGAGGAATACCTTCCTTTTTTTGAGCATCAGTCCTAACGTCAATACAGTTTGGATGAGCTATTGCGACCTCTTTCATTATTGTTTCTGCAATTGGAACAGAACTATCATAACTTATACCAACTTCAATCCATCTACACACTTTTGAATCACTTATACTATCGTTTACAATCGTTTCAGCACTTATTGAAGAATTAGGAATGATGATACGCTTATTCTCGAAATTGTTGATTACAGTGTGTCGTAAAGTTATATCTTCAACAACTCCATAGGATTGCGTTCCAACCCTTATTAAATCTCCAACTCTGAATGGCTTAAATATTACAATAAACACTCCCGAAACAATATTGGAAAAAGCTTGTTGAGCAGCAAAACCAACAATCGCCACTAATATACCTGCTCCAGCAAATAATGTAATGGCAAGTGACTTTAATTTAGGAACCAATGAAACGATAACACCTATTATTACAATCCATATCACAAATGAAACTGCGTTCTTAAAAAACTTGTATCGCGTGGCATCAACATTTAATTTATCAGATGCAGTAACAAAGGACTTATCCATTAACCAACGGATAATTCTAGTTGCAATTAGCCCCCCAACAATTAATGAACTAATCACAACAAAGTGCTTTATTTCTAATCCGAATTCAGCAAGAAACTTTTCCATGGAAACAAATAACGTAATAAAATCTGTAGAAAAGTTGTAAGAATCATGCTTAAACGAACACTCAGTAGAAATTAGACTGTTTTAAGGTTGATTCTAACTGTTTTCAGCTAGATAACCTCATGTAGTTTAGTAGCTTTAGTAAAACCAAAAAAATATTCTTTAAAAAGTTCACAATGTTTTTATAAGAATTAGAAACAAAAAAATCTTTGAGCTCTGAAAGAACTAAGCTTTTCTATTCGACTTTCGGAGCACAGAAGATCTTGCAATAATCCTAGCTCGATCACAAAATAAAGACTCAACTCTTGTAGGGTCTTTTTGGCATCATATCAATTAAGAACATAGAGGAACTCTCTTTTCAGATTATATCCATAAAATTTCAATAATTTAGAGGTTTAACACAAATGTAATTCAACGCAAAAAATATTATGAAAAAATTATTTTCCTTATTGACAGCTTTATTAATAAGTGTTGTTTCATTTGCTCAAGGTGTTGTTGCTACGAGTTCGGAAATTGAAATTGATAAAATTTCACGACCAGGTTTGGAGATTGTTCTTAAACTTGAAAAAAAACAGGTTAAAGAATATTGGAAAAAGCATTTAAAGCAATACGGGAAAGTAGAGACTTCTGGTAATGAATTTACTATCAAAGCGGCTAAGGTCCCTTCTTTATCTTCTGATCCAGTAAGTATTATTTCTAAGGTTGATAAATCGGGTAAAGGAGTTGTTGTTTTTTGGGCGATTGATCTAGGTGACAAATGGGTATCTAGCGGAGGTAAAGGTTATACTGAGGCTAAGAAAATTCTGCAAGATTTTGGTATCACAGCTTATAAAAACGATATCAACGACCAGATAAAAGAGGCCGAGAAAGAACTTAAAAAAGCCGAGAAGGCTCAAGAGAAATCAGAAAAGGAAGGAGAGAAATTAAAGAATGACCTAAAGAAAAACGGTGAGGATAAGATTAAGTTGGAAAACGACTTGGTTAAAAACAAAGAAGACAAAGGGAAATTAGAGCAAGATATTGAGGCGAATAAAAAAGATCAAGCGAACAAAAAGGAAGAGGTTGGTGACGCGAAGAAGGCTTTGGATAAGGTTAAAGCTAAATTGGATAACTTTTAATTAGGTTTCCTTCTTAATGATATTTTTGAGCCCAACGGTTGTTGGTTTTTTTTTGTCGCCCACAGACTTAAAGGACTTTCACGGACGATGCTATTGTTTCTTTTCGCCCACAGGGCTTTAAAAATGGATGAGGGCTATTGATGGTAATCAGAATCGTCAGATCTACATACCCCTTGATCCCCTCTCAAAAAGGGAAATAAAGCAGCCGATATGTTATCGGCGACAAACAACTACCGTTTTTTAAACGGAAAAACAAAACTTAAAACCATCTCCAACGAATCCGCAAACCTCACTATTACAACTACTTAAACATCAATAAAGGGTTTTAAAAACAAGTTTACTTCTCTGATAAGGGTTTCAATTGAGCTTTGTTATAATTAGCTTAAGATCAAACCACACAACCATGAAGATCAAGAACTTATTATTAGCAATCGTATTTTTAGGATTATCAGTAACTGAATCGTTCGCAGGAAACGGGAAAGTGATTTGGAACGGAACTGGGGATGCAACTCAAAGCGTTTCGTTGATCCAATCTAAAGGAAAAACCAAAGTTTTCTATTCTTTTAAAAACGTAAGGTTTGTTACAATGGTGGATTCTGGATCCTTTACTATTGCGAGTCAGAAAGAATTAAACCTATTAATTGAAGATTTAAAAGGAGCAATTACTAAATCTGGAGAAGAATCAAGTTTCGAATGGTCGAGAGGAAAATACACCATTAAATCTGGAGGAAACAACTCACCTAAAAAAGGAACATTTAAGATTTGGGTTGGTGAAAAGCATTGTCCGATGAACAAGAAGAATGCACAAAAGTTAATTAAAGCATTAACTGGTGTAGTTGACAACTTGGAAGAATAGAAATAAATGGGGCGATTAAAAATCGCTAGTTGTTACTTGTCGATTTCAAATCGACAAAAAAATAGACATCTAACAAGAATACATCATCTGTGTAAATAAGTGTGATCTGTGAGAGCAAACACTACCTCCATTTAGCTTTTGTAATTCTTTCAAGGATCCTTTTCCCCATAGCATCAGCTCTTTTATGAGCTAACTCTGCAGCAGTTCCGAAAAAACGATCGTTGAGATTTTGGTGCCAAATACTTAACCATTTATCTAGGTGCTCCTGCCCTAGTTTGTATCCTGTTTGCATATCCACCCAGATATGAAGCTCAATCATTGCACCTTCGTAATTCCCTTGTTTAAGCAGATTAACTTCCCAAAAATCGATTAACTTTCCAAAGTGGTGTTCCCAAATCTCATCGTTTCTAATCATCAAATTAAAAACGGGGCCAAGTAAAGCATCCTCTCTTACTACATTGTAAAAACTACGGACTAACTCATCAACTTCAATTCTAGACTGGATTTCTTTTTTGATCATTTACCAGTTAAGTACACCTTTTCTGATAAATTGTTACCATTAACTGAAGTTCTTACTATGAAAGTTCCAGTTTTTGCTGATGAATTAATACTTACATTCACTCCATCCTTATAGAAATCAATTGATCTTCCAAGTAAATCGTAAATTGAAATTTCAGCAGAGTGTAAATTATCATTCAGTTGGAAAACGCCTTCTCCTGAAATGCTTTGAATTAATATAGATGAACGATCTATATTATCTACACTTACAGATGGTAACACTTCAACTGTATCCGAAAGTGTTCTCGATTCAGAATAACCACATTCATCGGTAATAGACAAAGTAACATCGAAATTCCCAACAGAATTATAGGTTATTCCAGAAGGATTTTCGTCCTCAGAAGTAGTTGTTTCAGCACCCTCAAAACTCCAGTCGAAATTTGTTGGCCATGGATCCATCCACACTCTTTCTAAAAAGTTTATTTGATCTCCTTGATTTATAGATGTAGCAGAAAGAGACATTCTCACCTTGTCAATGTTGTGTTCATATAAATCACTAATTACCACATCGTGCGCAATTTGTTGCAAAGCTGCTGTTGTTGGAGCATCTTGAGTTGTGTAACTCAAACCAATTGGCGACGCCTTATAAATAGTTGCATAAAAAACACATGCTGCTAAATATGTCCCTGTTGAATTTTGATGAGAGCCATCTCCGGAGTAAACGTTATAACCTTGTCTAGTCGCCTCATGAAAAGCCTTTCCAACTGGTGAAACTCTTCCTGGGACATACTCCCAAATATCTTCATAAAAATCTTCATAGTAAGTTGCCATTTCTTCATGTGTCCAACCTACATCTGATAACCATGAATTCCCAGCCTCTCTTGCCCAAGTCATATAAATCACAGTTTCAGTGCATTTATTATTAGTTTTTATTAAATCTAAAGTGATTCTTTGAGCGTAATAAATTGTTGTACTCGGGTTAATTGCTGGCATCTGACTTTGCTCCTGTAAAACTACGTAATCCCATTGTTTTGAGTTGATTTTTGAGGCAGTTGTAGCATCAGAATAATGCTGACTTAATTGTTTTCCTCCCGGTGTATAATTATCTGTAAACACCGATTTTCCCGCTGAAGCAGCAAGGTTTTTAAAAGTCCCTGGAACATCGTTGGTATAGGTATAACTATTACCTAAAAAAAGGACTGAATCTGTTTGAGAAAAACCTCCTAAATAAATTGAGCAAATTATAGCTAGTAACTTATATTTCATAATGGATGAAACACATCACCGAATGAAATGTTACAAAAAAACACATCAAACCCTCAAAAACAGATCTAATCATAATTATTTTCAGAATATAAATCACATTTCCAAAATTTGAGTTATAAATATTAAAAACCTTAAAATCAATACATTGAAAACACAATTCTACATTACCTAATTTTACAAACAACTTGATTTCATGTTACTTATGGGTTATTATTGTAACTATATGATGGCATGATTGTTTTAGCTTCCGATTGTTCGATTTAATACTCTTAACTGAGTTAGGGAAATTGGGAGATTCCTTAAAGAAAAACTCGACGGTCATTATATAGGAACTTAACCGTTTTATTTATGAAACTATCAAAGCTAGTAATGGCTATTTTAGCTATTGCGTTTTCTCTTCCAACGTTTGCTCAACTCGAGCTAAATTCATGTGTTACAACTTCACGAAACCCTTGGGAGTGGCCTGGTCACAATAACTGGTTTATTGGATCTTTCTCTGGTGCATCAAATGTTACTGGATGGATGATTGATTTCCAAGCTGGGTTCACAATGACTACCACCGGTACTGCTGCTATCGACAAAGGAACTCCGGTTTATGAAGGAGTTACTACAGCTAGTAACGACCTTGGAGAATTAGTTGTTTTCTCAAACGGTAGATGGGCATGGGATAAAACGAGCACAAGAACTTCTACTGGATTAAAAGAAGGAAATGAAGGAGGAGGAAACATTGTAGGTTCATCGGCTCAAGGGATTATGGCCGTACGTCACCCTTTAACACCAAAGAAATTTTACTTAATCACTGTAGGTGATGTAATTGGAGGCGCTAACCCTCCAGTTAGTTACAATATTTTTGATGAAAACGGAGTAGAAACTACGCCAGCAACATCGTTAGGAGTTAACGCTGCTGAAGGTATTGCTGCTACTTTCCACGAAAACGAAGTTGATATTTGGGTTTCGGTTTTAGAATACAGCTCTTCTACTTTATACTCTTGGTTATTAACTTGTGATGGATTTGTTGATCCACCTGTAACTTCAAATGTAAGTTTCGCGCAAACTGGTGACGGTGGTCGTGGAGGTGTGGCTTTCTCTCCAGACGGGACTAAGTTCGCTACAGCTTTCCCCAATGGTTGGCCAAATGCTGATAGACAAATTGTAACTTATGATTTTGATAGAGCAACAGGAAAATTCAGCAATGCAAATCCAATTGCTCCCACCAATGTTGTTATCGGGCCATATGATGTAATGTTCTCGAAAGATGGATCCAGAGTAATTGTTACAGGGGGTAACGCCGGTGGTGTTCACTCTGTTGCTGTTGGTGGTGGAGGCTACAGAAAGGAGACTTCTACTTTCGGACTACCTCTACACCATGCTTGTGAAGTTGGCCCTGATGGAAACTACTATTTTAATGGAAAAGATGGACTGTGGAGATGGTCTGGAAGTGGAAGTTTTACTAAAGTACACAACTCAACAGGACAAGGATTACCTACACAATACATCCCTCCTGCTGAGGAACCAAATATTGAAGAAGTTGGACCATTTTGTGATACTTCTGCTGCTGTAGATTTATACACAGAATGGATTTGCAACGGCTTAAGTGCAGAAGATACTGTTAACGGAAAACCACTTGGTCAACAAAGACATTTATATTCGGGTACTGGTATCACAGATGATAAATTAGGAATTTTCGATCCTGCAGTTGCTGGAGTTGGAAGACATGAAATTATTTTCACGTTTTGTGATGTAGATGATACAATTTGGATCGACGTAATTAAGTGTCCTGCTTGTAAGGCTGAATTACAAGATGTTTCTCCTAAGTTTTGTGCTGGAAACGATCTTCGTTTAGATACAATGATTGTTGAAGCGACAGGAACAAGAACCTGGAGTATTGAGGAAGTTCTTCCAGGAGGAGGAACAGAAGCAACTTTAAACATTACTGGATCAGATACTATTTTTGACGCAACTAACATTGCTATCAAAACAGGAACTTATAAGTTAAAATTAGAAGGAACCTACGATACAGAAACCTGTTACGACACCATGTATGTAACAGTTGATTCCCTTCCTCTACCCGATTTAGGGCCAGATGTAACCATTTGTGCCGATGCTGATCCTGTTGAATTTGATGCAGGTGCTTATGATGCATTTGCCTGGTTACCAGATG
>JAYPYW010000079.1:0-12464 GCA_038154685.1 Flavobacteriales bacterium | reverse complement strand
CTGCGACCTCCTGCTCCCAAAGCAGGCGCGATGACCGGGCTACGCTACACCCCGAGCGGTGTATTCAATGTTTGTAAAAGAACTTCCATTGAAAATGGGACGGCAAAGATAATTACTTTTTTTCTTCTTGCAAATAAATAGGGCGATTAAATGATAATTAAAAAAAAGTTGAAACAATTAGGTGGTTTTTCAAGTATTTACACGCCTAAGGAATTTTTTTATGAAATGTGTAATTATAGACGATGAAGCAATGGATCTAATGGCTCTTGGAGAGTTGTTAAAAGCCTATAGTGATATTGAAGTTGTTGGTAAGTTTCAAAATCCAGTTGAGGCTAAAGAGTTTGTTGATGCTAATAAGGTTGATTTAATAATTCTGGATGTGGAAATGCCTGAGCTTAATGGATTAGACTTTATAAAATCTGTTAAAGATGTAGAACACTTTGTTTTAATTAGCTCAAATAAAAATTACGCTGCTGAATCGTATGATTACAATGTTTCTGATTACATCGTAAAACCTTTGTCAAAGGATAGATTATCCTCAGCAATTAAAAAAATTAAGGATGTAAAGGAAAGTATGAAAATTTCCAAAGATTTGGATTTTGCTTTTGTTAAGGATGGAACTAAAATTATTAGAGTTGAATTTAAAGATATTCTCTTTATTGAAGCTTTAGCAGATTATGTTCAGATAAACACAGTTGATGGAAGATACACTGTTCTTGCAACAATGAAATCCATGCAGGCGAGTTTGCCAGAAAATGACTTCTTCAGGGTCCATAGATCCTTTATTATTAGAAAAGATAAAATAAAGGTAATCGAAGATAATATGATTTTGATGCCAGATAAGAATATCCCTATTAGTAGATCTGCAAAACAAGAGTTCTTCAATACTTTTAACTTCCTGTAGCCTTGGATTCAATAAAATTACTGGTTATTGAGGATGATTTAATTGATCAAAGAACAATTAAAAGAGCTCTTTCAAAAAGTTTCCTTAATGTAAATCCTGAGTTTATCTCATCCCTTAAAGAAGTTGATGGTAAGTTATCTCAAGAATGGGATTTAATAATTACAGATTATCATCTTCCGCATAATAATGGAGTTGAGGTTCTTAAGTATTTAAAAGACCAGAAAGGTCTTAAGATTCCTATTTTGGTAATGACTGGTGTTGGCTCCGAAGAGATTGCTAATGAAGCAATGGAAGCAGGGGCATTCGATTTTTTGACTAAAAATTTAATTACTCCTGAAGGGATTGGTTTAGCACTTAGGAATGCCATAAGAGTTTCCAAAAAACAAGCTGAAACAGAGGCCTTATTAGAAAGGTTGAAGGAAAATGAGTTACAGCTTGTTGAAACTCAAAAAATAGCCGGGTTAGGTTCATGGGAGTTTGATTTTATTAATGATATTTTAATCTGGTCCGAACAAACGTTTAAAATTTTTGGTCGGGATAAAAATAAAGGTGCTTGGACTCATGATGATTATATTAACTCAGTTATTGAAGAGGATAGAGACCTGTTAATTGAGGCGATAAATAATGCCTTGCATAAAAAATTGTCATATGAAGTAACTGTTCGTCACTTAAAGGATGATACAGGGGAGTTGATATATGTTTCTGGAAGAGGTGTACCATACGTTGAGAATGGTAAGGTGACTAAATTACATGGCACTTTAATGGATGTTACCAAGCAAAAAGAAGTAGAATCGGAACTTATTAATGCCCGATTAGTTGCCGAAAATATGGCGAGAATTAAACAAGACTTCTTGGCTAATATGAGTCATGAAATCCGAACTCCAATGAATGCAATTCTTGGTTTTACCGATATTTTGATGGACCAAGAAATTAATGATTCGGTAAAAAGAAATGTACATAAAATAAAACAAGCAAGTAATAACCTTCTTGTGATTGTAAATGATATCCTTGATTATTCTAAGATTGATGCAGGGCAGTTAGAAATAGAAAGCGTAAAGTTTGATATTAAAAAGTGTTTAAAGGATGCTGTTGACCAGCTAGAGCCTTTAGCTTCAAAGAAGAATTTAAGGCTGTTTTTAAAGATTGATGAAAAGATTCCATCCTTAGTTGAAGGAGATCCTGTTAGGCTTACCCAGATATTAATTAACCTTGTAAATAATGCTATTAAATTCACAAAAAAAGGATTTGTAGAGATTAGAGTTGAATTGGAAGAGGAGCTACAGGAAGGAGTTAGACTTAAGTTTCAGGTTGAAGATACAGGGATAGGAATTCAAAAATCTAAACAAGCTAAAATATTTGACTCTTTTACTCAAGCAGCCTCTGATACAACAAGAAATTATGGAGGGACTGGGCTAGGACTGGCAATCTGTAAAAATCTTGTCGAGTTACAAAAAGGGAAAATTTGGTTAGAAAGTGAATTAGGAGTAGGAAGTACTTTTAATTTCACTGTTGATTTCGGTCAGGTTGATGAAAGTAAAGAGGAGGATAAATCTGAATTAAATATTGAGGATTTGGATATAGGAGGGACTAAATTGTTACTAGTTGAGGATAACCAAATGAACCGTGAGTTAGCTTCTCATTTTTTAAATCAATGGAATGTTGATTTTGAAGTAGCTCAAAATGGACAAGAATGCTTGGAGAAAATTAAAGACGATCCATTTGATTTAATTTTAATGGACCTTTCCATGCCTGTTATGGATGGGTATACAGCAACCGAGAAAATTAGGTCTTCTTCAGAAGAATATGCTCAAGTTCCTATAATTGCAATGACGGCCAATGCTTTTAGTAGTGATATTGAAAAGTGTTTTGATTTAGGAATGAATGATCATATATCGAAACCATTTAAGGCTCAGGATTTAAAATTGAAGATCAATAATTTGGTAAAAGGGCTAAAGCAATTAACGCCAAAAATCAATAAAAACATTTCCAATGAAGGAAGTTTAATCAATTTAACAAAGCCATTAATTTCTTTGGAAACGCTGAAGGATATGGGGAATGGAGATATGGGATTTGTTAGGGATATGATAAACATTTACAAGCAAGAAACACCAATAACTTTAAATAGAATTTCTAAGGCTCTTAAGGAAGGTGACTTAAATGAAATGAAATCTGCTGTCCATAAGTTTAGATCACCTGCTGCTTTATTAGGTATTTCACTCGCCGTTGATCTGGCTGAATTTATTGAATTAAATGTCTTTAATGAAGATAAGTCGGAAGAGGTTGAGATTGCAATTAAGAAGCTTCTTAGGCAAGCAAGGCAATCCCTTGTAGAGGTTGAAAACTTAGAAATCTAAAAAACCATTTGTCGATTATTGTCGTGATTTATACCTCAAGATTTTCCGTTTAACGAAGTTTAAAATTCGAAATCGAACTTCCGCGTACATTCGATATATGGAGGCTGGAAGGATTAGGCAGGTTAATGTTTTTGAATTAGACCAAGCAATGTATAACTCTACATATAGGATAGGGTTGGAGTTAGCTGAATGGTTTAATGCTTCTATGCATATCTGCATGCTTGAAACCAATGAGCAGAGAGATTTTTACTCATCCATGGGAGATAGCTTCCAAAGCAAAGCTCAAGAAATAAATCGAAATCAGATTCAGGATATCATAGACAATGTAAAGGTTAAAGGAGATCTCTTGAATTTGGACTATTCCCTTAATTATTATCCAGAGGATGAGTCTTTTAAAAAGATTTTTTCGGAATTATCTTTAGATGAAAGCCTTTCTATTTTAGGTTACAATAAATCCGAAAAACATAAAGAAGTACTTAAAAAGCTTTTAGATTATGATTTGGGATCTCCCTTAATGTTAATTCCAATGAATAAGGAGATGGAATTGTTTCACAAATTAATTGTTCCCTTCGAGCCTGAGTATGTTACTAAAGAGAAGCTTGCCAAATTGAAATGGTATACAGATCAATTAGGAGTAATGGTTGATTTTGTTCATTTCAAAAAGAAATCTAACAAGGAGGATTTGGTAAAGCTTAAACTTACTTATGATAATCTGTTTAAATGGGTGGACGAGCTAGGTTTTGCCTCTACGGTGAACTTTAGGATACCATCTGTAAATAAATTACACGAAGGTTTGTCGGATTTCTTAAGGGGGCAGGAGAACTACATCTTATGTGTCTTGGATGATGAAATTAAAAAGTCTATTTCAACGGCAGTAGGCAATAGTAAATGCATTATGGACATAAAAGAAACGCTTGTTATTATTTAATCATTAACTTTGTACTTATAATCTGAAGTTTAATGAATTTACTATTCTTAGGTTTAAGCGCAGGATCTATTTTTGTAATTGTGTTAGCTATTCTCTTACTGTTTGGGTCTAAAGAATTGCCTACTATTGCTAGGAGTTTAGGTAAAGGGATTCGCGAGATAAAAAACGCAACAAGCGAAATTCAAAATGAAGTAACTAAGGGAGTAAAAAGCTCTACTATAGATGATATTAAAAAAATCAAAGATGATTTGGATGTGACCAAACATTTATAGTATGGATTATTTTTGGTTAGTTCTCGGTTTTGTTACTTTAATAATTGGAGGAGATTTCTTGGTTAAAGGGGCTGTGGGTCTTGCTTTAAAAGCTCAGGTTTCTACTTTGGTTATCGGAATGACGGTAGTATCCTTTGGAACTTCTGCACCCGAATTATTAGTGAGTATGGGAGCGGCTTTAGAAGGTCCGCCCGAAAGCTTAATGAGTATAGGGAATGTAATTGGATCAAATATTGCCAATTTGGCGCTGGTTTTAGGAGTAACCGCACTTATTTATCCTATAAAAGTTCAAAGAGAATCACTGCGACAAGATTGGCCAGTGATGATGATTTCAACATTACTTTTTGTTTTGTTTATGTCGGCTTTTGACGGCGATGAATATCTTGTAAACCATTGGGAGGGAATCATTTTGTTCTCAATGATTATTGCATTTACTTTTTTCTTAATATGGAAATCGAGGAAGTCTTCTAAAAATGGAGAACCTGAAGAAGTTGATGAAGAAATTGAGGAGAACAAAGGAACACCAACTTGGAAAAGTATTTTGTTTTTAGCTGGAGGTTGTATTGGATTGGTGTTGGGGTCCAATTGGTTGTTAGATGCAGCTACAAACATAGCCACGGCTGCAGGTGTTTCCCCATTCATTATTGGAGTAACAATTTTAGCGTTTGGTACAAGCGTCCCAGAGTTAGCTGCGAGTGCTATTGCAGCTTACAGGAAACAGACTGATATAGCTATCGGAAATCTTATAGGATCAAATATCTTTAACATCCTTTGCGTTGTTGGATTAACTGGAGGGGTTGCAGAAATGCCTCTGAAAAAAGATGTTTTAAGTTTTGATGCTTGGTGGATGCTAGGAATTGCTTTCGCCTTATTCCCAATTATGGTAATAGGAGGTGAAATTCACCGATGGAAAGGTGCTCTTCTAATTTTAACCTACGGTCTGTATATCTATTTATTGGTTGGTTAATTCCGTTTATATCTTGTTGATTACTTTTCTTGTTTCTTGGTTTTTTGGATAGGGTATTATTTTAACTTTAATCCAAAATCAAATTTTATGTCTTCTCTTAGGTTTAAAGCGCTTGAAGTTTTAATGAATCGAAATCCTTTAGATGGTAATTTCGAAAATGATTCAAGTTACGCGGATTTATACGGTGTAAATGTTTTTGGGATAGAAAAGATGAAAAATTATTTATCATCTGATTCTTTAAAGATTTTAGAAAGCGCAATTGCATTCGGAGATAAAATTAATATAAGGGTGGCTAATGATGTTGCTAACGCAATGAAGTTATGGGCGCTGTCCCGAGGTGCAACACATTATACACACTGGTTCCAGCCTTTAACAGGTTCGACAGCTGAAAAGCACGACGCTTTTTTTCAGCCAAGGGAAGATGGTACAGCAATAGAAGAGTTTGAAGGGAAAAATTTAGTTCAACAAGAACCTGATGCTTCATCTTTTCCAAGTGGAGGGCTAAGGAACACATTTGAGGCGAGGGGGTATACTGCATGGGATCCTTCTTCTCCAGCATTTATTTTTGGAAAAACCCTTTGTATACCTACTGTTTTTGTTAGTTATACAGGCGAGTCTTTAGATTATAAATCACCTTTATTAAAGGCCTTGTCAGCTTTGGATAAAACAGCTACTGAAGTTGTGCAGTTATTTGATAAAGAAGCCGAACATGTTCAAGCAACTTTAGGTTGGGAGCAAGAGTTCTTTTTAGTTGACGCTGCTCTGTATTCTGCCAGACCAGATTTACAGCTAACAGGAAGGACACTATTTGGTTTTGGATCAGCTAAAAATCAGCAGTTAAACGATAATTATTTTGGTTCGATAAATTCTCGAACCATGCATTTTTTAAGTGAGGTTGATTCGGAAGCTCTTAAGCTAGGGATTCCCGTTAAAACTAGACACAACGAAGTTGCTCCAATGCAGTTCGAGGTTGCTCCTGCTTTTGAGGAGTGTAATTTAGCAGTTGATCATAATCAATTATTGATTGAACTCATGAAAAAGATTGCACGGAAACATAATTTCCGAGTTTTATTTCATGAAAAACCTTATCAAGGCGTAAACGGTTCAGGAAAACATAATAATTGGAGTTTAAAAAGCAGCTTGGGAGATAACCTTTTAAAACCTGGGAAAAATCCTAAACAGAACCTTCGTTTCCTAACCTTTTTAGTTTGTGCCATTAAATCGGTGCATGATTATGGCGACATTCTAAGGTCATCAACTGCATCAAGAGGAAATGACTTAAGATTAGGTTCAGGAGAAGCTCCTCCTGGAATTATGTCCGTATTTATAGGGGCTGAACTTACGGCCAAATTGGACGAGATTGAAAAGAAGATTAAGGGAGGGAAAATGACTCCTGAAGAGAAAACGGAAATTAAGTTAGACGTAGGAAGGATCCCACAACTATTAATCGATAATACCGATAGAAATAGGACTTCGCCATTCGCATTTACTGGTGATAAATTTGAGATTCGTTCGGTTGGGTCTACGTTGAATTGCTCTGCGGTAATGACTGCCATTAACACGATGATGGCGAAAGTTTTAAAGGAGTTTAAGGCTGAAGTTGACCTTAAAATTGACAAAGGATTAAAAAAGGATGAGGCGATTTTTGAAATATTAAGGAAATTCATCATTGAGTCTAAAAAAATCCGATTCGATGGAGATGGATATAGCAAAGAATGGGAAAAGGAAGCTAGAAAAAGAGGGTTAAGTAACGTTCCTAAATCCATTTATGCTTTTGAAGAGAATATTGGAGAAACAAGTATCAAGTTGTTTAAAGAAATGGGTGTAATGACAGCTCCTGAACTTGAGGCTAGGTACAATATTAACGTTGAGAATTACCAAAAAATAATTCAAATTGAAGCCCGAATTCTAGGTGATCTGGCTAAAAATCACATTATCCCAACAGCGCTTGGATATCAAACCCAATTGCTAAATAATGTTGCTGTTTTAAAATCCGTTTTAGAAAATCCTATTTTGAATTCTCAGCTGGAAACAATCGAAGAAATCTCTGAAAGAGTAGATAAAATTCATCAAAAGGTTGGGGAGTTGGTGAAAGAGAGAAAAGGAGTAAACGACATGGATGATCTTAAGAAAAAAGCCATTTCTTACCACGAGAAAATCACGCCATTTTTTGAAGAGATCAGGTATGAGGCAGATAAGTTGGAACAAATTGTTGATGACAAATTGTGGCCATTACCAAAATATCGTGAGCTTCTATTTGCGAGATAATTAATTTTGTATTACTCGCCCCAGGCTCCTCGAGAAAACTGTATCCTTTTGGAATTACAGTCATTACTAAGACGTTAATTAAATAATTTACCTGCCAAGAATAATTAATTTGTTTAAGGGTAATTTGGGATGTTTTGTTGTAAGATTAAGCCGTTTGATCCAAGCTGCGCGGAAACTGGTCGTCTTATAGTAGAACTTCGAAAATTATTATTACTTTTAAGGCTTATTAGGTATAGTACACTTGGTTAAAACACTTAAAGTATGAGATTGAACAAACTACTAACTGTATTGATGGTTGTTACTTTATCACTAGGGGTAATGGCTCAACACAAGTTGACGAAAAAAGGAGATGCAGCATTTCAAAAGGGGTACTGGAATGCAGCGATCGAAAACTACAAATTAGCACTTAAGAAAGAAAAAGACGCTGAGTTAAAGGTTAGAATAATGTACAACATGGCTCGTTCATACGCGGGAGCAAAAGAGTACAAAAACGCTGTTACTTGGTTTAAAAAAGTTGAAAAGAAAGGGAAATCATTCCTTACTGATCATCCTGAGGTTTTATTGAAAATGGCAGATGCGTACAAATCAATGGAGAAGTACGAAGACGCTATGAATAGCTATAAAAATTACTCTGATATTCGTCCTGATGATGAAAAGGGTAAAAAAGGAGCTAAGTCTTGTGAATTAGCTATCAAGTGGACTGACAAGCCAACAAGATACAAGGTAGATAATGTTCGTCAGTTAAACTCTAAGTATGATGATGCTATTCCAGCATATGCTAACAAAAGATATAAAGAGATTGTTTACCAATCATACCGTTCTGGTGCTGTTGGTAAAGGAGAAAACGATGTAAATGGTCAGGCTTACCCTGATATTTACACTTCAAAATTACAAAAGGACGGTAAATGGACTGCTCCAGCACCAATTCAAGGTGATCCAAAACTAGGTGTTAACACTAAGTTTGCGGAAGGTGGTCCAACTATGAACGCCAAAATGAATACTATCTACTTTACAAGATGTCAGAATTTTGATGGTAAAGAGAAAAAGGAAAAAAGCTGTCAATTATACAAAGCAAGTAAAAGAGGTGCTGCATATGCAGAAGCTGTAATGTTACCTATCGGGAATGACTCACTTATTGTGGCTCACCCTGCGTTAACAAACAAAGATCAAACTTTATACTTCGTTTCAAACATGAAAGGAGGTATGGGTGGAAAAGACATCTGGGTTGCTGATTTTGATAAAAAGAAGAAAGAGTGGAAAAACATCAGAAACCTAGGTCCTGAAGTAAATACTCCAGGTGATGAGTTATATCCATTTGTTCATGCTGACGGTACTTTATACTTCTCTTCTAACGGACACGTTGGGATTGGAGGTTTTGATATCTTCAAAGTTGAGAAGTTAGAAGACGGATGGGGGCCTGTTGTAAACATGAAAGTTCCAATCAACTCTTCTTCTGATGATATTGCTATTATCTTCGAAAACGAAGCTGAAAGAGGTTACTTAACTTCTAACAGAGCAGGAGGTAGAGGAAGAATGGATGTTTGGTCATTCAACTTACCTAAGTTAGAGTTATTCGTAGAAGGAGTTGTAAAGGATAAGTTTACTAAAGTTATTTTACCTAACTCTAAAGTTACAATGACTGGTTCTGACGGTTCTTCTGTAGAGGCTATTACTGATGAAACTGGAGCTTACAAGTTCAAGTTAATGCCAAATACAACTTACCAAATTCAGGCTGATAATGATATGACTCACCCTAACCAGTTTGGTGTAGAGGTTAAAAAATACTTCGCCTCTGAAAAAGCGTTAATCTCAACTATCGGTGTAGAAGAGTCTAAAACTTTTGTTCAAGATTTAGAGTTGGAACCAATTCCAATTGGAGGTATCGAATTACCTAACATTGTTTATGTATTCAACAAATGGGATTTAATGGCTGAATCTAAAATTAAATTGAACGGTTTAGTAGAAACATTAAAAGATAACCCAACTTTAGTTATTGAGTTAGGTTCTCATACGGATTACAGGGGATCTGCTGAGTATAACAGAAAGTTAGCTCAAAAGCGTGCTCAGTCTGCTGTTAACTACTTAATTTCAAAAGGTATTCCTAAAGAAAGAATGGTAGCTAAAGGATACGGGGAAGATCAACCAAAAGAATTAGATTCATCATACATTGCTAAATCATTCTTTGGAAATGCAGAGGAGAATAAACAGCCAACTGCAAAAGATTACTCTACAACTACTAAAAGAGGTAAAAAAGTGTCAGCTTCTTTCGATGAGCAAAAAGCTACATTTAAGGAAGGTATGAAATTGGACGAGCCAACAATTACTTCATTAAAAACGGAAGGGTTGCAAGAGTGTGCTCACCAAATGAACAGACGTACTGAATTTAAAGTATTACGTACTGATTATAAGCCTGGGCAAACTGCTGAAGGCGGAGAAGGTAAGTAGATAATATTCGATAAATAATTAAGCATCCTGACCATTATGTCAGGATGCTTTTTATGTTTTAAAATGGCAACAGAATCAAGATACGACGCAAGAGGAGTTTCGGCATCCAAAGAGGATGTACACAACGCAATTAAGAACATCGATAAAGGGCTTTTTCCAAAGGCTTTTTGTAAGATTGTTCCGGATATCCTAGGAGGGGATGATGACTATTGTACAATTATGCATGCGGATGGCGCAGGGACGAAAAGTTCTTTAGCATATATGTACTGGAAAGAAACAGGTGATATGTCTGTTTGGAAGGGAATTGCACAAGACGCTATCATCATGAATACCGATGATTTGTTATGTGTTGGAGCTACTGACAATATACTTTTATCGAGTACGATTGGTAGAAATAAAAACTTAGTTCCAGGGGAAGTTATAGCTGCCTTAATTAATGGAACGGAAGAAGTTCTTCAAAACTTAAGAGATAACGGGATTGGTATTCACTCTACAGGTGGTGAAACTGCTGATGTTGGTGACTTGGTAAGAACCCTAATTGTTGATTCTACAGTTACTGGTAGAATGAAAAAATCCGATGTTATTTCTAATCATAAAATCCAAGGTGGTGACGTAATCGTAGGAATGGCTAGTCATGGACAAGCTTCATACGAATCTGAATATAACGGTGGAATGGGGAGTAATGGTTTGACCTCTGCCCGTCATGATGTTTTTGGCAAATACTTGGCTGAAAAATACCCGGAAAGTTATGATCCTGGAGTTCCTGGTGATTTGGTTTATTCTGGAAGTAAAAAACTAACAGAAGAAGTTCCAGGAACTGGAGTAACTGCAGGGAAGCTAGTTTTAAGTCCAACAAGAACATATGCTCCGATTATTAAGAAAACATTAGATGAGTACAGAGGTGTGATTAATGGAATGGTTCACTGTAGTGGTGGTGCTCAAACTAAGGTTATGCACTTTGTAGATGGTGTTCATGTAATCAAAGATAATTTCTTTGAGATCCCACCATTATTCAAAATGATTCATGAAGAATCTGGTACAGACTGGAAGGAGATGTACAAAGTATTCAACATGGGGCACAGAATGGAGGTTTATGTTCCGGAGCAATATGCACAAGGAATAATTGATATTTCTAAATCTTTTGGAGTTGATGCTCAGGTAGTAGGAAGAGTGGAAGACGCTGTTGAAAATAAATTGACTTTAAAGTCTGAATACGGAATATTTGAATATTAAGAAAGATGTTAGATAAGTTAGCCGCTATAAATGTAAGATTTGAAGAGGTTGGGGAGAAACTGACTTTACCTGACGTAGTTTCTGATCAGAAAAAATATGCTGAATTAAGTAAGCAATATAAGGAACTTGAGCCAATTGTAAAGGTTTACAAGGAGTACAAGTTAGTGCTCGAAAATATTGAGTCATCAAAAGAAATTTTATCGATGGAAGATGATCCAGAGATGAAGGAGATGGCCAAAATGGAGATTGATGAGCTAATAACTCGCAGGGATGAAATGGATGAGGAAATCAAAATCCTCCTAATTCCTAAAGATCCCGCTGATGATAAAAACTGTATAGTTGAATTAAGAGCTGGTACTGGAGGAGACGAAGCGTGTATATTTGTTGAAGACATGTTCCGTTTGTACACTATGTATTTTAAAACGCTTGGGTTTAAGTGTGAAGTGGTTAATTCAACAGAAGGTACAGTAAAAGGATACAAAGAAATTTCTTTAGAGGTTTCAGGAGAGAGTGCATACGGTGTAATGAAATACGAATCTGGAGTTCACCGAGTTCAAAGGGTTCCTGAAACAGAATCTCAAGGAAGAGTGCATACCTCTGCTATTACAATAGCTGTAATGCCTGAAGCTGAAGAGGTGGATTTTGAATTGAATATGAAAGATGTTCGAAAAGATACTTTTAGGGCATCCGGAGCTGGGGGGCAGCACGTAAACAAAACTGAATCAGCTGTCCGTTTAACGCATGAGCCTACGGGAACTGTTGTTGAATGTCAGGACGGTAGATCTCAGCACCAAAACTACGATAAAGCATTACAAGTGCTTCGTTCAAGATTGTATCAAGCTTTATTAGATGAGCAGAATTCGGAGATTTCCGCAACAAGAAAAGCATTAGTTGGTTCTGGAGATAGATCAGCAAAAATCAGAACTTACAATTACCCGCAAGGAAGAGTTACAGATCATAGAATTAATAAAACCATTTATAACCTTGCAAACTATATGAATGGTGATGTTCAGGAAATGTTTGATGCTATGAAAATGGCAGAAACAGCTGAAAAAATGAAAGAAGGAGAAAGCTTTTAATCAATAAGTAATGA
>JAYPYW010000078.1:13005-14025 GCA_038154685.1 Flavobacteriales bacterium | reverse complement strand
ATAACGTTGTTTTGCTCAAGCGTATTCAAAAACGTTTTATAAAGATTATTGGAAGTGGAGTAGATGATGTAACAGAATAAAGTTGTGGTTACTGCAAGAATAATATGGTTTAAATCTCCAAAAAATAAATTAACTACGGTAAGGGGTACGATTACCGGAAGGATAAAAACGAGGGATAAGTTTTTTACGGGTCCGTAAGCCGTTACTGCTCCCCCCGAAACCCCTGCAGAAACAATGTAAATGATCGTTACGGCCACCTGGTCTTTCATCCAATAGGTGGATCCAGCAGCAATACTATAAGCTAAAGCTGATATTGCTGTGTTTATATAGTTTAAATTAAGCCAGGTTTGGATGTTTTGTAGATTAGGAGGGTTGGATTTGTTCCTTAACAAAAGAAAAATTCTGAACCCAATTCCAACCAGCAAAAAGCTTAACCAGATAAAAGAAAAAGATGTGGAGAACTCTTTGAATATTTGCAGACCTAAAACAGATCCAAGAACAACCGAACTAATGATTGTGAGTTTCAAACTCTCATTAACTAGTTTTACTTGTTTTAATAATATCGAAGTCTGCATTTTCGGCATCTTGGTCTTTTACTGCTTTCAAGCTGAAAAAGTTTTGGTTTATTATGGTGATTAAAAATGGGAGGTTCTTAAAATGTGTTAGATTTGTTTAAAATGATTGCTATGATAAAAAGAGTTTTGTCTTTATCGTTATTGCTTACCCTTTTCGCTTGTTCTGAAAGTATAGGAATCAAAGGTGAATTGATTTCAAGTATTGAGTCAAAATCAAATATAGGTGATCTTTCCGCTGAGGAGTTTGACCCATCATGGATCCCGGTTAAAGCACGAGAAGCTTTTATGGCTGACTTTTTTGAGGCCATAAAGTCTAATAAATATGAAGTTTTCGAATATATGCCTGGAGAAATGATTCCTATGGCTAAAGAGGATTTGCAGTATTTGTTACATCATGTAGATACTGAGTTTGTAGAGAATGAAATAGGTGATATTGAGCCAATTG
>JAYPYW010000078.1:0-12995 GCA_038154685.1 Flavobacteriales bacterium | reverse complement strand
TGAAAATAAAAGAGATGATAGAAGAGGCGGAATTAGATAATGGAATAAGAGTTATTCACTCTGTAAATACTTTTTCGAAAGTTGGTCATGTTGGAGTTTTCATAAACGTTGGCTCTCGTGATGAAGAAAAAGGACAAGAAGGAATAGCTCATTATCTAGAGCATGTTATTTTTAAAGGAACGTCAAAGAGAAAGGCTTATCACATTCTTTCAAGATTGGATTCTGTGGGCGGTGAGTTGAATGCCTACACAACAAAAGAAGAAACCTGTGTTTATGCCTCTTTTCCTGATGAATATCTTAGCCGATCACTAGAGCTTTTGTCTGACGTAATTTTCAATTCTAATTTCCCTTCTCAAGAATTGAAAAAGGAGAAGGAGGTGGTTATTGATGAAATAAATAGTTACAAGGACTCTCCGTCGGATTTAATATTTGATGAATTCGACCAGTTACTTTTTAAAGGGCATTCACTTGGGAATGATATTCTAGGGACGATCGACGAGGTTAAGTCTATAAAGCGAGCCGATGTCCTGAAGTTTGTAAAGAAGCATTATGTTCCTGAGAAAATGGTGATTAGTTCAGTTGGGAACTACTCCATGAAGAAACTGGTTAGCCAGTTAAATAAATTCTTTGAGCACAAAAAGGGAGAGGTTCAAAAAAACGATCGAAAAGCTCCTAGAAAGAATGAAGTTTCTGATTTGATTTTAGCTAAAGATGTTAACCAAACACATACAATTATAGGGGGTAGGGCATATTCAGCAAAAGATAAAAATAAAACAGCTCTTCTTTTACTTAATAACTTACTTGGTGGCCCGGCGATGAATAGCCGACTCAATTTGAATATTAGAGAGAAACATGGGATTACTTACATGTTAGAAAGTAATTGTGTGATTTATTCTGATTGTGGGGCTTTTAATGTTTACTTCGGAACGGATCCTAAATATGATAAAAGGGCTGAGAAACTAGTTAGGAAAGAGTTATTGAAGCTTTGTGAAAAGCCTCTTGGGTCGCTTCAGTTAAGTCAGGCGAAAAAGCAAGTTAAAGGTCAGTTAGCTATAAGTATGGAAAACAACTTAGGAGTTATGCTTGCACATGGTAGAAGTCAGTTGCTTTATGATAAAGTAGATTCTTTAGAATTGGTTTTGGAAGAGTTTGAGAAAGTTTCTGCCAGCAAATTATTGGATGTTGCTAATGAAGTAATGCACCCTGATCAATTATTTAAAATTTCATATCAACCAAAATAGGATGGATTTTTTACCAAAAGATATTAATGATTATTGTGAGAAGTATACTCAAAAAGAAGATGAGGTTTTGTATCAGTTACACAGAGAGACTCATCAAAAGATTTTGAGACCAAGAATGTTGTCTGGACACTTACAAGGGCAATTGCTCACTTTTTTCTCTAATATGATTGCTCCAGAAAATATTCTAGAAATAGGAACTTATACTGGTTACAGTGCTATCTGTTTAGCAAGAGGTTTAAGATCAGGAGGTGAATTACATACCATAGATATCAACGAAGAGTTGGAAGACTTTGCGCTGTCTTTTTTCGAAAAAGCAGGCCTGGGTAATCAAATCAAAATGTATGTTGGTGATGCGATGGAGATTATTCCAAGCTTAAATAAGAGTTGGGATTTGGTTTTTATTGATGCTGATAAAGAGAATTATATCAATTATTACAACCTAGTTATTGAAGAGTTAGAGCCAGGAGCATTTATCATTTTCGATAATGTTTTATGGAGCGGTAAAGTTACCCAGGAGGTTAATCCAAAAGATAAAGAAACAGTTACATTAGTTGAATTGGCTAAGGTTTTAGAGGAGGACCAAAGAGTAGAAAATGTTTTACTTCCAGTAAGGGACGGTCTTTTTATGGTAAGGAAAAAGTAAGTAAAACAGGGAGGTGGTCCGAAAAACCTCCATGAAACATTGGTCCGAAATAAGTTCTATTCGGCTTGACTCCGCCATAAGTTTCGTCTTCTTCTAACAAAAAATTAGATTTAAAAACTTCAACTTTGTATTCCATTCCTTTCGTTGTAATGAATTGGTCGAAGTTTTGCCATTTTCCGCGGTATTTAATGGTTCCAGGTAAGGATGAGCAAATGTTTTTATAGCTAGATAAAACTTTTAAACTAGAGTCTTTAGGTTCATCATTAAAATCTCCCATGGCAATTATTTGGTTAAAGGGTTGTGATCTTCTTATGGAATCCATCGCCCAGTTTAGCATTTGACCTGCGAAAATTCTTTTGTTCTCAGATCTTCTTCTTCCTCCAAACCTACTAGGCCAGTGGTTTACAAGAAAGTTGATTGTGTCGTTAGCATAAGATAATGTAACTGCAAGTATGTCTCTTGTGGCTCTAGGGCTTGTTTTAACAGGAATAGGCTTAAGAGAAAGCAAATCAAATTTTTCTTTTTTATAAAGTAATGCGCAATCAATTCCTCTTGCATCAGGGGAATTGAAATGAATGATTTTATAATTCTGAGATTTTAAAATGAAATGATTGGTAAGCCTTTCAAGGACTAATTTGTTTTCTACTTCAGCTAATCCAATAACATCTGGGAAGTTAACAGCAGCAATAACCTTTGCTATTTTAGTTGTTTTCTCATCCCATTTTTTATTTGTCCAATTTTTCTTTCCTTCCGGAAGGAATTCATTATCGTTTTTGGTGGTGTCATCTGTAGTGTCAAAAAGGTTTTCAACATTGTAAAACATTACCTTAATTGAATCGTTTTGATTGGCCTTTATTTCACTGATAAAAAGAAAGGCTGTTAAAAAGAAAAAAACTTTCATAGTGAGAACAATTATAAGGCATTGAATTGATTATCGTATTATTTTTGCAAAAAATATGAAAATGAAAAACGTTTTAATTATCGGGGCAGGTGGAGTAAGTAATGTTGCCACTAAAAAAATTGCCAGATTAACTGAAGTGTTTGAAAATATAACACTTGCATCAAGAACAAAGTCTAAGTGTGATGCGATAGCTGCTGAAATTTCTGAGGCTAAAATAAAAACCGCTCAAGTAGATGCAGACAATGTTGAGGAAATGATGGCTTTGATTAATTCAACTGGTGCTGAACTAGTGGTTAACTTAGCATTGCCTTATCAGGATCTTCCGATAATGGATGCGTGTTTAGCAACTAAAACACATTATTTAGATACTGCTAATTATGAGCCAAAAGACGAAGCAAAGTTTGAGTATTCATGGCAATGGGCTTATAAAAAAAGGTTTGAAGACGCAGGTATAATGGCTTTGTTAGGTTGTGGTTTTGATCCAGGTATGACGCAGGTTTATACCGCTTATGCGGCAAAGCATTATTTTGATGAGATTCATTATTTAGATATAGTTGATTGTAACGGAGGTGATCATGGTAAGGCCTTTGCTACCAATTTTAATCCAGAGGTGAATATTAGAGAGATTACTCAAAAAGGGAAGTATTGGGAAGAAGGGAAATGGGTTGAAACAGATCCAATGGAAATTCATCGATCTATTTCTTATCCGAATATTGGAGAAAGAGAGAGTTACTTAATGTACCATGAGGAGCTTGAAAGTTTAGTGAAGAATTTTCCAACAATAAAAAGAGCTAGATTTTGGATGACTTTTGGTCAGGAGTACTTAACTCATTTAAGGGTGCTTCAAAATGTGGGAATGACAAGTATTGAGCCAATTAATTATGAAGGTAAGATGATTCAGCCGCTTCAGTTTTTAAAAGCTGTTTTACCAGAGCCTTCTGAGTTAGGGGAGAATTACACAGGAGAAACATCTATTGGTTGTCAGATTACTGGAGTTAAAGATGGTAAACAAAGAACCTATTATGTTTACAACAATTGCAAGCATCAAGATGCCTATAATGATGTAAAGGGACAAGGGGTAGCTTATACAACTGGGGTTCCCGCAATGTTAGGGGCTAAGTTAATGGCTACTAGGGTTTGGTTTAAACCTGGTGTTTGGAACGTAGAGGAATTCAATCCGGATCCATTCATGGATCAAGTTGGTGGTTATGGTTTACCATGGAATGAAATAATCGATGAGCCTTTACCTGTTAATGATAAAGTAAAATAATTATTAAATCTTTGAGGCTTTCATTATCTAACGATATAAAAGACTTACATTTGCATTATAATCATTCGTTCTTATGCTTAATAGAAGACATTTAAGGATTAAAGTTTTTCAAGCCGTTTACTCTTATTTGAGAGGTGCTAAAAACGATTTAGGTGTTGGTGAAAAGGAATTAATTACTAGTATTAATCGAATTCACGAACTTTTCATTTTACATGTTTCAGTTTTTACGGAGTTGCACCGATTTGCTACTAAAAGAATTGAAGAGCGTAAGAATAAAAGACTCCCTTCTGAGGAGGATTTAAACCCCAATTTAAGATTTGTTGAGAATCAGCTTTTAAAAGCGTTGGTTAATAGTGAATCACTTCAAAAGAAGGTTGAGGAGTACAAGGTTTCATGGGTGAACCATGATGATGTAATACAAAAGTTGTTCAAGGAAATTGAAGGGTCTAATACATACCGTAGATTCATGACTTCTTCTGATAATGATATTGAAGCACAAAAAAGTTTCGTTTTAAAAATCTACAGAGAGTTTATTGCCGATAATGAGATTCTTCAGGATTTATTCGAGGATAGAAGTATTTTCTGGCTAGATGATCATTACTTCGTTTGTGGTTATGTTGTAAAGTATTTCAAAGGCTTTGCAACTAAATTCGAAGATAATTATAGGATTCCCGCTTTATTTAAAGATAAAGAGGATGATATGGAGTTTGTTACAACTTTATACCGTCAAACCCTTGTTCATAATGATGAATATCAAGAGATTATTATGGATAAGGCTAAAAACTGGGAAGCGGATAGAATTGCGATCGTAGATTTTACCTTAATGAAAATGGCGGTTTGTGAGTTGGTTAAAATTCCATCGGTTCCAATTAAGGTTACCTTAAACGAATACATCGAATTATCAAAAACATATAGTACCCCTAAAAGTAGGATGTTTATTAATGGAATCTTAGATAAGATTGTTCCGGATCTTAAGGAGAAGGGAGAAATAAAAAAAACAGGTAGAGGGTTAATGAATTAATTATGAGAAAATTATCATTTCTATTAGTTTCAGTTGTTGTGCTTGCTTGTGGAGGAGGAGCGGTTGATCCTTCTGAGATTAACGCAAGTACTGTAAAAAACAATTATTCTGCACTAGAGAATTTTAGTAAGGAAACTGGCGGAGCAGTTATCGTATTTAACGAGAAAGAACATGAATTTCCTCCAATGGTTCAAGGGGAAGAGTTAAACCATACATTTTACTTTGTTAATGCAGGAGATGAGCCTTTGATTTTAACTAATGTGAAAGGTTCTTGTGGATGTACTAATGTGAATTATCCTGAGCAACCAATTATGCCAGGTGACAAGGGTGCAATAACAGCAACAATTAATACTTCTGGTAAAACTGTTGGAAAAGAATTTAGAGTAGCTGTTAGGGTTGAATCTAATGCAAAAATTAAAAAAGAAAAGCTTTGGGTTAAAGGAACGCCAAAAGCAGAATAACAAGGATTTAAATTTTAAAAAATGAATACAATTTTATTACAAGCTCAAGGTGGAGGAGGTTTAGGAATGCCATTAATGCTATTATTAGTTTTTGGTGTTATGTATTTCTTTATGATCAGACCACAGAAAAAGAAGGAAAAAGAGTTAGCTCAAAAAAGAGAAGAAGTTAAAAAAGGAGACGAGGTTATTACTGCTGGAGGTATTCACGGTAAGATTTTTGAAATAGCTGAAGATACAGTTGTTATTTCTGTTGAGTCTGCTGCTAAAATTAGAATTGAAAAGTCTTCAATTGCCGTAATTAACGGAGAAGGAGCAGGTACTCCTAAAAAATAATTCCTATAAAATATATTTTAAAAGGTCATATTATGTATGGCCTTTTTGTGTTTTTGAAATGTTATAAATTAATTAGGGTTCTGATTTAATTGATTGTTAATCAGTAATTTGCTGAAAAAACTTATCAATTATGAAGAAAACTTTACTCACTGTTTTCGCCACCCTTTCTATGATTGGCGGAAGTTACGCGCAAGGAGATTGCGATCAAACATTGTATACCGATGGGTATGCAACCTATTACACTTTATTGGAAGATGGTTCCAGTAGCATTGTTACTTGTAGCTTTGATGCGGTAACTGATATAAAGGGAACTTTTTATGGGGCATTACACTCTGGGAAATTGCAAGAGGACAATGATGCCAAGTATTGTGGGATGTGTGTGCAAATGACTGGTGATGCAGGGACAGAAATTGTTCAGGTAGCGGATGAATGTCCAACTTGTACTCACAGTGTTAATGATATCGATTTAAGTCCGCAGGCTTTCGAAGCAATAGTAGGAGATTTAGGAATCGGACTTCAAAATGTTAGTTGGGAGGAAGTTTCTTGTCCTTGGGTTGATAACTTACATGTAATTGTTCAAGGTTCCAACCAATGGTATGCAAAAGTTATTATTGGAAACCATATTAATAGAATTGCTAACGTTGAGGTTCAACAGGGTGGTTCTTGGGTATCGATGTCAAGAGGTCCAGATAATGGTTGGGTTAACGATGGATCGATCAATGAGATTAGCAAGTCGTTTAGAATAACTGATATTTACGGAGAGCAGATTATTGTATCTGGAATTGATTTTTCAGCTAACCCAACAAATTCTATAACAGATGGAGGTTCCAATTTTATGCCTTGTGTTGGTGTTTATACAGGAGAGGTGAATGCATTAGACCATGTTTCTGTTTTCCCTAATCCAGCAAATAATAAAATAGTTTTAGAGGGAATTGAAACTGCTGAAACAATTGAAATTTTAAATATCAACGGACAAACTGTTGGTGAGTTATACCAAACAAATGGAATAGGATCTTTAGGAGTTGATATTTCAGGTTTAGCTGAAGGTGTTTACGTTGTTAAAATGACTGGTGTTAACGGAAATGGAATCGCTAAGTTTATTAAGAAGTAAGTTACTCAACTTGCCGTCAAAATGACGGTGACAAAAAACAAAAAAGCGAACAGTTCAACTGCTCGCTTTTTTATTTTTTTCATCTCCACATCTCCAACCCGAGCAGAAGAGTCTAATCTTTTACCCCAGTATTTTTATAATATCCTCCTCAATTCTTTCAGGAAGGGTAGTAGGAGCGTAACGCTCAATAACATTACCTTTTGTGTCGATTAAGAATTTTGTAAAATTCCACTTGATTCTACTTCCAAGAAATCCACCTTGTTCCTTTTTAAGGAAAGTGTAAATTGGATGTTCTTTTGAGCCATTAACATCAATCTTCTCTGTTAATTGAAAGGTGACACCAAAGTTTAGTTGACAAGCTTGCTCTAATGTCTCGTTTGATTCAGGCTCTTGGTTTAAAAATTGAGCGCAAGGGAATCCAAGCACAACTAAACCCTTGTCTTTATATTTTTGATGAAGTTCTTCTAAACCAACGAATTGCGGAGATAAACCACATTTTGTAGCAGTGTTAACAACAAGGATTGCTTTTCCTTTGTAATCGTTTAGCTCTAGTTTATCACCATTTGGTTTATTTATGCTAAAATCGAAGAAACTCATTGTATTAATATTTGTTGAAACAAAGATGTTTGAAAAAGCCAACACAGTCAAGGTAAATGTATTTAATTGGTTTATTTTTGATATAGAGAACCTTTACAATACTTATGAGCGGTTTAATTAATAATAAACATCAGATCCCAAATCCTTGTTTTGTTTTGGATGAGTCTCTTTTCCTAAAAAATATGCGGGTTTTAAAAGAGGTTAATGATATTGAAGGTGTTAATGTATTGTGTGCGCTAAAAGGTTTTGCTACTTGGGAGGTTTTTCCTGTGATGAAAGAATTTCTTGCTGGAGGAACTGCAAGTTCTTTTCATGAAGTAAAACTTATTAATGAAAAGTTAGCTCAAAAGGCGCATGCTTGTTTTGTTGTGTATACAGAGGAGGAATTTAATGAGGTAAATCAGAATAGTTCTCATTTATCCTTTAATTCGTTATCTCAGTTCAAAAAGTTTAAAGGGTCTTTAAATAAAGGTGCGAACTATGCTTTGAGGATTAATCCTGAATTCTCAAATGTCCCTTTCGCTAAGTATAATCCGTGTATGCCAGGTAGTAGATTTGGAATTGTAAAATCTGCGCTTCCATGCCAACTTCCTGGAGAAATTAATGGTTTGCATTTTCACACGCTTTGTGAATCGAGCGCTGAGGATTTTGAAGAAACGCTTCGTCATATTGAAATTAATTTCGGAGATTATTTAAAGCAGGTAAACTGGGTGAACTTTGGAGGGGGGCATCATGTTACCAAGCCCGGTTATAATGTTGATTTGTTAAAAGAGCTTTTATCAAGAGTTGTTGAGGAGTACGATGTTGAGGTTTTTATTGAGCCAGGCGAAGCAATTGGACTTAATGCCGGTTACCTTATTAGCAGAGTAGAGGATGTAGTAAAAAATGGTGATGAAAGAATTGCGATTTTAAACGTGAGTTTTGCTGCCCATATGCCCGATTGTTTAGAAATGCCCTATAAGCCAAACTTAGTTGAAGAAACGAAAGATGGTCTTGAGTTCACATTAGGAGGCAATACTTGTATGAGTGGAGATTTTGTAAAAGGGTTTAAACTTCCTTCAAATTTAAAAGAGGGTGACATTATCACATTTAAGGATATGGGGCATTATACAACAGTAAAAACTAATTTCTTTAATGGTGTAAAACATCCTTGTCTTGGACTTTGGTCAGAAGGTAATGGTTTTAAGCTTTTAAGAGAGTTTGGGTATAATGAGTTTAAGGAAAAGCTTTCTTAATCTTTTTAAAAAAATTAACGAATCATTTCATAGGTTAATTAACACAATTCACAGAATTAGAATTGTTTAAGTGGTTTATATTTCCTAAATTATAAGAACGGTTTCTTAAAAAATCTTAAGAATTTCAGGTTCTGTTTTAAGTTAACCAAATTAGCAAAAAGTATAAGAGGCAATGAAAGAATCGTTTTTAGAGTACACTAAGTATATTTTGGAGCGTGTAAGTTTTGATATAGAATTACTCAAGAAAGAATATAGAAAGGCAATTAAGATCTTAAAAAAAGAGGAAGTTAGATTGCTTAATTCTTGGATTATGAAAAAAGGGTATAAGCTTCAACCAATTACGATTTAGTTGAGGCTTCAAAGAAATCATTATAAAGGTTTTCGGAAATAGTTTCCCAATCGAAAGTTTTAACTACAAATTCTTTTCCATTTTTAGCTAGCCGCTCTCGGCTTTCGTTTGAGTTAAGTAAGCCTAAAACCAATTTCGCATAATCTTCTGGAGTTTCTCCAATTAATATTTCATTATCCGGATCCGCATTTAAAGCGTTATTTGCGAGCTGAGAAGTAACACATGGTAATTTCATACTCATTGCTTCCAATAATTTGTTTTGCAATCCAGTTCCTATTTGAAGAGGAGCTAGGAAAACTTTCGAGGAGTTATAGGCGTCCCTTATATCGTCCATCCAACCGCTAACCATTATATTTTCGCTAGCTAAACTTTTTACTGCTGAATTAGGATTTGCTCCTGCAATAAGTAGTTTAACTTCTGGTTTTTCTTTCTGAATAATTGGTAATATGTTCTTAGCAATATATATAACAGCGTTAACATTTGGAGGATAACTCATATTTCCAGTGAAAAGAAGATCGTATTCCTTTTCGGTGGAATTATTTGAGCTAAAAAAAGCATGATCAATTCCGTTTGGAGAAACCTTTATTCCATTGGCTTCTGGGAACTCGAATGAATTTTTGTCTTGTTCGGATATTATGTAAGTATTATTAAACTTCTGGTAGGATTTAGCTTCGTATTTCTTTAGTCTTTTATGTTCTAAACTGAAAATAAGTTTTCTTATTCCTTTTGACTTTTCCTTTCTTCTTTCCATTCCTTTGGAAAAAGTATCCATGTAATCCAGAGATTTACTTACTCCTTTTACTTTGGATGCATATTCAGCCATTCTAATTAACTGCACAAAAATGTGATCAGGTTTTTCTTGTTTAATCACATTGTTAAAAAAGAAATGAGCACCAGTGTTAAAAAAATAACCAACCTGAAAAGGGAATTTCATGAATCCTGCCACTAACATATTTAAGAATATGCTCGCTTTGGAGGTTTTGTAAACGTGTATGTTTGTAGTGTACTTAGAGAGTTCTTCTCTAGCTTTATCCGATATTTCATCTTGTGAAATACAACAAAGAACAATGTCGCACTTTTTACTTAGGTACTTTATTTGATAATAAGCCCTTAGTTTATCTCCTTTTTCTAACGGATAAGGTATTCTGGATGTGAAAAATAATATTTTCTTTCTTGAATTCACGAGTCTTTAAGTTCTTCAAAGAAAGAAATCATCTTCTTGCTAATTAAATCGTTACTGTATTCATCGGTGATAAGTTGTTTAGCTTGTTTACCAATCATTTCACAGTATTCTGGATCCGATAAACATTTGCAAATCGCATCAACGAATTCTTCAGGAGTATCAGCAATAATTATGTTTTTACCAGATTCACAATGGATTCCTTCGGCACCAATTGAAGTAGATATTATTACTTTTCCAAGTGCCATTCCCTCAATGATTTTTATCCTCATCCCGGATCCAGAAAGAACAGGGACGATCATGATTTTCTTAGAAAGGTAAAACTCCTTAGCGCTTTCAACAGGTCCTACTGTGTTTACGTTTTTCAATCCAAGATTAAAGAATTCTTGAGGCATTTCTCTACCTGCAAGGTAAAGAGATGCTTCCGGATGTTTATGATGGATTTTTTGCCAAACTTTATCTAAAAACCAATTCACTCCTTCAACGTTTGGAAGCCAATCCATCGAAGCAATGTGAAAGATCGAATTTTCTTCAACTCCTTTTTTAAGCTCTCCTTCTGAGTTAATCATATAACCAGTTGGTATAGCTTTTATCTCTTTATCGAATCCAAGGTTCTTAAAGTGGTTTTCGTCAACTTTAGTCATTGTTGCAATCCCGTCAAGCCCCTCAAATGTTTCTACCTCGTAATTTTTTAACCTTTTAGCTAAAAGGGATAAATATCCTTTTTTTAGAGGGTTTTTAGTGTTGGAGCTAATTCTTTCCCAAATTTTATGTTCAACATTGTGCGCTCTTAAAACGATTTTGGCATCGCTTAATGACTTAATGGTACTTATATAAGGAGTAACAAATAGACTTTCTATGATAACAATGTCAAATTTATTCTCTTGGAGAATTTTTTGAAGTTCAATAGTGAAGTTTACACTTATAAATCGTTCAACATTGTAAGATTTTGAGGAGAATAAGTTGATAAAGGCATCCTTTAGCCTAATATTAGTATCTATAAAAACACTTTTGAAATTAGTTTTACTAACATAATCTTTTGGTAAAGATTTTTTGGAGACAGGATGCTTAGGCGTTGTAATAGCAAGCACATTTACTTCGTGCCCGTTAGCAATAAGTCCTTGCGTTGTGTTGTTCATGGCAATGGCTCCGCCATCAACAGCAGGGTAGGGAGGTTTATTACAAATTTGTAAAATTCTCATTCTGTAGTTCTCAGGTCAATATTAGGCAGGTGAACAAATATAAGGTTTTAACAAACGCTAAAACAGGGGAGAGGCAAAGTTATTTCCGTGAGAAGATTCGACCAAAGAACTTTTTGTAAACTTCTATCCTAAATAAATCGGAATCAGTGGTAGCCTTGTAGGTAAGGAAAATTCCAATTGGAGTAAGGATAATAGGGGATAGCCACATCCCGATAATCGGATCGAAATCGCCCTTTTTAACCACTTTATACATTGAAGTAGTAACAACATAATAAAGTAGAAAAAGCAATACGCCAATTACAACAGGTAATCCTAATCCACCCTTTCTAACAATCGCTCCAAATGGCGCTCCAATAAAAAACATAATTAAACAGGCTAAGGCCATTGAGTATTTTTTGTGAATTTCTGCGGTATGCCTGTTAATGAAAATGTTAGTATTCTTTAAAGAGTTTTCAGTACTCATTATTCGTGCTTTAGCTCTTCCTGCGAATTCTTTAGCAACTTTGTATACTATACGCTGTTTGGAAGAATCTGCTTCATTTAATTTTGTAATCATTCCATCAAAATCATAACCGGAGACTGTATCAGTTACAAACGTAGTATCCTCTCTAAACATAAAACTATGTGTTAGGTATTCTAAAGTTTTGTTGGACTCCTTATATCGAGAGCTAAAAACGCTGTCTCTATTGGCCAATAGGTCTGAATTAGACATGTTTTTCAATGCCTTTCCTCTACTGTTAGGATCTGACTTTTCGAACCCAAAACCAGATAAATCAAAAACCAGTCGGTTATTCTTAAATTCATTTCTAACAAAAGGAAGTCTTCTTAGCTTTCCTGGTTTTATTTTCTCTTTGTCTCTTTTGTAAGTATTCCCGTCAATCAAATTCAAAATCAAGAAATTTCCGTCGGCAGATAGTTCAAGATTACCAGAGTCTGAAGCAACGAAACCACCCTGCCCATCACGCGAATCATCAAAGATTAAAACATCAGCAATTGTCTTGTCCTCGTATTTTTTTCCGATTCGAATAGTGTAGCCTTTAAGGTCGCTGTAGAAAACACCTTCCGGAATCATCAGTTCAGGCTTTGTTTTAGTGATGTCTCCAATTAGTACCCCCAGTTTTTTATTTGAATAAGGAAGGTAATCGTTTGTAAAATAATAAGCTCCAACAGATAATAGAAAACAAAAGAAAAACAATGGCTGCATTGCTCTTGTTAATGAAACTCCTAGAGATTTCATTGCTGTCAACTCAATTGTTTCACCTAGTTTTCCATAGGTCATTGTAGAGGAAAGAAGTACAGCTAGTGGAAGTGAAAAAGGAATTTGGTTTAATGAACCTCTAGCGATCATTTCCATAATTATGCTGAAATCTAACCCTTTTCCAATGATATCTTCTAGGTATTTCACCATCCATATCATCAGTAAAAGGAAATTACTAATGACTAGTGTGGCT
>JAYPYW010000077.1:9915-14070 GCA_038154685.1 Flavobacteriales bacterium | reverse complement strand
GTGCTACACTATATACTAAAGAAGCTGTAACTAAAAGAGAAAACTGGCTTACAGACTGGTTAAACACAGAGCCCACAACTCCCGAAAGCATTTTTAAGTTTCACAATTATGGAGGAAATGACGTCAAAGAAACTAACCTTAAAATGGAAATTCTTGGAAGCCATAAAACTGTTAGTATCACTCAGGTTCACATTACAAAATTGCACAGATCAATGAACCATATTAACTTTGTATCGCAAGAAACGACTAACTTCCAGTATTAATGATCTACAACGACTTTATCATTCCACTTGCTTGGCCAGAAGCCCCTGTGCGAACGGCCGGTGGACCATATGATAAACTCCTTGCTAAATTCAACCTTTTTCGTAATGGTTATTATAAGGCTGGACATGCGGCAATGTTACTCGTTAAAAGTGATACTGGAGATATAGACTACTTTGATTTCGGAAGGTACATCTCGCCTGATAAGAACGGAAGAGCAAGAAGCAAGGAAACAGATCCAGAAGTGGCTTTCGATTTAAAAGCGGAAATCAAAGGTGATAAAATCCTTAATTTTTATGATATCATTAAAGCAATCGGAGCTCACCCCCAAACTCATGGTGACGGAACGCTTTATGCAGGCATTCAAGCTGGAATTAACCATGAAAAAGCTATTGATTTCATCAAGTCGGTTCAAGTAAAGCCTTATACTCCTTACGGACCATTTGTTGTTGGAGGAACTAATTGTTCTCGTTTCGTTGCTCAAACAATCGCAGCAGCGAAAAAAGGTAGTGGATTTAAATTCTTATACCCTTGGTACCTTACCCCTGCACCTCTAGGAAATATTTTTTACAGCACAGGAAAAACGCTTTATAAACTTGAATCTAACAACGAAGTTACTCCACTAAATATCAAAGGAGAAATCAGTCAGTTTAAGTTTATGGCTGAAATAATGCGCTATCAAGCTGGCGAAGAAACGCCAGATCCAACTAAAGCTGGAATTAACAAAATTACCGCACCAGAGATTAGAAATAATGTTTCAGAGAAAGCTCAATGGCTTGGAGGAACGGGTGCTGGAGCATGGTATGAAGTTTTAAATGTCTCAGCTGATTCAATTGAGGTTAAAAGAACGCAAGGAAATGGTCATGTTGATTTTGTTTTCCATTTTTCTGGACCAGCCAATAATCTAGACATTAACAAATCTTATGCGATTGAATTTGGTAGCCATGGTACAAAGGTTATCATTTCTCAAAATGGTAAAACCTTCGAATTTGTTAGGGTTTAAGGAATAACTTTTCTATTTTCAGTACTCAATTCACTAATTCAATTTTATGATTGTTATTGCTGACATGGGCGCAACTAAAACCGACTGGAGTTTCACAGAAGGTTCAACTGTTATTAAAACCATTCAAACAAAAGGATTCAATCCATATTTCCATACCACAGGTGAAATCGTAGATTTATTACGAAAAGATTTTATGGAAGAAGATTTTAGTGAAATAGAAGAAGTGCATTTCTACGGAGCTGGTTGTAGCACTGAAGAAAAAATAAAAACTGTTGAGCACGCTTTAAAAATCTACTTTCCATACGCATCAATAGAAGTTAGTCATGATTTATTGGCCTCAGCTCGCGCTTTATGTGGTCATGCACCAGGAATTGCTTGCATATTAGGGACTGGTTCTAATACATGCTTGTATGACGGCACTCATATTATTGCCAATAACCCTTCATTAGGGTTCCTTTTAGGCGACGAAGGCTCAGGAGGTGACTTGGGTAGAGAATTAATAAAGGCCTATTACTACGGAGAACTTAACGAAGAATTGGACAAGAAATTTGAAGATCAATTTAATGTTGACAAAAACTCTCTTCTAGGTAGTGTTTACAGTACGGATAAGCCAAATGCGTTTTGTGCTGCCTTCACTCCTTTCTTGAATCAAAACATTGAAGAAAAATGCATTGAAGAGTTGGTTAAAAATTCTTTCAGAGAGTTCTGGAGCCGACATATTTTGACTTACGAGAACTATAAAAAGCTACCAATAAACTTTGTTGGCTCGGTTGCCCATCATTTCAAAAAGCAATTAGAAGAGGTTTCGAAAGAATTCGGATCAAGAATTGGGATTGTTATAAAAGCTCCTGTAGGGAAGCTTATAGAGTTCCACAGTCAGTTAAACTAAAGCTTGTTTTTAGCCTGGCAAATAACTAACTTTAATAAGATAGTTTTTAAAAAAAGTTCTTTCACTTAAGATATTCCTCACAAATTAAAGCTTGAGAAACTTTAGGACAATTTGATTTAGGGAAAAGCTCAAAAAGGCCTATGGCGTGCCCGTAACTTCGGTTCGGCGGGATTACAGAATCCTTTGGCATCTCTATACATACTTTATATGAGGGTTTCATCAAGCCCCAAATTTGTGAGGATTTTTTATTTCACTTAGATCCTTAATGAAATCTTATTAAAATCGCCCGCAGATCCCTCCGATCTCTCAGATTGCCGAAGCACACTACTTACGTCATCCCTTTGAAAAAAGGGATCAATTGACACCTTAAACGGCTTCTTGCCTTACAAGCATGACGAAAAAGTAGCACATACCCAATTCCATATCTTAGCACCTACCTATCTCCTCGAATCCTCTCCTCCCTGCTTAAAAATAATTCACCCACTCAAATAAGATTTTTCATCGCTTTAATCCACCTTTTCATCTAAAATAACAAAACAATACGTAACTGAATACGAGTTTTACCGTAGATTAAAACATAACAACAACTTACTTACCGAACAAAACATGAATACTGGACTGGCAACACACTTAATTCAAAAAGAAAATATTTCAGACTTGGCATTTGGCGGAACTGATGTATTACGGGATGAACAGCTTAAAAAGCAACGCTCGCGGAAATTAAAAAGAGCGGAACAATTGGGAAATGCTTACAAAGCAAAAGCTAAGATTTTATTTAAAAGCTTAGATGGAATTTTTAAAGTAGAAACTACAGTATGGGCTACTACTGAGCGTTATGTTTCACTTAAAGGAGGAATATCAATACCAATACATTGCATAAAGGGGGTTGAATTTTATTAAAGATAAATGTGGTTGGATCCGATTTTAATCGGAAACCTGACTGGGGAGTCAGGGCTTTTGTTTCTTTTAGTCGTGAAAAGTGAAGTTGAATCGAGGGGTTAGATTTTTTTTAGCTGGGGAGCTAAAAAGAAAAGGTCGCAATTTGCGACCTTTTTCTTTGTATAAACTTTTTAAAATTCCTAATTGGTATGAATCCTCTTGATATTATGTATTCCATCAATTTCTTTTAAACGATTACTTAATGCAGTTAACTGCTGGGTATCCTGAACAAACAACATCACCTTCCCTTCGAAAACACCATGGTCGGCATCGAACTTAATCGACTTTATCTTCAGTTCTGATTCCTCAGAAATCAAAGTAGTAACCTTACTTACTAGTCCAAAATCATCTGTCCCAGTAAACCTTAAACCGGTAAGGAATGAGTTTTGCGATTTATCTTCCCAAACAGCTTTAATTGTTCGGTAGGCAAAGTTAGCTTGAAGGTGCATTGCATTTGGACAGTTGGTTTTGTGAATTTTAATTCCATCTCCAACCGTTACAAAACCAAATACCTCATCTCCTGGAATAGGATTACAACAAGGAGATATCTTATAATCAAACTGATCTTTATCTTCTCCTAAAACTAGTACATCGGATTTTCCAAATGACTTAGCCGTAACCTCTTCTTTTTTAGGCTCCTTTGTCTTTTCTTCAACTTGCTTCCTGTGCTTCTCTCTTTGATCTATGTAATTTTTGATTGCTCCTTTTTCGATACTCTTCTCTGCAATTCTTATGAACAGCTCAATAGTATCAGGCACATCAAAATGACGAACTAACTCAGCCAATAACTTCGGATTATTACCTGGTAAACCTTCTATGATCTTCTCATATTTAATCTTACCCTCTGCAGCAATTTGCTTTCTTTCTCGCTTTATTCCATTCTTAATCCCATGCTTAGCCTTTGCAGTTGTAACAATCTTTAACCATTCTAACTTTGGCTTTTGCTTTTTAGAGGTTAATACCTCTAACTGCTCTCCACTTTGGATATTGTAATTTAATGGAACTAGTTTATGATTAACTTTAGCACCAATACAGGTATCACCTATTTTACTATGAATATCGT
>JAYPYW010000077.1:0-9905 GCA_038154685.1 Flavobacteriales bacterium | reverse complement strand
ATAAGTTTAACTTAACATCGTCGATAAAATCAATAGCTTGATTTTGTGGATTATCTAGAAGGTTTCTAATCTTTCCTATCCATTCATCAACTCTATTATCCCCATCACCTCCTTTGGCTTTATACTTCCAATGTGCAGCTAACCCTTTCTCTGCGATCTCATGCATCCTTTGGGTTCTAATCTGTACTTCAACCCATTTACCTTCTGGCCCCATTACGGTGGTATGTAATGCTTCATACCCATTTGCTTTAGGGGTTGATATCCAGTCTCTTAAACGATCAGGACGCGGCGTATACATATCTGTTACAATGGAATAAGTATTCCAACAATCTCCTTTTTCAAACTCTGGCTTAGACTTTAAAACAATCCTTATCGCGAAAATGTCATACACCTCTTCAAAAGGGATATTTTTGGTTTTCATCTTTCTTGCGATTGAATAAGGAGACTTGTGTCTGCCATCAATCTCAAAATCAAAACCTCTATCCGTTAAAAGATTAATAATTGGAAGACTAAACTTGTTAATATACCTTGTTAACCTTCTTTGATTCTCTTTTAACTTCTCAATTATCTCTTCATATAGCTCTGGCTCCGTGTATTGAAAAGCCAAATTCTCTAATTCAGTTTTAATAGCATTTAACCCTAAACGATGCGCTAATGGAGCATAAATAAACAGTGTCTCATAAGAAATCTTCAATTGCTTATGACGTGCCATAAACTGCATTGTACGCATGTTGTGCAATCTGTCAGCCAACTTTACTAAGATTACCCTAACATCATCGGATAATGACAACATCATCTTCCTGAAGTTCTCTGCTTGGATAGAATAATTAGGATCAGAATGATCAATCACGCCTGAAATCTTAGTCAACCCATCAATGATCCTGCAAACCTTCTTCCCGAACATGTTATCCACGTCCTCAAGAGTAATTTCTGTATCCTCTACAGTATCGTGCAATAAGGCAGAAACAATCGAAGTTGTCCCCAACCCCATTTCTTCTGCTACAATTTGAGCTACCGCAATTGGATGGTAAATGTAAGGCTCACCTGATTTACGGCGCATTTCTTTATGCGCCTCTAAAGCAACATCAAAAGCTTTTCTGATTTGTTTCTTATCCAAATCATCTCTTGATTTCTTAGCTAATCTTAATAGTTTTCTATACCTCTTTAAGATTTCTTGTTTTTCTGCTTCTAAATCGATTTTCATACTCACGGCTCAACCTTTTTTGAATCCACAATTAAATTTAGCGATTATCTTAATCTGAATAGGGTTTTTAACTGTTTTTTTGGGGTTTTGTTTCGAATGTTTTTTTAACGCCCACTGATCCCGCTAACCGAGGAGGCACGACGAACAAGTGAGTCCGGCAGGCGAACAATCTCACGGATCTTTTTTTCAAAAGCAAAGCTTTTTTTGATTTGTCCCCCGATGATTACTATACGATTAAATGATTACTTCTTTATTCGCACACAGATTAGAAAGATCACACAGATTTGAGACTTAAAAATAATCTGTGTAATCCTTTTAATCTGTGTGCAAAAAATAAAGCGCGAACCTCCTTCCTGAGAAAGTAGGACAATAGATAGGAAAAGTTAAACTAACTTTTCCGATCGCACAATAAAATCCTCGTAATTCAAATCTTTAAGTCGCTCGGTCATTTGGTAAGGCGCTAAAACAACTGCAGACTTAACTGCTTCGATAGCAGCTTTCGGCATTCTTTTGGCTGGAGAAAGATTCGGAGACTGCACCCAAACAAAACCTTTGTTGTTCGCAATTTTCTTTACTCCTTCCGCTCCATCATAATTCCCCCCAGAGAGCACAATACCAAGAGTATGTTTCCCGAAAACATCCGCAATTGAGTTGAAAAATAAGTCAATTGATGGCCTAGTGTAATTAATAGCTTCAGTCGCCAAGACAGCAAACTTCCTTCCTTTTTGAACTATAGTATGACGATCAGCAGGAGACAAATAAATCTTCCCAAATTCTATATCCATCCCATCTTCTATTTGAATAACAGGAATTTGCGTAACCTTTTGCAACTGAATCACGTGTTTACTAGAGTCGATTTTTTGATGAAAAACATAAACAATTGGAAAGGGGTATTTAGCTGGTAATGATTTTACCACTTTTTTAAAAGCATCGAAACTACCTAAAGACCCACCAAAAGCAATGATATCCATAACTTAAAAGTACAATGAACTACTTTACCTTCAAACAATTTGCCCGAATCATTAACGAAGAGTTTGGTATTCATTATTCCATCAAAAAGAAATTAACCCTAAAAAACAGGATTAATGCAAGGATGAGTGAGCTTGGGATGACTCATTATCAGGAATATATCGATTTACTTTCTGAAAAAGACAGTAAAGAGCTCCAGCAGCTAGCTAACAAGATAACCACTAACACAACCTATTTCTTTAGAGAACCTGAACATTTTGATTTTTTAAGAAGAGTAGCTTTTAGAGATGCCATGAAGGCTAAATTCCCGATGATTAGAATTTGGAGCGCACCTTGTTCGGAAGGACACGAACCATACTCTATTGCAATTGAAGCTGCCGAATTTGAAAAAAACAACAAAGGATTAAACTACAAGATTTATTGTTCGGATTTATCAGAGAAAGCTTTGTCGAGAGCAAGGAATGGAATTTACCCTTTAGATGAGATCTCTAAGATTAAAAAGGATCACCGACAAGAATATTTCGATCAGCAAGGTGAGCAATTTCAGATCTCAAACACACTTAAACAAAAGTGTTCATTCTACCAACTTAACTTCCTAAGCAACAACTTAAAAACTCAAACAAAATTCGACATCATCTTCTGCAGAAACATGTTGTTTTATTTCAAAAAAGAAGAACAACAAATCATTATCAACAAGCTAGTTGAAAGACTACTTCCTGGTGGATATTTCATCATCTCAAGGAACGAATCTATTCACGGATTAGATGTTCCACTGCAAAAAATTGAGCACTCGATATTTCAAAAAGCCTGAGTTATCAATAATTCATACCCAAAATGTTAATAAGTAAAGGGCTCTAACCTCCTATTCTACCTTGGTTTTTGGTTAATTTTATTACTTACTCCGAAAATCAGTTTTTTATGGCAGAATATACTGAGGATAATATTCGATCCCTCGATTGGAAAGAACACATCAGGTTAAGACCCGGAATGTACATCGGTAAGCTGGGTGATGGAACGCAAGCCGATGATGGCATCTACATTCTTTTGAAGGAAATACTCGATAACTCAATTGATGAATTTGTAATGGGTAACGGTAAGGTTATCGATGTTAAAATTCGCGACAAAAGAGTTACGGTTCGTGATTACGGACGTGGAATTCCTTTAGGGAAGGTTATCGATTGTGTTTCAAAGATCAACACTGGAGGGAAATATGACTCCAGAGCCTTTAAAAAATCGGTTGGATTAAACGGAGTTGGTACAAAAGCCGTAAATGCCCTATCTACTTGGTTTGAAGTAACTTCTTGTCGTGACGGAAAGCAAAAAGCTGTAGTTTTTGAAAATGGAAATGTAGTTGATGATCAACCAATTGTGGATTCAACTAACCGCAAGGGAACTAAGATGAGTTTCATTGCGGACGAATCTATTTTCAAAAAATACAAGTACCGTATGGAGCATGTTGAAACCATGCTTTGGAACTATGTTTACCTAAACCCAGGATTAACAATAAACTTCAATGGAGAGAAGTTTAAGAGTGATAATGGATTAAAGGATTTATTAGAAGCAAATCTTTCTGCCGATGCGCTTTACGATACAATCCATCTAAGAGGTCATGACATAGAGGTAGCCATGACTCATGCTAAGAAATACGGTGAGGAGTACTACTCTTTCGTTAACGGTCAACACACTACCCAAGGAGGAACGCACCAAGGAGCTTTCAGGGAAGCTGTTGTAAGAACAATCAGAGAATTTTTCGGAAAGAACTTTGATGCTCAAGATGTTCGTCAAAGTATTGTGGCCGCTGTATCTGTAAAGGTTATGGAGCCTGTTTTTGAATCTCAAACCAAAACTAAATTAGGATCTACAGAAGTTGAAGCAGGCGGAAAATCTATGAAAGCTTTTGTTGGGGATTTCTTGAAAAAGGAATTAGACAACTACCTGCATAAAAACACCGAAACTGCTGAGAAAATCTTAAAAAAGATCCAACAAGCAGAGAAAGAAAGAAAGGAACTTTCTGGAATTAGAAAGCTAGCAAGAGAGCGGTCCAAGAAGGCCTCTTTACACAATAAGAAACTAAGAGATTGTAGAGTTCATGCCCAAGATGGTAAAGAAGACTCCCCTAATACGATGTTATTCATCACCGAGGGAGATTCAGCTTCAGGATCAATCACAAAATCGAGAAACGCTAACACCCAGGCGGTTTTTAGCTTAAGAGGAAAGCCATTAAACAGTTACGGACTAACAAAGAAAGTAGTATACGAAAACGAAGAGTTCAACCTACTTCAAGCTGCCTTAAACATTGAGGAAACTGTTGACGATTTACGTTACGAAAAGATTGTAATTGCTACTGATGCTGACGTTGATGGTATGCATATCAGATTACTTCTAATCACTTTCTTCCTCCAATTCTTCCCAGAAGTAATTCAAAAAGGTCATTTATACATTCTACAAACGCCTTTATTCAGGATTAGAAATAAGAAAGAAACGAGGTATTGCTATACTGATGAAGAGCGTCAAAGAGCAATGAACGACTTAGGAAAGAAACCCGAAATAACTCGATTTAAAGGACTTGGAGAGATTAGTCCAGAGGAATTTGGAGAATTTATTGCTCCTGATAAAATCAGACTAGATCCAATTGTAATCGGGAAAGACTCTAAGATTGATGAGATGTTAACCTTCTACATGGGTAAAAACACAAAGGATCGTCAGGATTTCATCATCGAAAACTTGAAAGTTGAAGAGGACCTTTCTGAGATGTTAGAAAAAGAAAAAGAGAATAAGGACGAGGCTGCATAGCCCCTACACAACGATACTATGAGTGAAGACATCAACAACAACGATGAACTAAACGAAGAAAATTTAGATCCAAACCAAGAAGGTGGTGATGATAATATCGATGGGGAAAATGAAGCCTCGGATATTGATAACGCTACCCTTGTAAGTGGGTTTTACAAAGAATGGTTTCTAGATTATGCCTCGTACGTAATCCTAGAAAGAGCTGTTCCCCACCTAAATGACGGTTTAAAACCAGTACAAAGACGTATCCTACACTCCATGAGAGAAATGGAAGACGGTAGATATAATAAGGTTGCAAACGTTGTAGGTAACACCATGAAATACCACCCTCATGGGGATATGAGTATTACCGATGCGATGGTTCACATTGGTCAGAAAGACCTATTAATCGATACTCAAGGAAACTGGGGTAACGTTTTAACAGGTGACCGTGCAGCTGCTGCCCGTTATATTGAAGCTCGTTTAACCAAGTTTGGATTAGAGGTTGTTTTCAACCCTAAGACAACAAAATGGAGGGACTCTTATGACGGGAGAAACAAAGAGCCAGAGACACTACCTGTAAAATTCCCATTATTGTTGGCTCAAGGGGTTGAAGGTATTGCTGTTGGTTTATCTTGTAAAATTCTTCCGCATAACTTCAACGAATTAATTGATGCCTCAATAGCTCGATTAAGAGGCAGAAACATGCCTATTTACCCAGATTTCCCAACTGCGGGAATGATTGATGTTAGCAACTACAATGATGGCTTACGTGGCGGGAAAATCCGTTGTAGAGCAAAAATTGAGAAAGCCGACAAGAAAACATTGGTGATTACTGAAATCCCATTCGGATGCACAACAGGTTCACTTATCGATAGTATTCTTAAGGCCAACGAGAAAGGAAAAATCAAGATTAAAAAGGTTGAGGACAACACTTCTGCGAACGTAGAAATCATAATTCACCTTGCTCCTAATATTTCTCCAGATAAGATGATTGATGCTTTATATGCCTTCACCGATTGTGAAAGCAGCATCTCTCCTAATTCAGGAATCATTCACAATGATAAGCCGCATTTCATCGGAGTTTCTGAAATCTTAAAAAGAAACACAGAAAGCACGAAAAACCTCTTAATCAAAGAATTAGAAATAAGACTAGGAGAATTAAATGAACAATGGCACTTTAGTTCTTTAGAGAAGATCTTCATCGAAAAGAGAATCTACCGAGATATTGAAGAGTGTGAAACGTGGGAGGCGGTAATTGAAGCGATTGACAAAGGTTTAGAGCCTTACAAGAAGCTATTCCACCGTGAAATCACTGAAGAAGACATCGTTAGATTAACTGAAATTAAGATTAAGAGAATCTCAAAATTCGATTCATTCAAAGCCGACGAGGCAATTAAAAGAATCGAAGATGAGATTGCTCAAATTAAATACAATCTTGAAAATATAATCGACTATGCTGTTGATTATTTCAAGGCCCTAAAAAAGAAGTACGGAGCTGATAAACAGCGTAAAACAGAGATTAGAACCTTTGAAAACATTGTAGCTTCTAAAGTAGTTGTAGCTAACCAAAAGTTATATGTCAACCGCGAAGAAGGATTCGCTGGTTATGGAATGAAGAAGGATGAATTCGTTGCAGACTGTTCGGATATCGACGATATTATTGTTTTCACGGCAGATGGAAAAATGATGGTTTCCAAAGTTCAAAGCAAAGCATTCTTTGGAAAAAACATACTGCATGTAGGGGTTTGGAAGAAGGGTGACAAACGAACAGTATACAATTGCATTTACCAAGACGGGAAGAAAGGAAAAGCAATGGTTAAGCGATTCTTAGTCAACTCAATCACTAGAGATAAAGAATACCATGTTACCAAAGGTACTCCTGGATCTAAAGTGTTATACTTCACAGCTAATCCAAATGGGGAAGCCGAAGTTGTAAACGTGATCCTAAAACCAATACCAGGAATTAAAAAATTCAACTTCGACTATGACTTTAGCCAACTAGCTATTAAAGGTCGTGGCACTCAGGGAAATACACTTTCAAAATACCCAATAAAAAAGGTAACACTGAAGGAAGCTGGAGTGAGTACTTTAGCAGCTCGAAAAATCTGGTATGATGATACTGTAAGAAGACTGAATACGGATGAAAGAGGTCAGTTATTAGGTGAATTCAAAGGAGAAGATAAAATACTTACAATCAACTCTGATGGGACATACAAATTGCATGGATTTGACTTATCAACCCACTTCAATGAAGAAATGATCCACATTGAAAAGCTTAATCCTGAAAAGCCGGTAAGTGCCGTTTATTGGGATGGAGAGAAAGAACAGTTCAATGTAAAACGATTCTTGGTGGAGGTTACCGATCGTCAGGTACCGTTCATCACCGAGCATGAAAACTCTTATTTAGAGATTGCTTCAACCGACTGGAAACCGATGATTGAAATCGTCTACAGAAAAGTAAAAGGAAAAGAGAAAGACCCTGAAAAAGTGAACATTGAAGAATTTATCTCAATCAAAGGTTTAAAAGCAATAGGTAACAGATTAACCGCTGATAAAGTTAAAATGATTAACATCCTCGACCCTCTTCCAGCGCCAGAAATGGAGACGCAAGAAACGGAAGAGTCGGAAGACAAAAATGAAGACGGAGAAGATTCAGCACCAACACAAGCAACTTTAGATTTTGAATAACTACAAACTAGTATACGATTACGCCCTGGATCCAAACTCATTTAATTACGAAAACAATTTAATGATTGGGCTTGGAGGACTGCTTCTGCTTGCCTACGTTTATCATAAGGGCGTTAAAAAGTACAAAGTAGCGACAATTGTAATGGGTATTCTTGCAGTTGTTCTTTCAGGAGCTACAACCTACATGCAATATTCCGAGTTCCAAGACATTGTTTCGATGATGGAAAAAGGTGAAACTAAAACCATCGAAGGAGAGATTGAAGATTATAAACCGATGGATTTAAACGACCATTCCTCTGTTGAATCCTTCTCTTTAAACGGAGTGAAGTTTGGATATTCTGACTATCATAAATTAAATGGCTACCATCATGCTTGCGAGTTAGGCGGAGTGATTTGCAAAAACAAACAACAAGCTAAAATAGAATACTATACACAATCTAACTTAAACTATATAGTTAAGATTACAACTCATATAGATGAGGTTGAAAAATAGCATATTAACACTAAGTGTTCTGAGCTTTTTCTTATTAAGTTGCGAAGAATTCGCACCGCCTATTGAGTTTGAAAAACCAGTTAAGGGCAGACTTGTAAATCTTAGTAAAAAGATAGGATCAAAAATTGTTGTGAAAAATGGTGATCAAACTGCTACAGCTTATTTCACTTTTCAGAACGATACAAATTATATTGTTGATCAAAATAAGGACACGATCTTCAAAGGCACTGCAACAAAGCGTAACGAGCTTTTCTTACTAAATAGATATATTGGACCAAATAGAGTTCTTATACACGCAGTAAGGCTAAAGGACAGCTTGATTACCGGAATAGGAACAGAATTCTTTCAAACGCATATGTATAAAACCTTCATGGATAGTTTAAGATTAAATCATATCGTACTTAGCGAAGACACTAACCATGTTGAAACAGTTAGCTCTGATAAAAGGGAGAATAAGGAAATATTTAGGATGATTATTGACAACCTACCTGCGGACACTATTATTGAGAGGGAGAAATGAGGAGATGTGGAGATGATTAAATAAAGTTCGTCATTCCTGTGAAGACAGGAATCTATTTGCACTTTAAAACACTATAAATGGTTCCCTTTCTTCAAAGGGATGACGCTAAACGAGTTAAAAGCTAAACCTGTTACCTACTACCTTTCACCTATTACCTGTTACCTGAAACCTGAAACCTGAAACCTGAATCCCAAAACCTACAACCCAAAACCTAAACCAACTTCGACCTTCTGATCAAATAAGTCTCTAAAACCTTATTAAACCCTTCATTAACGTCAGCCTCTACATACTCAACACCAGAATTAATCAATTTAGTTTTGATATATTCTTGCTGCTTGGATTTAATTGAATAGTATTTCTCCTTGAATTCAGAAGGAGTCATCTTGATCTCCTCCCCTGTTTCTAGATCAACAAACCTATGTGGCCTATTACCAAAGTCAAACTCCTCTTCTAGCCTTCTATCAAACACATTAAAAACAATCACCTCATTCTTATTGTGTTTTAAGTGTTGCAAAGACTGTAGTATTTGATCAAGATCCTCTTTGGAAGAATGGAAAGAGAAATCTGTAAAAAGCGCTACCAAACCTCTTTTAGGACTTTGATCTGCTATTCTATGAATAGATTCTGATAAACTAGACAATCCCTCACCTTTAAACTCTGAATCCAAAACAGACTCTAACTGCTTAACTAAAAAGGCCAAATGGGTCTTACTTCCCCTTATTTCTGTTTGTAATCGGACATTCTCGTCGAATAAAACTAATCCACTTGCATCCCTTTGCTTATTTAATAAAAACAACAAAGCGGCTGTTGCATAAAGTGAAAACCCCAACTTATTCAAGCTATTAAGATCTTGATTATCAGACTTTGGAAAGTTCATTGAACCTGAAACGTCAACAACAAATGTTGATCTTACATTAGTCTCCTCCTCAAACTCCTTTAAAAACAACTTCTCCGTTCTTGCATAAAGCTTCCAATCAATGTTTTTAGTAGAATCCCCTGGATTATATAGCTTATGCTCAGCAAACTCAACAGAAAAACCATGAAATGGACTTTTATGCAGCCCAGTTAAAAACCCCTCAACAACTTGCTGAGCAATTAATCCAAACTTGGAAAAATGGGTGATATGCTGTTTTTCTATTGGCATTTATTAAAGATAGGGAATTTCGAGATGGGAGAAGCGAGAAGAGGGAATCTAGAAAGTACTCCCTTCTCCCTTCTCCATTCTCTCTTATCCCTTCTGCCATAAAACAAAAAAG
>JAYPYW010000076.1:0-14071 GCA_038154685.1 Flavobacteriales bacterium | reverse complement strand
GAATAGGGTAGTGCATTTTTTTCATCAACATATTGAATTCCTAACTGAATACATTTGATGCTATCTCCTCTATTTTGATCATAGTAAGTGTAATTCTCCTCAATAATATCTGTTTCGATAGATTCAAAAGTGCAAGAAATTAGAATCCCAAAACAAAACAAAACTCCCAATCGGTAAATCATAGCTATCTTCGCTGATAAATGAGAAAGATACTAATTATATGTTTCTTACTTTTTTCTTCGTCCTTGTTTGCAAACACACAAGAGGCCGAAGGGAATTGGTATGGTTTAATCCCTGCTTTGCTAGCAATTGGGTTTTCCATTCTAACTAAGCAGGTGGTTTTATCCTTAATAATAGGAATCGCTTCTGGTGCATTTATAAACTCTTTATTTAATAGTTCATGGAGCTCTTTTTTTGGACTCGATAAGGTTTTTGATGATTATCTGCTAAACGCTATTGCAGATAGCGGGCATGCTTCAGTAATATTATTTTCCCTTTTAATTGCTGCAGGTATTCATGTAATGACCAAAATGGGAGCTTTTAATGGATTAGTGATTTGGCTAAGTAAATATGCTAAATCAAAACGCTCTGCTCTTTTAATTACTTATTTCATGGGATTCTTTGTTTTTTTTGATGACTACGCCAATACGCTTGTTGTAGGGAACACTATGAAAAAGATTACTGATAAGTTTAAAATTTCAAGGGAAAAGCTGGCTTTTATTGTGGATGCTACTGCTGCTCCAATTGCAAGTATTGCAATTGTTTCAACTTGGATTGGTTACGAAGTTCAATTGATAAGTGATGGAATGATTAATTTAGTTGATTCAGGGATTGAGAACGCTTATGGCGTTTTCTTAAATGCAATTCCGTATTCATTTTATCCTATTTTGATCCTAACGTTTATCCTTGTTTTAATTATGTCGGGAAAGGACTTTGGACCGATGTATAAATTTGAACAAAATTTTAAGTATTGTGCTGATTATAAAATCGAGTATCAAAAAATATCGGCACTTTGGGCATTAGTTCCTATCCTTGTTTTATTGTTTGTTACTGTTGGTGGGATTTATCAAACAGGTTCCGATAAGAGTTCCTTTGTCCAGGCTATCCAAACAGGAGATTGCTACAAAGGTTTAATTTGGGGGAGTTCTTCTTTTCTTTTGGTTACCTTATTAATTAGTGTTTTTCACAAGAATAAACTCAACGATAACATAAATTGGATTTTCGAAGGTATGAAAGAGCTTTTGCCAGCGCTATCGGTTTTAGTTTTGGCTTGGGCATTAAATGCAGTTTTATCTGATTTGTCATTAGGAGATTATTTAGGAGGTTTAATTCATCAGTTTGGTGTAAGTGCTGGTTTAATTCCCTTAATTGTTTTTATTACTGCTGCTATTATTGCTTTTTCCACAGGATCCAGCTTTAGTACGATGGGTATTTTAGTGCCAATTGTGATCACAATATCAGGAGGTCTTTTACAATCAGGGGAAGAATTTAACATTTTATACTCGTCTGTTGCAGCCGTTTTATCTGGAGCAGTATTGGGAGATCATTGTTCTCCAATCTCGGATACAACCATTTTATCATCAATGGCTACAGGTTGTAATCATATTAATCACGTTAATTCTCAGTTAACTTATTGTTTATTAATGGGAGTACTTTCATCGATGTTAATCCTATTAAATTCGATATTTCATTTAAATCTTGTTGCTACATATGTTTCAGGGGTGATTGTAATATATTTGATTATCAGGCTCTTGGGGAGGAGTTAGGTTTTGTTGTGACAATAATTTAATCGTTTAACGAAAAAATAACCTAATTCAACGGTCTAAAAACAGTTTTTAGCTAAAAGTAATTGCATCGTAACCTAAAAGGTTCTTTATTTGTGTCAGAAATTTAAAATCTGACCCATGGATCAAACAACTGCAAAAGAGATTATTAAGGACACTGATTACTTAGATGGTAGAATCCTTGTAATGGAAGACAGTAAGAAAAAAACTAAGTTTTGTAAAATCATTTGGAAAGGGTTCTCAGCGACTCAAAAAGATGAGAATAATGAAGAAGGTTCTGCAAGAGTTAGGGTAAAAGATCTAATGTCAGGAAAAGAATTCACGGATAACTTAACAAAAGTTGCTAGAGAATTCCCAGAAGAATTAATTTCAAATAAGGAAAGCGCGAAAGCGGAAATCTTAAACTTGTTAGAAACAAATAAGTCTGAAACTAAGACTTTAGACTGGATCGAAGGTTCAGTTGAATTCAACAAGGAAGAGGTTAACGTTGAGCGACTACTTACCGAGTTATGGTTAGAATCAAAAGTAACCAAAGCTCGTTTCAAGTCGGACGATTTAGTTGTCTACAATTCCCGCAAGTAGGTTAACTTTGGCTTTTAGTTGTTAGTGCCGCCCTCCCGGGCGGCCTTTTTTTTGCTTTTTTTTGGGAGAGTCGCCCGCAGATCCCGTCGAATTTTGCTACGATGTTTTATTTTGAAGTCACAAGTAGGGGTTAAATAATGCGAAAAATTAGTTTGTGAAAGTCTGGGCTGTCTGTGGGAGAATTAAGTCTTACGCTGCTTTTTCTTAGCAGCAGGGAACAATACATTATTCAAAATCAATCTGTATCCAGGTGAGTTAGGGTAGAGATTAAGATCTGTTGGGGGATCGGAAACTCTGTGGGTATGATCTTCTGGGTCATGACCACCATAGAAAGTCCAAGTACCTTTCCCGTAATCACCGTGAATGTAGCGGGCTGAATTGATAGCTTTAGTTTCCCCCATGATGAGTACGTCGGATCTAAGGTTGTCTTTTCTGAAGGCAGTCGTTTGTCCCATGAATCCTTTGATTACGGATGTGTGGTTTTGGCAAAGCATAGTTGGAACCGGGTCCCATTTAGCACTGAAATCGAACAAAGTGAAAACATCTCCTTTAATTCCCTTTGTTTGGAACAGTTTGAAATGATCTTGGGTAGCATCTATAGAGCTGAATTCATAAACTGTTGGGTTCTGTTCTAAAACGTAGTTTTTAAATGCGAAACCATTAAGATAATCTAGCTTTTCTTGCATTTGAGGGTCGTTTGGATCTCCGTCGAACATTGATTTACAGATGTCTATACTTTGAGCTGCTAGAGCAATATCATAAGAATCGGTAGCTGCACACATCGCAAACATGAATCCGCCATTGGAAACAAACGTTTTAACCTTTACAGCAACAGCCAATTTTAATTCGGATACTTTGCTAAATCCAAGTTTTCCGGCTAGTCCTTCATTAAATCGAACATATTCCTGAAACCAAGGAGCGTTTTTGTAAGAGCTCCAAAACTTACCATATTGTCCTGTGAAATCTTCATGGTGTAAGTGGAGCCAGTCGTATTTATCAAGGTCTCCATTCATTATTTCTTCGTCGTAAACTACCTCATATGGTATTTCAGCATAAGTCATAACCAATGTCACTGCATCATCCCAAGGCTGTTTGTTTTTAGGAGAGTATACAGCAATCTTAGGAGCCTTCTCCAGCTTCATTACATCTTTGTTGACTTCTGGTCTTGTTATATCTGCTACAATTTTATTGTATTGAACATCAGCTACAATTTCAAAAGAAACTCCTCTTACTTTGCATTCTTTTAGGATGTCATCATCAAGTGCCAAAGCAAATGAACCACCTCGGTAGTTTAAAAGCCAGTCTACTTCAATTTGTTTTTCGAGTGCGTAGAAAGCTATACCATATGATTTTAAATGGTTCTTTTGGACATCATCCATTGGGATCATTAGGTAGGTAGCCTTACTTGAGAACCCAATTAGGAGTAGAATGATTACAGCAGTTTTTTTGAAGTACAGATTTATTAAATCGTACACAGAGTCAGAAGAGTTTAAAGAGTTCTTGTATTTAGGTAAAAACTCCTTATACTCTTCTGACTCTGTGTGAAATTTAATTTTACTCATGGGAAATTTTTAAAAAGGCAAGTCGTCAGTAGGCATGTCGTTCATGCGAGACCCCTTAATAACGGTTGTATGTGCATTAAAGTCTTCGGAGTCACCAGAAGGTGGTGCAGAACCAAAATCGGAGAATCCATCTTGTTCCCAATCTACAAAACGTCCGTATTTACCTTGGAACCTTAATGGAACATTCTCTAAGGCACCATTACGGTGTTTAGCAACGATGATTTCGGTTAATCCGATAGTAGAATTTCCTTCAGCATCTTCAGTAATTTCATAGTACTCTGGACGATAAATAAACATTACCATATCGGCATCCTGCTCAATTGCTCCAGATTCCCTTAGATCGGAAAGTTGTGGACGTTTATCACCACCTCTTGTTTCAACGGCACGGGATAACTGAGAAAGCGCAATTACTGGAACATCTAATTCTTTAGCGATAATCTTTAGGGAACGAGAGATAATCGAGATTTCTTCCTGACGGTTTCCTCCATCTTTTCCTCCTGCATTCATTAATTGTAAATAATCAATTACAATCATTTGAATATCGTGTTGAGCCTTAAGTCTACGAGCCTTTGCTCTTAATTCAAAAACCGAAAGTCCAGGAGTGTCATCAATATAAAGCGGAGCTTCAGAAAGTGCAGCAACTTTTGCATTTAGTTGCTCCCACTCATGCTGAGCTAAGTTTCCTTTCTTTAACTTTTCTTGTTCTAGTCCAGATTCGTTGGCTACCATTCTCATTACCATTTGCAGGGCAGACATCTCTAAAGAGAATACAGCAACTGGCATTTTATAATCGATGATAATATTACGCGCCATACTTAATACCAATGCCGTTTTTCCCATCGCAGGACGGGCTGCAAGGATCAGTAATTCGGAACCTTTAAAACCAGAAGTCAATTTATCTAATCGTGTAAATCCAGTTGGAACACCATTTAGTCCATCACCAGATTCACCAGCTTTTTTAATTTGCTCTTTCGCGGCAATAATCAAAGAAGCCATTGTATCATGACTCTTTCTGATGTTTCCTTGTGCTACTTGGAAAAGTTTTTGCTCCGCAGAGTCAAGAATGTCAAATACATCAGAAGTTTCGTCAAATGAGTCTTTGATGATTTCCGATGAAATTCTAATCAATTCTCTTTGAATATATTTTTGAGCAATTACGCGCGAATGTTCTTCAATGTTAGCAGCGGAAGCGATTCTGGAAGTTAATTGCGCAATGTACGCTGGTCCGCCAACCATTTCTAAATTACCTTCTTTTTCCAGCGCAGTTTTAACAGTTAGAAGGTCAATAGGCTCACTTCTTTGGAAAAGACCTTGGATGGCACCATAAATTTTTTGGTGAGCATCTTTATAAAAAGATTCAGGTTTTAAGATATCAATAACCTCAGTTAAAGCATCCTTTTCTACCATAATAGCACCAAGTACAGCTTCCTCATAATCAAGGGCCTGCGGTGGGATTTTACCATGTTCAGCAATTAGCTGTTCATTGGTGATTTTCCTTGTACGTCGTGCTTTTTTTGAACCTGCTCCAAACTCTTCCATAAATCAAAAATAAACAATTAGTTGATAGCGTGCGACTAGGTATTTTAAACAACGTGTTGATGGGTTGTGTTAGTATTTTGTGGATAACTCCAGTAGGACTTAAGTGGGTTAAAGCGTAAACTTCCAAACCTGTCCCAAACCTTCGAATGATTCTATACATTCTTCTTGAAAAATACCAAATAAAGTAGATCCACTCCCGCTCATGGCAGCATATAAGGCTCCCGCTTCATATAGAGCTTCTTTAACTTGACCGATTTTAGGATATTGCTGAAAAACAGAATTTTCGAAATCATTTTTCAATTTTCCTTTCCAATCTGAAACAGGAAGTTTTAAAATCGATCTAATATCAAATTCGGGTTTTGCGGGAACAACATGTTTGTATGCTTCAGGGGTAGAAACATGAATATCAGGATAGATTACAACAAAGTGAAGCCCCTTTAAATTTACTTCACATTCAGAAAAATCATCACCAACTCCTTCGGCGTAAACAGGTTTGTTTTTAACAAAAAATGCGCAATCGGCACCTAACCGACTAGATAATTCTAATAACTTTTCTTCTGAGATATTTAAATCAAATAATTCATTTAAACCAATCATACAAGCAGCCGCATCAGCAGATCCTCCTCCTAATCCAGCTCCAATTGGAATCTTTTTCAGTAAATCCAAGTCGCAAGTTGGGATTTTATAATCTTCGTTTAAAATCATCCATGCTCTTTCCACTAAATTTGGTTTGCCATCAGAAGGGATGTTAATTCCCTGAGATGTAAAAACAGTTTTATCGCTCTTATTATCAGTGATTTCAAGGACATCATTAATAGGGATTGGAACAAATACCGATTCAATGTTATGGTAACCATCTGGCCTTTTTTCGGTGATGTGAAGACCTAAATTGATTTTAGCATTTGGGAAAACTAGCATGGGGTAAAGTTAATGAGAATGGAGAATTGAGAATAGAGTTCATGTAAGAATTTTTAAAGCTCGATTCTCATTTCTCTCTTCTTAATTCTTTTGTTGTTAAATACCTAAAGCCCTTTTTGGGCTTTCTCCTCCAAACATCGTATCTTTGAACTTCCAAAAATAAGTTATGGTATACTTAGATTTCGAAAAACCTATTGCTGAATTATACGAGCAATTAGATAAGATTAAAGAAGTTCAAACAAAGGGAGACGTAGATGTTTCCGCTACTATTAAAGATATTGAGAAGCAAATAGCTGCTAAAACAAAGGAGTTATATTCAAACCTAACGCCTTGGCAGCAGGTACAAGTTTCTCGTCACCCACAAAGACCTTACACTTTAAGCTATATTGAAAATATTGCCGACAAAGATTCATTTGTTGAATTACATGGTGATAGAACTGTAGCTGATGATAAAGCAATGGTTGGGGGAATGGCTTCAATTAACGGTGAAACAGTAATGTTCATTGGCCAGCAAAAAGGAGTTAATACTAAGATGCGTCAGTACAGAAATTTCGGGATGCCAAATCCAGAAGGTTACAGAAAAGCATTAAGGTTAATGAAAATGGCTGAGAAGTTTAATAAACCAGTTGTTTGTTTTATTGATACTCCAGGTGCATTCCCAGGGTTAGAAGCTGAGGAAAGAGGTCAAGGAGAAGCTATTGCAAGAAACTTATTCGAAATGGCAAAATTAAAAGTGCCATTGGTTTGTGTTGTTATTGGAGAAGGAGCTTCAGGAGGAGCTTTAGGTATTGGAATGGGAGATAAGGTGTTTATGATGGAGAATACTTGGTACTCTGTTATTTCTCCCGAAAACTGTTCTACAATCTTATGGAGATCATGGGATCACAAAGAAGAAGCTGCTGAGAAGATGAAGTTGACTTCTGGTGATATGATGAAGTTAGGTTTAATTGATGGAATCATTAAAGAGCCTGTTGGAGGAGCACATTCTGATCCAGATGTTGCATTTAAGAATGTTAAGAAAGCAATTCTTGATTCGTTAAACGAATTAAGAGATATGGATCCTCAAAAAAGAGTTACAGCGAGAATTAAGAAATTCTCGTCGATGGGACATACAGAGGAGGCTTAATAAATTACAGATGAAATTGTGATGAAAGGTAGTTCTGAAAAGAGCTACCTTTTTTATTTTTGATAGTGTAAGTTTAGTCACGAATCTTAAGGTGGTAAACTTCTATTTTTAAGAATAAACTAATCAATATGAAAGAGGTATCAGCAATTAAAAGCATGGCAACTTGTAAATGCCCAAGATGCCGTAAAGGGAAGGTCTTTACTCATAAAAACCCTTATCATCCAAAGTTTGGAGAGATTGAAGAATCTTGCTCTGAGTGCGAGCTAGTTTACGAAATGGAGCAAGGGTTTTGGTATGGGGCAATGTATATTAGTTATGCCTTTGGAGTTGCTTTAGCTATTCCTGTAGTTTTGATTTTATCATTTACCACCGAACTTGAAATTTATCATATAACTGGAGTTATATTCGGAATGCTGGTTGTTTTGATGCCGCTTCTTTTTAGGTATTCAAGAAGTGTTTGGTTGCATATCTTTATTAGATACGATAGGGAAATGGCTGCTAAAGTTTAGTTATTTAGGAGCTGTTCTGTAAATGTAAATGGCTACAATTCCAAAAATTATGTTTGGTACCCAAAAGGCCAATGTTGCTGGAATTGGGGTGTTAACAGAAATAATTTCGGCAATTTTCATAAAGAATACAAATACAAGCGCAATTACAAGCCCCTTAGCAATATGCATCCCTATTCCTCCTTTTACTTTTCGCGAGCTAATACATGCTGCAATTATTACAAGGATGATAATTGAAAAAGGGTTAGAGGTACGTTTTACTAATTCTTGCTGGTAAAGTCCTAAATGGCTAGAACCTCGCATTTTTTCTTTTTCAATGAAATCATAAATATCGAAAATGTCCATTGTTTCTATCTCATACGGACTTCTGTGAAACTCGGTATTATCAAAAACAAATGTAGTGTCCTTAATTTTGCCTTGAGTCAACGTTTCGATTTCTCCATCGATAGTTCTTTCGGTCCAGTTTCTTGCTCGCCAGCTCTTTTTAATAGGGTCCCATTTTAAATGGCTGGCGGTAAATCGATACAATAATTCACCGTCAACAATTTTTTCTAATCTGAACTTGGAAGCATTGTCAGCTTTAATACTGTAGTTATTTACAAAAATATAAGTGTCTTTAGCTACCTCTCGGTGTAGTTTTGAATTATCTATTTTGGCCGCGTGACTATAAATTTGTGATTCAATTTTTAATCGCTTTACGTTTGTAATTGGGATTAGAAAGTGGCTAAGTACCAATGAAATAATGGTTAGGACTATTCCGCCAAATACATAAGGCCTCAAAAATCTTTGAAAAGAAACCCCTGATGCGAGAATTGGAATAATCTCAGTTTTGGTAGCCATTCTACTCGTGAAGTAAATCACAGTGATGAACGCTAGGATAGGGGTTAACAGGTTATATAACCAAGGGATAAATGAGAAATAATAATCAAAGATGATTTCTTCCATTGTAAAATCATCGAAATCATCGATTTTCTCAGAGATATCAAAAACAACTGCAATTAATATAAACAGCCCAATCATCAGGAAGAATGTTCCTGCGAACTTTTTAAGGATGTATATATCAAGCTTTTTAAACATTATAAGCGGTTAGTTACCTTTTTAACCATCATATTTTTCCAGTCTGCAAAATCACCCTCAATGATATGTTTGCGAGCTTCTCCAACCAACCAAAGGTAAAAAGCCAAATTGTGAATAGACGCAATTTGCATTCCAAGGATTTCTCCAGTGTGGAATAAATGGCGAACATATGATTTTGTGTAATAGCTATCTACATATGAAGTTCCATTAGGATCAAGAGGGGAGAAGTCCCTTTCCCATTTCTTGTTTTTAAGATTAATGATTCCTTCACTAGTGAAAATCATTCCGTTTCGAGCATTTCTAGTTGGCATTACGCAATCAAACATGTCAACTCCTAACGCAATGTTTTCTAATATATTTGCTGGTGTTCCAACACCCATTAAGTACCTCGGCTTGTCCTCAGGAAGAACACTACAAACCAAATCGGTCATTGCGTACATTTCTTCAGCCGGCTCTCCAACAGATAAACCACCAATCGCATTTCCTTCTCTTTCGAACGATGCAATAGTTTCGGCAGACTTAACCCTTAAGTCTTTGTATGTGCTTCCTTGAACAATGGGGAAAAGAGTTTGGTTGTAGCCATAAAGAGGATCGGTTGAATCAAAACGATCGCAACATCTTTTCAGCCACCTATGCGTCATCTCCATTGAGTTTTTTGCATAGTTGTAATCACACGGGTAAGGCGTGCATTCATCAAAGGCCATTATGATATCGGCACCAATTTTTCTTTGGATGTCCATTACATGCTCTGGCGAAAACATGTGGTAAGAACCATCAATATGAGATTGGAATTTAACGCCTTCTTCTTTGATTTTTCTTTTCCCACTTAAGGAATAAACCTGAAATCCTCCACTATCCGTTAAAATAGGTCGGTCCCAATTCATAAATTTATGAAGTCCTCCTGCTTCTTCAAGAATATCTGTTATAGGTTTAAGGTAAAGGTGATAAGTGTTACCCAAAATAATTTGAGCTTTTATATCATCTTTTAACTCCCTTTGATGAACCGTTTTAACAGATGCAGCAGTTCCAACAGGCATGAAAATAGGAGTTTGGATTTCTCCGTGATCAGTTGTTATTGTTCCTGCTCTGGCTTTAGAACCAGCATCCTTTTTTTCTAGGTTGAACTTCATTTGCACAAAGATATGATATTTAGAGGAGCATCTAAATATCATATCTTTGTTGTGATGAGCTTAATTTCTTGGATAGAAACAGTATTTGCGATAATAACCCTCACGTTATTAGGTTATTATTTAATCATTTGGAGAAAGTTGCTCAAATTCAAGCACCCAGAGATTAAATCTCCTCATTTTCCCTTTTTATCTGTCATAGTTTGCGCTAAGAACGAGAAAGAGAATTTGATAAAGAATTTGCCTAAGATTTTAAATCAAGATTATCCCAATTTTGAAGTTTTGGTTATTGATGATCATTCAACAGATGGGACAGGGGCTATTTTAAATCAATTTGCAGCAAAGTATGAAAATTTCAAGCCGTTTAAGTTTGATCAAGAGAAAGTGTCAGGGGGTAAAAAGGAGGTTTTAACCTATGGAATAGCTGAATCCAAAGGAGAATATTTGGTAATGACCGATGCTGATTGCTGGCCTAAGAGTGAACAGTGGTTAAAAAGAATGGCAGCAGGATTTGATGGAGGGTTTGAGTTAGTTTTAGGTGTTGGATTGTATGAGCAAGAAAAAACATTCTTGAATAAATTTATTCAACTGGATACAGGGTTTATAGCTCTTAATTATTTGTCATTCGCTCTAGCAGGTTTTCCTTACATGTCTGTTGGTCGGAATGTTGCCTACAAGAAATCTTTGTTTAACAAAGTTGGAGGATTTCAATCTCATCTAAATATACCAAGCGGGGACGATGATTTGTTTGTGAATGAACTACCAAAGGGAACAAAAGTGAATATTGTAACTTCTCCGAAAGCTCAAACATTATCAGTACCAAAAAAAACATCTAAATCGTTTTTGATTCAAAAAACCAGACATGTTTCTGCAGGAATGAAATATAACAAAGCTAACCAGTTTTTGTTAGGGTTATTTTACTCGTTTACAATGTTTTGGTATTTGTTATTGCCAATTTTGATTTGTTATTCTGAGTGGTTTTTATTGATTTTAACATCAATCGTGTTAAAAAAACTTACAATGTATTCTTTAATTAACAGAATATTCAGTAAAATTGGAGTAAGCGTTATGTGGCAAAACATGTTGTTTGCCGATTTATTTTCGGTTTTCGTCCACAATTTCGCGGTTTTGACAACAATTTTTAAACGCAAAAAGGGAGGATGGTAGTACCAGGACCAAATTTGTCTGAAAAGGCGCTTTACGATTACAATCTTGTTCGTGACGCCATTGAAAACAAATCTCAAAGAGCATATGCTGAGTTAATGGATAGATATCGTGATTCTATCTATTTCATGCTTTTAAAGATGGTTAACAACAAGGATGACGCGGAAGATTTAACGATCGAAGCGTTCGGAAAGGCTTTCAAAAAATTACATCAGTATACACCAAACTACGCTTTCAGTACTTGGTTATTTAAAATTGCATCTAACAACTGTATCGATTTTATTAGAAAGAAAAAGAAGAACACTTTTTCTATCAATAAAACTCTAGAAAACGATGAGGGTTCTGAATTAGAGATTGATTTAAAATCCGATGCTTTAGATCCAGAGCAATCTTACATGAGGGAGCAAAAGATTCAAATTATGCATGATGTTGTTAAGAAGTTGAAACCTCGTTACAGAACATTAGTTGAATTAAGATACTTTAAGGAGTATTCCTATGAAGAAATTGCAGAGCATTTAGATATTCCACTAGGAACTGTTAAAGCACAATTATTTAGAGCTAGAGAGTTTCTGTATAACATTATGAAGAACACTCAGGAAAAGATATAATTTCCTGTTTGATGATATCGAAAGCCCTTCCGTTTGGAGGGGCTTTTTGTTTTCTTTCACGCCCTCAGCCTTTCTTTTTCGAAAAAAAAGCTCTAGTGATTATCCAACCCCCTGGAACCCCAAATAAAGTAATAGGAACCCAGTTAATCTCCGAATTAAAAAAAGAATAAATGTAGAATAGGATAGAAGTGGCTAGAAAAGAAAGTCCAACAATCAATCCTCTTAACCCAGGACGGTTCATACCAACTAAAGGGTTAGTTTTTCGTTCAAACTTCATAGCTAAAAAGCCTTCAAATAAATAACCTTCTTAGTATCGAAAAACTCTTCAGAAAAGTAATTTTTTAGATCATAAGACTCAAACGGTTTGCCTGCTTCTTTTAATTCTTCGGCTAAGTCACCTCCCTTTAGGTATAAAAGTCCATTTGGTATGTCATTAAAGGAATCGTCAGTGAATTTTCCTTTAATCCAATTATTAAAGCGAGGAAGGTAGGTTACAGCTCTACTTACAATAAAATCGAATTCAAACTTCACCTTCTCAGCGCGCTTTTGAACACCTTCAACGTTATCTAACCCTAATGCTTCAGCAACTGCGTTTACAACCTTAATTTTCTTTCCAATTGTGTCAACCAAATAAAAGTTAGACTCAGGGAAAAGAATGGCTAATGGGATTCCAGGGAAACCTCCACCGGTTCCAACATCCATAATTGAAGTTCCTGGTTTAAACTGTATAACTTTTGCGATACCCAAAGAGTGCAATACATGACGGGTGTAAAGCTCGTCGATGTCTTTACGGGAGATTACATTAATCTGACTATTCCATTCCTCATACAAGTCTTGTAATTGAACGAATTGTTCCTTCTGCCTTTCTGAAAGATCTGGAAAGTATTTTAAAATTAATTCGATACCCATTTTATGAGAATTGTAAGTCGCTTAGTTTGTGGTAAACTCCATTTTCAATTTTAGCGAGTTCTTCATGAGTACCTTGCTCAACAATTTTACCATGATCTAGAACCACAATAGAGTTAGCCCTTTTTATAGTTGATAACCTGTGCGCAATAACTACAGAAGTTCTTCCCTCCATTAACTTATTAAGGGCGTCTTGAACAGCTACTTCTGATTCGCTATCTAACGCACTTGTTGCTTCGTCTAAAATAAGAATTGCTGGATCTCTAAGGATTGCTCTAGCGATTGCAATTCTTTGTCTCTGACCACCAGAAAGCTGAATTCCTCGGTCACCAACAATCGTGTCAAATTTTTCAGGGAACCCTTCAATGAAATCTAATGCGTTTGCCTTTTCAGCTGCAGCAACCACTTCCTCATGAGAGGCATTAGGTTTTCCATATCTAATATTTTCTTCAATGGATCCACCGAGAAGAATGACTTCTTGAGGAACAAAGGCCATTTGAGATCTCAATTCGTTGATGGCATATTCGGTGGCGTTTTTACTATCGAAGCTAATTGACCCAGCATCTAATTTATAGAACTGCAACAGCAAGCTAGCAATTGTAGATTTACCACTTCCAGAAGAACCAACTAAAGCAACTTGTTCTCCTGCTTTAATATCTAAACTTAATCCATTTAATATTTGAACTTCTTTTCTGCTAGGGTAGGCGAATTGTAAGTTTTGTAAACTAATATCTCCTTTTAAAATTCTTTCAGTTGAAACTGGTTTCGATGTGTCGATATCTTCCGTTTCTTGTTGAATGATGGTCATTAAGTGTTCCGTAGCTCCAATAGACTTCTGAATTTTAGCGAATAAATCTGGTAAAGATCCAATAGAGGTTCCTAGCATAACCGTGAAAAGGATAAATTGAAAAAACTCTTTTTCATGGATTTCTCCAGCTTGAGTCATCTCAATTCCTTGCCATATAATAAACACAACAGCTCCTACCATGATTGTAACAATAAATGCTACAAACATTCCTCTCCAAACAGCGGCTTTCATATTAAATCGCTTAACGTTTGAGACAGCAATCGAATATTTTTTTAATTCGATAAACTCGTTAGCGTATGATTTTAAACTTTTGATCCCCACCAGTGCTTCTTCTAAAATAGAGTTAGATTGAGCCGTTTCATCT
>JAYPYW010000075.1:0-14379 GCA_038154685.1 Flavobacteriales bacterium | reverse complement strand
GGTTGAAGTTCAATTCGCTCCATTAAAGGGAATTAAAAAGATCTTCCCAAAAAATTAAAAGCTTTATATATTTACTCAAAATTTTGAGCATGGAATTTTTCGAAAAGACTTTTTACGGTAACACAGTTAAGGACTGGGCAATTACCTTGGGATTAATTATCCTTTCTATTCTTGTTGCTAAATCAGTTTACTGGCTATTTAACAAAGTACTTAAGAAAAGAGCAGAAAAATCAAAAACTCGCTTTGATGATTTATTCTATGATATAATTGAGGAGCCATTAGTATTTACCATTGCATTAGCTGGTTCGTGGTATTCCATTCATGCACTCCATTTAAGCGAAAGATCCGAAGATGTTTTAGGAAAAGCATATTACTTCCTTATTATCGTTGCCATTGCGTGGAGTTTAACTAGAATTGTAGATGCTTTAATTAGAGAATTCCTAGTTCCTTTAGTTGAAAAAACCGAAAGTGATCTCGATGATCAATTACTCCCAATTTTAAGAAAAACTTTAAGAGCTGCTATTTGGGTGATTGCTGTTGTGGTGGGGTTAGACAATGCTGGCTATGATGTTGGAGCTTTACTAGCTGGACTAGGAATTGGAGGTTTGGCATTAGCCCTAGCTGCCCAAGATTCGGTGAAAAACCTTTTTGGAGGTATCATGATTTTCGTTGATAAACCTTTCAAAATTAAAGACAGAATTAAGGTTGGTGGGTTTGATGGAACAGTAACCGAAATTGGTTTAAGATCCACTAGACTAACAACACTAGAAGGTAGAATGGTTACGATTCCAAACTCAACTTTCACAAGCAGTTTTATTGAAAACATTTCTTCAGAACCTTCGAGAAAAGTTGTTTTAAACCTAGGTTTGACCTACGACATGGATGAATCCAAATTGGAGAAAGCAATGGAACTTCTAAACGAAATTGCAACACCATTCAAAGAAGAATACATTGAACCGGATTTCCACATCGGTTTTAATGCTTTTAATGATTTCTCGCTGAATATCATTTTTGTTTACTACATAACTCCAGGAGCTCCAATCTTGGAAGCCCAAACAAAAATCAATCTCGAAATTTTGAAACGTTTCAACGCTGAAGGTCTAGATTTTGCCTTCCCCACTCAAACGGTTCTTCATAAGGAAGCTTAGAATTGAAAGACAAGAGAAAAGAGACAAAAGGCAATTTAAACTATACTTTTTAATTGAGGGAAAATAAGTCATCAAATCCCTACCCTCAACCCTTCGACTCCGCTCAGGATGACCTTTGCGCTCAGATTGTCACCCTGAGCGGATTCGAAGGGCTGTGGGCGACATTAACAAGTCAAAAAGAAAAAAGTCATAGCAAGTCTGTGCTGTCTGTGGGAGCAAGAATCACCAAACAACCTGACGCTGAATTTTAAGCACAACCCTTGTTCCAACTATATGATCTCCCTCGATTACATCTTCAACCGAATAACTCGACTGAACAAACTCGGAACTCAAATTAGCCAACCTACTATGAATAACATCCAACGCAACTGATTTATGTTTCTGATCCTGCTGCGCTTTCAAAGCTTTCGCCTTTTCCCTACCAACTCCATTATCAATCACTTCAACTTGCAAGAAATCATCAACCAGAGAAAAATTAAGTTTAATCTCCCCTACTTTATTCAAACTAGCAATACCATGGATAATAGCATTTTCTAAAAATGGCTGAATCATCATAGGAGGAATCCCTTCCTCTTCAGGATCTATTTCGCCATCAATATCAATAGAATAATTAAAGGATTGCTCTCTGGTAAGTTTTTCGATGTTCAAATAATTCTCCAACATATTCAGCTCCAGTTCTAACGAAATGTAATCACTTCTCGAACTATCTAAAACTTGACGCATTAGCTTAGAAAACTTACTTAAACTATATCGAGCGCCTTTATTATCCTCAGCTCTAATTTGATCCTGAATAGCATTTAAAGCATTAAAAATAAAATGAGGATTCATTTGTAATCGAAGCGCCTTCTGCTCCATTTCTAATACCTCTTTCTCAAGTCTCAACTTCTCAGCTTCCTCATTAGCCTTGGCAGTAATCTGCTTAATTCTTTGTTTAACAATTAAGAAAACAATTCCTGAAACAAACAATAGTAAAACAACCCAAAACCATAGCTTGTAATAAAAAGGAGCCGCCACAACAAAGTAAAACTCAATTATTTCACTTTCAAGTCCATCCTTGTTTATTGCTTTAGCTTGAAATATATAATGACCTGGAGAAAGATTACTAAAGAACACTTCATTTTGAGCAATTACAGGCGACCATCTACCATCCCCTCCATCTAAACGATACATATACTTTAAGTCATCAGGTCTGGCTAAATCAGATGCCTGTAATTCAAAACCTATGTGATTATCCTTAAAATCGAAAACTAAGTTCCCAGTCTCGTACCAATTCAAAACGTTCGGCTCATATTTAGTACCCTGGATATTTTTATAAAACAGGTTTACAGAAGAAATTGAAACCTTAGGTGGTTTGTTAGAAACAGAATCGATCACATTGGATTTCATCATAATTCCATCAATCGTCCCCCACCAAATATTACCCTTAAGATCCGAACAAACTGCTCCCTGATTGGCCTCCAAACCAATAAACCCTTCAGACAAACCATACGATTTTACAATTTTATCTTTTCGAGTTGGTTTAATAACTCTATCAACTCCCTTTGCTCCTCCTAGCCATAAATGATTTTCTTCATCACAGTGAACACTGTAAACATTATCAAAATTTAATCCTGATTTAGTATTCAGGTTACTAACCGATAAATTCTTAGAATAAATACTTATTATATCAACCCCACCATCAGCTGTAGCCAAAAATAGATTCCCAAGCTTATCCTCACACAAATCTCTAACAACATTATCAGACAACCCTTTCTCTTTATCAATTACAATATTTCTATCCTCCGTAATACAACCAACACCCCTTCCTCTTGTGCTGTACCATATTCTGTTGGATCTATCTACATGTAAACCAGTAACCCGATTGAAGTGAAGATTATTATTTCCTTTTCTATAAAACTTAATGTTTGTCAGCTCTGGAGAGAATCGAGAAATCCCATTGGAAGTAGCAACCCAAACATAACCATCTTTATCCTCAACGATATCTTTCACAAAACTGGACCCCAAATGTTTCCCTTCTAACAATCGTTTTGTTATGCCATTTTTCCAGAGCATTACACCATTTCCTTCAGTACCAATCCATAACCTGCCTTGTGAATCCTCTAAAACTGCTTTTATTTTTTGAGGATAAATCTGTTTATCTAAACCATACTCCTCGAAAACACCATTATTAACCTTAAATAACTTCCTAGCGTTGGTAGTAACCCAAACTCCCGAATCCCTTGTAGCAGCAACAGTATAAATATATTTCCCTTTTAAGCCGTCAGCTTCATTAAAATTCTTAATTGGGGGCTGATCATATTTAAGTAAACCTCCTCCAGAAGTCCCAATCCATTTTCCACCCCATGAATCTTTAAATACTTTTCTGCAATTAGAAGTTGGAAGTTTTTGAGCATCTTGAATAGGCTCAATTGTTTTCGATTCAATATCATAAATCAGCACACCATTTTTAAAAGTAGATAGCCACAGTTTTTTACCCTCTTTTAAAATATCCAAAACAATCAATCCATTTGTAGCCTCTGCAAATTGGTATTTATCTCCTCTTGCTCGAACAATTCCTTTTCCATAAGTACCAATCCATATGTTTTGATTATCTCCCAAAGCCAAACATTGAGGGAAAAGACCTTCCAAAGTTTTACTTGTAAAATGAGTTGAATCGCCCTTTTTATATCTAGTAAACCCTTTATTGTGAGTAATCCAGAGATTTTGAAGCTCGTCTATTAAAACATCTGTTACCGAATTCCCAGGTAATCCAATCTGTTTAGAAATATTAATATTTTCCTTACTTTATCGTTTGTAAACACCATTGGTGGTTCCAAAATAAACCTGTTGTTTTTTATCCTCAGTGATAGAAGAAACAGAAACTTTAAATGACTCTCCCTCTAGTTTAAAATTCCTGAATCTTATTCCATTAAAAAGGGATACTCCGTTTGACGTCCCAATCCAAACGTTTTCTCTGGAATCATGGAAAACAGCAGAAATATAATTATTCACCAACCCTTCCTGAGTTCTATAAACTTCAAAATCAGCTCCGTTAAACTTAGCAACCCCCCCTCCACGAGTGGCTAGCCAAAGGTTTCCATTATGGTCTTCGGTAATATCATAAACCTGCGATTGTGGCAATCCATCTGCAATGGAATATGATTTGAGTTCATAATTTTGCGACTTTGCACAAAACACCAAAAAACTCAACAAGAAACCTAACCACAATTTCATGCAACTAAATTAACGAATAAACAGTTCTATAAATCGAAACACTATCTATAAATGAGGATTTTACTGCTTTTATTAATATCATTTTCAACTTTCGCTCAGGATACTGTTAAAATAGAGCCTAGCGTTTATTATTCTACGTTTGATTACCCAATTCAAAACAAGGAGTTTTATAGCACGGTAACTAAAGGGAAAAAGGGGAAAGAACTTATTGTTTACAATAAAAATTATGTAAGATTCGAAGAGTGTTATTATTATGGTAAAAAGAGGGTTTGTGATGGAGTAACAAACCGAATCCTTTCAGATACCGTCATTTCAGTTGATTCATCATTGTGGCGCTACAAAACCATTGAACCAAACTTATTTGAAGTTCAAAATTTTAAAAAGGATTATTATTTAATTGGGAAAGTAAATGCTTTACTCCCATTTAGTAAAATTGGATTCTTTCATGCCATTAATTTAAACGGAGACACCTTATGGACAGATGATTTTGAATCCTCAAGAGGAGGTTTCTCATTCCCTCAAACTTCGATTTCGGGAAAGATTTATCCAAAAATTAAACTCGATAAACAGCCAACATATGAAGATTCGGAAGATTTTCCCGAACTAAAAATAAATTACGATGCACCCGTTTGCTGTGATGGAGATCCTCCATACTATGTTTTCGCAGAGTTCGTAGTCACCAAGGAAGGAAAAATAACCAACCTAAACACCGGAAGTGCAACCGAAAGAGAAGCCAAAGAAATCGCTTTAGCAATCAGTAAAATAAAAAACATCAAACCAGGGCTAAGAGGTAAAACCCCTGTTAATTCAACAGTTAATGTTGTAATCGAATTGATTTACGAATAATTAATATTAAACATAAAAAAGGTTCGCAGTTTGAGGAAAGAGTACACCGCGAAACCTTTTACCAAACAGAAACACAAAAAGTATCGTTTCTTATATTTTTTGTGTTTTTTAAGCTGGATTAATTTTTGCAATCCTATTTTTCCAGTATTGCATCATTCCAAAACTTAAAATAACTCCTGAAGCAAAACCTTCAGCGAAAATAGCAAATGTGAATTGAGACAAACTTAGCTCAAAACCACTCAGAGCTAAAAGCGGCTGTGCAAGCGACTCTATGTGACTTACTCCTTTAAAGAAGTTAATGTAAACAACCAAAGCCACAGTCGACAATACAACAGCGATTAGGTTTGTAAAAAAAGCACTACCAAAAAGAGCTATAAAACCCTTTCCTTCACCTATACTTCCTTTAATAGATTTATTTACAAAATATGCCACTATGAAAATATTGAGCAATCTTAAGAAAGCGGTATGTTTCACACCTAGTAACTCAATTACAATAAAATAAATCCCGAGTACGAGGAAGGCTTTAATTCCATTATTTAATTCTCTATCCATTTTTTAAAATTTTAGGGGTTTCTGAATATTCCTATCTAATGGATTAAGAAGCCTAAGTCAAATTAAATAGATAAACCGTTAATAATATTGGACAAATTGAAATTTAAAAAGTCTGAGCTATTTTTAGTTAACAATCAATAAATCAACTCAAAAGCACTCCTATAAGCCTCAATCTCACTAATATAATCAAGGAATCGATTATAAAACTTACTCTTCGAAGCAATCGTCCCACTATCTCCAATTACAATCAATTTCCGTTTAGCTCTTGTTAAAGCAACATTCATCCTGCGCTCGTCTGATAAAAAACCTATCTCTCCAGTTTCATTGCTTCTTACCATCGAAATATAAATCATATCACGCTCCTGTCCTTGGAATCCATCAACAGTATTAACCGTAATTAAACTCCTCACATTAGTACCCAAATCTATTTCGTCCACCATCTTGGTGATTAATTCCACCTGAGCTTTGTAAGGAGCGATGATTCCTATACTTTCAGGTAAATCATAGCCAGATTCATTTACTTGCGCTAAATAAGCGGCTAAATGCTTAAAAATAAGGTTTCCTTCTTCCTGATTAAATGAGCTTTTGGTTTCGGGATGCTGAGCCTCAAAAAAACCTGTCCCTGCTGTATCCAAAAACTCTACTGGTTGGTCTGCGGGAAAAACTGTTTGATGAGCATTATTTTCATTCGCCTTAAGAATCCCTTTGTAAAACTCTTTGCTTGAAAAATTCATGATTTGCTCATTCATTCGGTACTGTTCGGCTAACAAAACATCGGCCTGATTTCCTTTAATAGCTTTCTCAAACAAGGTTTCTTTTAACCCCTTCTCGCCTGCCTCATAGGATTTAACGGTTGGAGGCAATTGCAAATGATCACCAGCAAAAACTACTCTGTTTGATTTTATTATTGGAATCCAACTAGCTGGCTCTAAAGCTTGCCCTGCTTCATCTATAAAACAAGTTGTAAACTTTATCCCTCTCAACTTTGGATGATTAGCACCTACCAAAGTACAAGCAATAACTCTAGTAGAAAACAATACATCCTCTACTATATCATCGTGGGTTTTATCCGCATCTTTCTTTAAACTTCTGGCCTCTGCTAAAAGCATTCTTCTTTGCTCTCTTTCGGCATGACCAAAATTGCGCTTCCATTTTCCACCTAACTTGAAATATTCTTCGGCCCTTTTCCTTAAATCTCTTAATAGTTTAAAGTCTTGATGTTGAGCAATTTTTGATTCCAGGGTCTGATTTAAAATCTCCTCGTCAATCCTTGCAGGATGACCAATCCTCACCACTGAAACACCTTGCTGCTTTAGCTTTTCCGTTAATAAATCAACGGCAGCATTACTTGGCGCACAAACCAAAACCTGAGACTCTTTTTTTAAGGTTTCCTGAATAGATTCAACTAAAGTGGTTGTTTTACCTGTTCCCGGCGGACCGTGAATAATAGCGAAGTCTTGCGCCCCTAAAATATTTGCAACAGCTTTTTGCTGACTCTTATTCAACGGCGATACACTAGAAAATTTCGCATCTAAAAACAAAGGTGTTTCTAATCCTAAAATCTTTCGTTGAAGCTCTTGCAATCTCTTAGATTCTGTTTTGATGCATTCGTTCAATGCCCATTGCATTTCTTTGTAACTTCTATCATCAAAAAGCAACTGCACACCAACTCTCCCATGTTCAACCCAGTTAGGGAAATCATCCGAATTGATGGTAATAAACATTGTATCATCTTTAACCTTGTTTACTACCCCTTTTAACTTTTCGCCCTCATCTCCAGAAGCAAAAACCTCCACCAACTTACCACTTGAAAAACCATGATTGTATTGATGCTCTCTTGGTCGTTTAACCTGAATAATCAAACGCTCCCCTGCATCATACTTCCTATCGAAAATATCACATGGATGCCACAAAACCCCATTAGCCCTGCGTTCCTTAAACGAAGTACTTTGCATTTTACGCTGATACTGCGCCAAATCTTCATCCTTTTCCTGCGCCAAAAGATTAAGAAGGTTAATGAAGTGGTCTGTGGGATTTGAAGCCATATCTCAAAGATAAATCTTTGTTATAAAATACGAGAGACGAAAGACAAAAGACAAATAATAACTCACAACTCCAACCCTTCGACTCCGCTCAGGGTGACGAACCGCGCGAAAGGGTCATCCTGAGCGGAGTCGAAGGGCTGTGAGAGAAAAACTAACAAGTCATCACATCCAAAATCAGTCTTCAATGCTCACCATCCACTGTTAACTACTTTTTAACGCACATCTCAGCTTTATCTAGAATACTTATGTTATATTTGATATGCTTAATGGAAAAAGGATTGATGACTGCGACAAAGCAAGAAATTATTGAACTTTTACTAAGTGGAACTGATGAAAGAACCACGTTGAGTCCTAAGGGTTTATCCAATTACGGTATCTCTTTTAGCGACGAAAGTTTAACCAATCGCGGGTCTTGTACCTGTAACCTAATCACAAATAAACATATCGATTACATCTCTGAAAGAACAGCTGGTGTAGAATCTGATGCTGATTGGGCTAAATTGGTTGATGAAGTTCAAGATGGGATTAAACTAGAAATTTCTGGAACAACCGATACCAATTACGAAGTTTTCTTTGGGCCTTCAGGTACCGATGTTGTTTACTTCCCACTCCTTTTCTCTCGTGAAAGGTTTCCGGAGAAAAAAATCCTAAACATCATTACTTGTATTGAAGAATTAGGATCAGGAACTGTTAATGCTGGACAAGGAAAATACTTTGCAGCTTCGAATCAGTTTGGTAATTCAATCCCTAAAGGGGAAGCAATTATCGACCAGAGCTTTGTGGATACTCAATACCTTAGCGCCCGTTGTGCTAACGGTACTATTGAGGATCCTAAAGAAAACTTGCGAGATTTAATTAAAAACAATCCTGATAAAAATATCATTGTAAGTTTAGTTGTTGGTTCTAAATCTGGAATCGAAGACAACCTTTCTTGGATTGATGAATTGGATGCTGATAATGTACTTTGGAACGTTGATATGTGTCAGTTCCGTCATACTTCGGAGTTAATCGAAAGCTTAACAACTAAAGGGGTTTCTGTAATGATTACAGGTTCTAAGTTCTATCAAGCTCCTCCATTTTGTGGTGCAATCTTAATTCCACAAAGATGGATGAAACGAATTGAGCACGTTGAGCATTTAAATGAGTTCGACTTGTTTAATCAGGTTTTTTCTAAGTACGACTTACCTCCTGCTTTAAGAGCTAAAACAAACCTTCCTGAGGAAATAAACAAAGGCGGTGTTGCAAGATGGTTAGTTACTCTAAAGTCTATAAACGACTTAAGAAGTATCGGTCAAGACAACATTACCAGAGTGATTTCAAACTGGAATAAGTTTGTTAACGAAGAGCTAGGAAAATACGATGAGTTCATTTTAATGCCGGATCAGGCTAAGACAAACCCATCAATAATCTCATTTCAAGTAAAGGGTCAAGACGGACGTCTTAACCATCAACAAATGAGAGAGTTATTCTTTTCAATGGTAGAAGATAATCACACAGGATTGCCAACCGAAAGAGTGTTTATTGGACAACCGGTTGCTTACGGTGACAAATCGTTTTTACGCTTAGCAATTGGGGCTACAAATATTGTAAACATCCATAATCGTGGTGGCGATACATTTGACATCGAGAAAAGAATCATAGCCATCATTAAAGAAAAGTTAATCGAGTTTGAAGGAAATCAGTAAATCTATTGCTGAAGAGGTTTTAAGCAAAGCCAAAGCCGCTGGTTTAACTAGCGACAAGGCGAACTACTTTTACTTAAAATCCGCGCTAGATTACCGATTAAACTTATTGAAGGACAACTTCCCTTCTTCTACTTTACATGCTATTGCTGTAAAAACCAATAACCAGCCAGATGTGCTAAAACACATTGCTTCTCAAGGTTTTGGATTAGAGGCTGCCTCTATCGAAGAAGTTATACTAGCACAAGCTGCTGGAGTTCCTGCGGAAAAGATAGTATTTGACTCACCGGTGAAAACAAGAGCCGAGATACAATACTGTCATGAAAACCTTCAAGGAGCTTTAATTAACGTGAATTGCTTAGAGGAAATCGAAAGATACCCAGAGAATTTCTCTGGTAAGCTTGGTTTGCGTATCAACCCTTTAATTGATGTTGATACTGATAAAAACCTTAATGTTTCCAAGTTGAATTCCAAGTTTGGAATCCCAATTACATTAAGATCAGAAATACTTGAGCTTTTAAAAGTCGACGATAAATTCACTGCTATTCACTTTCATATTGGATCAGGAATTTCCGATTACCAACCTAACTTAAAGGCATTTGATTTAGCGCTATCATTAATTGAAGAAGTTAATAATTACCGATCGGAAAAAGGTGGATTAAAACTGATTGACACGTTGGATATAGGGGGTGGAATTGACTTCGATTTAGAGCAGTCTCCAAGCGGAATTGAGTGTTTCACAAAAGCTTTAAAGAAAAAACTAAAATCATCTGATTTAAAACTAGTTACAGAATACGGAAAGTTTACTCATGAAAACAACTCCTTTGTAACCTCCAACGTTGAATACATCACCAAAAACACCACCGAATCGCACAATGCATTCATTCATGTAGGAGCCGATTTATTCCTCAGAAAAATCTACTCTTCCATGAACATCAATTACCCATTAGAAGTAGTTGGAAAATCCGGAAAAGAGCAAACCTACAGAATAGTTGGTCCATTATGTTTTGCCGGAGATGTACTTTACGAATCAATAGACCTGCCTGTCTTATCCGAAGGTGATGAAGTAATCCTATTCAACACTGGCGCCAACACCTACAGCATGTGGTCCCGCCACTGCAGCCGCGAAGATGTGAACTTCATTTTCATTTAATTCCCACACGGAATTTTTTCGCCCTCAGACTCCACGGACTTCAACAGACTTTTCTTAGCAAGTTATCAATCCAAAATTATCTCTGAAATCCGCGATATCTGCGTGCAATATAAACAAGTCATCACACTAAAAACCCCTATCTTTGTCCTAATGGGCGATATCAATATCAAAAACAAAAAAGCAACCTTCAACTTCGAGCTAGTAGAGAAGTTAGTAGCCGGTATTGTTTTAAAGGGAACCGAAATCAAATCCATCCGAAACGGAAAAGCCAATTTAAACGAAGCTTTCTGCACCTTTGAAAACGATGAACTATATATCAAAGGAATGCACATATCCCCTTACGAGTATGGAACCCACACCAATCACGAAGCCAAAGCCGATCGTAAACTTTTACTCAATCGCAAAGAGCTAAGTAAATGGGAAACCAAAACCAAAGAAAAAGGTTTAACCATTGTTCCTGTTAAGCTTTTTGTAACAGGAAAAGGATTCGCTAAAATCGAAATCGCTTTAGCCCGCGGTAAAAAACTGCACGATAAACGTGAAACGTTAAAGCAAAAAGACGCCAAAAGAGAAATGTCTCGCATCAAGTCTGGCAAGTTTTAATAAATGAAATTCCTCGAAAAGATAATCGAAGAGATCGACCCTGCCGCGAAATCATCGGCAATGACACCCTTCAGTTATTTAATCGAATGCGAAAACCTTAAAATACACTATGTTCGAATCGAACATTTCATTCAAAGTACTTACAACACTGCATTAAAGTTACTAAGAGCTAACCACAACTTCTTCATCACTGTATTCGAGGATCAGTTCAAAAAAGAACCTAAAAAGCTCTTAGATCGCCTTAAATACCAATCTGGTGAATCTGTCCGAATCCACGGAAGGGATACAAAAGTGAAGAAGATCACAAAACCCCAAGCGCATCAGTTTTTGGAAGAAAACCACGGCAACGTAGCTTTAAAAGCGAAATACAACTACGGACTCTTTAATAAAAAGGATAAGCTTGTTGCTGTTGCCTGTTTCGGACAAATAATCAACATGCGAAATCAAGCAAAATCTAGTGAATTAATACGATTTTGCAATCAATCTGGACACCGAGTAGTTGGAGGATTAACCAAGCTTATCAACCATTTTCATAAGTCACACGAGATCGATGAATTAATGACTTATTGTGATTTAGAATGGAGCGATGGATCTAACTATAAAAAGCTCAACTTTAAAGATATAGATTCGATTGAGCCAACTCAGTTCGTAATAAACCTAAGCAATTGGGAAAGAACCCATGCAACTAAATTTCAGCAAGAAAACAATTTATCTTCTCTGAATTTTGACGAATTTAGAACCGTTACCAACCTTGGTTCCATTAAGTTTATAAAATACTTCAATGAGTAAGTCTGTCGCATTACCTGTAATTCTCGGCCCTACTGCAAGTGGAAAAACCCACTTAGCGGTTCATTTGGCTCGAGCAATAAATGGAGAGGTGATATCAGCCGATTCCCGACAAGTTTATAAACAAATGGATATCGGGACAGGGAAAGACATCGAAGAATACACTATTGAAGGAGAACAAATCCCTTATCATTTGATTGACATTTGTGAACCGGGCGAAAAGTACAATATCAACATTTTTTACAAGGATTTCTTAGAATCGATACACAAAATCGAATCGAAAAAAAGCACTCCGATACTTTGTGGCGGAAGTGGATTATACCTTCAAACAGCATTGGAAGGCAATGAACTTTCTTGTATTCCGGTTGATGAGGAATTTAGATTTCAGATTTCAGGCTTCAGTAAAGAAGAACTCCAAAAGCTTTTTTCAAAAATCCCTTCAGAATTACAAGCCAAACTAGATTCAACCTCAACTAAAAGGCTAGTCAGAGCTTTAGAAATCAACAATTGGCTGAAGTCCAACCCTTACCCATCTGTTGAAAAACCGAACCTCTCTCCCATTCTTTTTGGAATTGATATTCCAAGAGAAGAGCGCCGTAAAAGAATCTCAGATCGATTAAAATACCGCCTCGAAAACGGTATGATTGAAGAGGTAATCGAGCTACAAAAGACGGTAAGCAATGAGGATTTAAAATATTACGGATTAGAATACCTTTTCATCACCGAACACCTAGAAGGCAAATGCAACCAAGCAGAACTATTCCGCCGCCTAGAAATAGCTATCCACCAATTCAGCAAGCGCCAAATGACCTGGTTCCGCAAAATGGAAAAAGACGGCTACAACATCAAATGGCTCCAGCATAACCTGTCCATTAATGAAAAACTTAATATCATTTACTCAAGTTTAAGGTAAATCACTAGCGACTTAAGGCAGCCTCAAATAAACTTCATAACTTACAGTCTGTAATTGAATCCAAGCATGAGTGTTTCAAAAAAATCAAAAACGAGGATTATTGGAATTATTCTAATGATTACTATGTTTATTGTCTTTAAGCAGGATTTAGTAATTAAACCTATTCATTACCTCAAATCTCTTTCTGCAGATATTGAAACAATTCAAATTAAGATTTCGAAAGAACGATTTCAAACCCTTGATTCTTTAAGAAATGATGTTCTCCGAAACCAAAAAGTTCAACCTAAGCACAAACAATATGTAAAAGCAAAAGCTTTTTATAACAACGATACTGTCAAAATAAAATTAAGACTTAAGGGTGATCAACTTGATCATTATGAATCGAACCCTCCTTCCTACCGCGTAAAAACAAAAGGAAATAAAACTATCCTTGGAACAAACAAATTCTCACTTCAATTTTTTGGAGCTAGAAACTTTGCAGAAGAATGGGTTTTTCAAAAATTACTAGAACAACAAGATGTTATTTCAATCCGCTCAGATGTTGTAGAAGTAATTGTCAATGAAAAGAAATCAATTCGCACATTTGAAGAACACTTTACCCATTTTTTAACTGATCGTTTTAATCGAGAAAGAGGACCAATCATTTGTATTTCAGAAGATTTATTCTGGAACCATGGCCGTCTAAACGACTCGGTAAAATATAAAGACGAGAACGAGATCTTTTTAAAAGCCCCTATCAAAACTTTTAAATCCTCAGTAGCAATAGATTCCAGTTTAATCAAAATTGCAGAAGACTTATTGGACGATTATAGAAACCAGAGGAAGGATGCGGAAGAAGTTTTTGACATCGAAAAATTAGCAATTCATTTTGCTGCATCCGATCTTGCGAACACCCATCACGGACTACGATGGCATAATCGAAGATACTATTTCAACCCTTCTACAAAAAAGTTTGAACCAATTGGATTTGATGGATGCAGCTGGGGACCAATTACAAATTTCACCTTTGAGGACAACTTCCTAAAATCTTTAAAATGGACAAACCTAAAAACCAACAAGGCCTTTATCGAAACCTATTTATCCCAACTTGAAAGAATGTCCGAGCCAAGTTTCCTAGACGAATTTTTCATGAGAAACGAAGATGAAATCGAAGAACTTGAAAAAAGAATCTACAAGGAAAAGATATTTTACTCGAACGATTACCAATCAATGTATAGAAATGCCACATGGATCAGAGCAAACATCGAAGGTTATAAAGATAGATTACTTAAGGACCTTATTTAATAGGCGAACTGCCTCCTTGGCCTCTTTCACGTCGTGTACCCTCAAAACACTTGCTCCCTTTAGTAAACCAACCGTATTCAAAATACTGGTTCCATTAAGCGCTTCATCAGGACTGATTTCCAATAATTTATAAATCATTGATTTCCTGCTAACC
>JAYPYW010000074.1:12394-14679 GCA_038154685.1 Flavobacteriales bacterium | reverse complement strand
GTTCGATTAAAGTATTTCAAATAATGCGAAAGGTTAAAAACTACATAGATTCTGAGTTAGCGAAAAAGAAAATTGCTCGCTACAGGTTTTGGAGTATCAAGGATGAGAACGGGATTACGATAGTTTCTTCCGACGATAACCCAGAAGGAAAATCGTTTGGCGATTATTTGGATAAAATCATTCATGATAATGTAGATGCAGAGGTTCAGGTGAAATATGGAACTACTGAGCAAAGCTCCAGACAAAACCCACCGTTCTTTATCAAAATTAATCAGGAAATCGAATGGATTGACCCAGTTGAAGAAGAGCCTGAGCAAGTAACTATAAATGGTGTTAAGCACAAAGTAGATAAGAACGGACACGTGAATATAAACTTAGCTACACCACGGATTGAGGAACCTAAAGTTGAGCCTGCTAACTACGACTTTATCCGACAAGAAATGGATATGCAGTTAGAAGGTTTGAGAAGAGAGCATGAAATGAGGGAGGAGAAAATGAAAGTAGACCTCCAAAACAAGCTCTTCGAACAAACCTTAAGCTTTAAGGAAATGATGCTTAAGGAGCGTGAAGCAAAAATTGCTGAACGTGAACAAGCTTTGGCTGCTCAAGAAGCAATTCTGGAAGAGAAGGAAAAAGAAATTCGCGAAGATGTTAAGGGCTACATTAAACACGTGCCATCAGTTTTGGGAGGATTCATTAAAGACTTCCTAAAAGGTGGAGAAAAAACTCAAGTGTTAGGAAAAACCGAACAGTTGGATGAAAAGCCCCAGAGAGAAAGAAAAGAAGTAGAATTTGAAATAGAAGTTGAACCCGAAGAAACTGAAAGTGATGAGCAAGAAATTCAAAGTGAATCTAACGATTGAAGCAGAAGACCAAGAGCAATTAAAAGAGAAGCTACAGGCATTTCAAGACTTACAAACTCATTTAACACATGATGACTTTATGCAGGCGGTTGATGTTGTTGTAGAGAGTCCAGAAATAGTTGAGTTTATTAAAGAAGTGGCTCCAGAAGAAGGAAAAGAATTATCAATTACAGATTATATCGGAATAGCTAGAAAAGCCTTCCAGAAGTTCGGTTAATCTATAAAAGCAAAGAGTTATGAATCCAAAATTAGTTCAAGCTGCAGCTGTTGGTGCAAAGAAAGTGTTTAGTAATAAGTATGTACTAATCGTTCTGATTGTAATCATTGGATTTTGGTTTTTCAAAGGAAGAATCAAACGAATGATGAAGAATTACAGAGCAAAGCAATTCGATAAAAACGAAACCATAAATGCCAATCAATTAGCTCAACAATATCGCTCAGCTTCAAATCCATCGGGAGTAAGTTGGATGATAGATTTTGATGGGACGGATGAGGATTTAATTGAAAAGTTAGCCTTCCAAACTAAAGGTGGATTTGATGTTGTGGCGGATGCTTATCGTCAAAAGTTTGACGAAACATTAACCGATAGAATGAGGGCTGAATTAGATACTGATGAATTTAAGAACTGGCATAATATAATCACTTGATTATGAGATTCAAGCCAAACAAAAACGGCTGGATAGTACTAGGAGTTATGGTAGTTATCACTAGCATTCTAATCATTAGAAACCGAAAGAGAGTTAAACGATTACTGGAAAATACAATGGCATATTTAAAGGAGAAGACATGGGATATCCATTCGGATAGAAGAATTAATACGCTTCATCCATTGGTTAGAGCAAAAGCGAAAGAGTTTATTATCAGAACTGAAAAGGAGCTCGGAATAAAACTTCGAGTTGTTTCTGCTCTGCGAACTTGGGCAGAACAGGATAAGCTTTATGAGCAAGGAAGAACTTCTCCTGGTAATATTGTTACTAAAGCTAAGGGAGGTGAAAGCCTGCATAATTTCGGATTGGCCATAGATGTAGTTGAAATCAAAAATGGTAAAGCCATTTGGAATAATCCAAACTGGAACAGAATTGCAGTCTTAGGAAAGCAAATTGGATTCACTTGGGGAGGTGATTGGAAAAGCTTCAAAGACAAACCTCATTTTGAAATCAGATTTGGGAAGTCGTTAGCTCAATTAAGAGCGCTTTATCAATCAGGAAACAGAGAAGGAGAATACGTGAAGTTGGTATGAGGAAATGGATATACATAATTGGGGTCTTAATAGGAGTAGTTAGTGTTTACCGTTTTGCTAAAAAGAAAGGAATCTCTTTGGGTAGACTATCAAAGAAGCCGCCAAAGGTTCGATTGGTTTACAGCCGATTAGTTCCAGAAAGCGAAAGAACTAAAATTTCAAGTGCTTCAAGTGTTGTTCAA
>JAYPYW010000074.1:0-12384 GCA_038154685.1 Flavobacteriales bacterium | reverse complement strand
GTTCAACTTTTTAGAAAGCTGTGGAGCTCTCAAATGGAAATCAAAGAGGAGTTCTACGTCTTGCTTTTAGATAGAGCAAATCATGTTTTAGGTTACCATGTATTAAGTCAAGGTGGAACAGCTGCTACGGTGGTAGACCCGAAAATTCTATTTGCACTAGCAGTTGAATCTTTAGCTTCAAGCATCATCATAGCGCACAATCATCCCAGCGGAAATCTTAAACCTAGTCAGCAAGATATTAGACTTACGAACAAAGTTAAAAACGCTGGAGATACACTTGATATTAATTTACTCGACCATATAATAATCACAAAAGAAGGGTACTATTCCTTCGCCGATGAAATGCAGTTATAATGTTTAAAAAAGGAATCACATATTACACCCTTGGATTAATCACCATGATTTGGCTTTGGCTTTTCTTTTTGAAAAGCTCCATTTCGGAATATAAAGAAATCAAAATTGTAAAAACGGACACTGTGTACGTTGATAAACCCTACAAAGAGATAGTTATAAAGGAAGTAGAAATTGAAAAGCCGGTTAAAATATTTATTTACAAAACTGACACATTTTATCGTCAGAAATTAGAGAGGGATACATTGATTTCTGCAATCAAAATCAATCCTAGATTAGCCACAATTCATTCTATTACCCCAAAAGGAATTCCTTTGGTTAAAAAATACCCTCTAATAAATTATGAAGAAATTCAAATTGATAATGAGGGGAATTTAAAAATTAGAAATAAAAAAGCTCGACGTAAAAGACTGTGGAGGAATTTAGAACGAGCTACTTTAATACTAGGTGGATTATATCTTGGTTCAAACTTGACTAAGTAAGAAACAATAATGCAATTAGAGTCTTTAGAAGTAGGTACTAACCCCAAACATCCAGGCAGCACCTCTTGTTCTTGGGTTATTAAGTATGTCTCTGTTAAGATTAAATCTGTAGTTTAATCTGAATACAGTTTGTTGAGTTGGACGAAAACTAATGGCTGGTGTGATTGAAATTTTATCTTCGCCAATATTTGTCTCCGTTTCGTTAAAAGTTCCCATATTCCAGTCAACATATTCACCTCTTAAAGCAGCACTAAATACTGCATCCTCCCAGTTAAGGATGGTTTTTTTGTAAACAGGCTGAACGATATCCAAAAATGCACCTTGTTGTTGGCTTCCATATTGTTGGCCGTACTGAGAGGGAACATCTACCAGTATCCAAGCATACTCCCCAATAATTGTTGTGTTGGTAGCTTTAATATTAGTGTTAAAGTCAACTGCAAAAACATCAAGTCTTCTTTTCTTATCAATCTCAATTTCTTCTATCTCGAAAGAATTATAAACGCCTCCCATGTACGAAAGTCCTAATTCACCAATCTTTCTGTTCTTAATCGCTACTTTTCCAGTATACATTGGTGCCCCGTTAGAAGACTCTTCGAAACGCTCAGCGTTTTCCTTCGAAGCAGGAAGAAATGTTTTGTTTTCTTCATTATCAATTATCGAACCATCAAAGCCATTTGTTACATATGCTTCGTACCCTATCGTCCAATTAGAGGATAAGTAGGTTTTTCCAAATAACCCAAATCCAGCATTTGACCATGTGGCAGGAAGCATATTTACAGCCATTTCAGGTCTGTCAATAAATTCCCATTTTGGTCCATCATGATTCTGGTTAAACCCTCCAATTGGATTCATTATAATTCCACTTCTTAAATTTAACAAAGGATGGAAGTTTACATCCATTGCTGCAAATTCAATTCCTATATGCTTTCCACCTTCCTCTAATTCAACTTCTGAAAGAAACTTGATTCTCTTACTAATTGTTGAGCTTATAAATATTGTTAATCTTCTGGCTTGAGTTGAAAAACCTTCGCTTATTCCTTCCTCAGATTCATAAAGCGTGTTTGCTTCTAAATATCCGCCTAAGGCTACTGGATATTTACTTTTGAGTAGAAAAGGCCTGTTATAAACAGCATCCATATTTAAAGAATCTACTCTAGTGGAATCTTGAGCATAAACAGCATTGATTCCTAAAAGGAAGAATAAAATTATTTTATAGTTGAACATATATGTTTTTTTCATCGGTTTCTGTTTTGAATTTCATTAATGGTTCTTCTGCTGGCCCAGTAATTACCTCCCCTTTTAAGTCGAATTCGCTACCATGACAAGGACATGTATAAACATGGCCACCAACGTCAAGTCCACAAGACCTATGTGTGCACATTAGCAATAAAGAACTATAGTTTCCATCATTATCTTTCACACAAATTGGAAAATCCTTTTCAGGGTGTTGGACTAACACATAAGAGCGTGATTTCTCTTTTTCCCCTACTTGGTATTTAAATTCGCTTTTTGCAATTATTAATTTTCTTCCTTTCCTTGTATGATTTGCATAATAAATCGGGGCACAAGAAATCATGGCTGCGCCAGTAATTACTCCAGTACCTGCTAAACAACACTGTTTTATGAATTTCCTCCTTTCCAATTTTAAAGAGATTCAAGAAATTTTAGGAGCTGTGATTTCTCTGTATCAGTTAAGCTTTGATAAGCATTTTTTGAGTTCTCAGCCTCACCTCCATGAAGAAGGATTGCTTCCTCAATAGAATTAGCTCTACCATCATGCATTAAAAAGTACATTCCTCCTTGAGCATCTTGTGATAGTCCTAATCCCCAAAGTGCTGGCGTTTTCCATTCTGATGATAATGCGTAACCTTCCGTGTAACCATCATCAAGGCCAGGTCCCATATCATGTAAAAGTAAATCTGTGTATGGATAAAATTCAACGTTTGATAAAGCATTAACGTTTGATGTTCCAGTAGTTAAACTTGGAGTGTGACAACCAGAGCAATTAATTTGACCAAATAATTCCTTACCAGCCATAACTTCTGTATCATCCGTATTTCTTTGGATAGGAGCCTTTAAAGTTTTTAAATAAAATACTACATCATTAATTGTTTGAGTAGAAACCTCAGGGTCTTCCTCTAATCCAGAATAAGGGTCAACTGGCTCAAACAGTGATGTAACTCCCATATCTTGATTGTATGCTCCAGCTGTTTGATGTAATAAATCATATGCGCCACCTTTCTTTCCGAACCTTGTAATGTATCTTCCGTTATTCTCAACTGAATTTGGTCTTAACGTTACATATGATGGAATTGTATTCCAATGAGGTCTACCACTTATTCCATCTCCATTATCATCGTTTTCATCGGCTAAGGCAATAATATCAGCATCACTGACCGCATCTAAAAAACCTAATCCTGTTACAGATGGTGCTATAAGCTCTGTCATTGGAGCTCCCGAGGGGAAGCTTTCAGGTAAATAACCTGGGATTGCTTTATGTTGTAATTGAGGTGCTCCTAAATCAAGAAAGGTATTACCATTGGTATCGGCTTGTCCAAACCTGGTAAATGCAACAAAAGGTGTTCCTTTTCCATCTCCTGCATGGCACGAAGCACATTGATTAGCAACAAATAAAGGCCCCAATCCCGATTCAGCAGTGAAGACTTCACCAAAAGCTTCATCTCCTTTTATAAATCTGATTTTTTCAGCAGAGTTTAAACCCTCAATAGGCCCATCAAGAACTTCATTCTCCTCAGGTCCCTTAGGCATAGTTTTTTCGCAGGATGACAACATCACTACAAACAAGCCTAAAAGGCAATAAATATTTTTCATTTTTTTATTTTTCTGCAAAGCTAATTAAAAAGATTTGATTTGTGTTAAAATATTTTTAGACAAGTCTAAAAATAGGTTTGTATTTTTTTTTATACCTTGCACTTATGCAGTTTAGGCATTCCATTTTAGCATTTTTTTTACTAGCAATTTATTGTCTAGGGTTCTTGCATGTGAATGTCCCTCATTGTGAAAATTCCCACGGTGAAAACTCTCAGGGTGAAACTCATCATCACCATGAACATCATGAACATGAATTAGGTGATAATAATGATGATGGCCATATAGCTCATAATGACCATCTTGACGATGGGTTATATGATTACATAGTATGTTTGGTTACTGATATAGAGCATGAGAGTGATGGCTGTAATATGCATCATTGTGCAAAAATAGACCTACGTGAATTTTCATTAAAACAATCGTTTGACAGTAAGTTTATTGCTGCCAAATCCAATCTTTTAGGATTTGGATTTTTTGAAACGAATTCTCTTGAATTTGTTGAAGGAAAAGAAACCAGTGGACTTCCTCCCATATTAGTTAATTCTCCCAGACGAGGGCCTCCTTTTATTTCTTGTTAGTTAAATACAACAGCCCTTGCTGTTGAATTCAAACCCCTATTCCATAGTTGATAGTGGTTAAGTTGTTTATACAAGAAATACAATCATGATTAATAAAATAATATCGTTTTCGATAAAAAATAAACTGATAATTGGTTTATTCACTTTAGCATTAATTGTTGGAGGAATTTGGAGTGCCTTTCGAGTTCCTTTAGATGCGGTACCCGACATAACCAATAATCAGGTCCAAATAATTACGCAATCTCCAAGTTTAGGAACCGAAGATATTGAGCAACTGGTTACGTATCCTGTTGAAGTTGCAATGGCCAACTTACCTGGCGTAACTGAAATTCGTTCGATTTCTCGATTCGGATTATCTGTTGTAACTGTTGTTTTTGAGGATGATATGGGGACATATCTTCCAAGGCAATTGGTTTCCGAAAAACTAAATGAAGTAAAAAGTGATATACCTGAAGGTTTTGGTGAGCCTTCAATGGGACCTATATCAACTGGGTTGGGTGAAATTTACCAGTATACATTAAAGGTAAAGCCCGAATATAAAGACCAATATTCATCTACAGATTTACGGACTATCCAGGATTGGATAGTAGCTCGCCAAATGGCCATGGTACCAGGAGTTGTTGAGATTAACGCAATAGGTGGAAACATCAAGCAATACGAAGTTGGTGTTAACCCCAATAAACTTAAAGCAATTGGCGTGACAATATTGGATGTTTTTAATGCTTTGAAAGTCAATAATCAAAATACTGGAGGGGCTTACATCGAGAAAAATCATCAAGCCAATTTTATTCGGGGAGAAGGTTTAGTAAGAAGCCTGAAAGACATTGAGACTATTGTTATAAAAAACGTTGACGGCATTCCTATAACGATTAAAGATGTGGCCGAAGTACAATTTGGTTCAGCCGTTAGATACGGAGCCCTTACACAAGATGGAGAAGGTGAAGTAGTTGGTGGATTAGTTATGATGCTAAAAGGTGCCAACTCCAATGATGTTGTGGAAAGAGTGAAAGAAAGGATGAAGGAAATTCAAAAATCCTTACCTGACGGTGTTGTTATAGAACCATTATTAGATAGAAGTACACTTATTGCAAAAACTACTTCAACAGTATCTACCAATCTTATGGAAGGTGCACTTATTGTAATTTTCATTTTAGTGATTTTGCTTGGTAATTGGCGTGGGGGTTTGATTGTTGCTTCTACAATCCCTTTGTCTCTGCTATTTGCCTTTATCATGATGGGTTACTTTGGTGTTTGGGCCAATCTCATGAGTTTAGGAGCAATTGATTTTGGAATTATAATAGATGGTGCTGTAATAATTGTAGAAAGCACTGTTTTTATGATGCATGCCAAAGTACTTCGAGGTGAAAAGTTAACGCTAAAATCAAAAGATGAAGTCACCTATGAAGCATCAAGTAAAATGATGAACTCTGCTTTTTTCGGACAACTGATTATTCTTATTGTTTTTATTCCAATTCTCGCTCTTCAAGGAGTTGAGGGAAAAATGTTTAAGCCAATGGCATTCACTTTTATGTTCGCCATGATTGGAGTAATGGTATTGTGTTTAACATATGTTCCAATGATGTCGGCATGGCTAATTAAACCTTCTAAAAACCCCAATAAAAAATCTTGGGGTGAAAAAATGGTTAACAGCTTGGAGGGATTGTATGCCAGACTTTTGGAAAAGGTTTTGAAGCGAGGGAAATTGGTTGTTGGTGGAGCGTTAGTCTTTTTAGGATTGGCTGTTTTCACTTTCTCACAAATGGGAGGTGAATTTGTTCCACAACTAGATGAAGGTGATATTGCTTTTCATGGAATTTTGAAACCTGGAAGTTCGCTTTCCGAAACCATTGAAACAACCACGAAAATTGAAAAGGTGGTTAAAGAAACTTTTCCTGAAGTAGACAAAATCGTAAGTCGAATTGGTGTTGCAGAGGTTCCAACAGACCCAATGCCAATGGATATTGCCGACATCTTTGTGATTTTGAAACCAAAGTCAGAATGGACAACTGTGGAATCCAAACCCGAACTGGTAGAAAAAATGAAGGCTACTGTTGAGCAAATTCCAGGAGTTAATTACGAATTTACACAGCCAATTGAAATGAGATTTAATGAGCTGCTAGAAGGAGTACGAGAGGACATAGCAATTAAACTATATGGAGATGATATTAATACCCTAGCTGTTAAAGCAGAAGAAATCTCTAAAATTATTGCTGGAACTCCTGGTATTGGAGACATGAAAGTTGAAGCCACTACTGGGTTGCCACAGATGACGGTTAAATACAACCGAAATAAGTTGGCTCAGTATGGTTTAAATATTGAAGAACTTAACACAGTTGTTCAATCGTCTTTTGCTGGTGGAAAGGCAGGTGTGATATTTGAAGGCGAAAAACGTTTTGATTTAGTAGTTCGATTGAATTCCAATCACAAAAGTGATATTGGCAGTCTTAGGAACCTTTTCATCCAGTTGCCTAATAATTCTCAAATCCCTTTAAAAGAAGTAGCTGAAATAAGCTATAAAGCTGGTCCTATGCAAATAAGCAGGGATAATACAAATAGAAGAACCTATGTTGGGATTAATGTAAGAGGAAGAGATGTAAAATCATTGGTTAATGAAATCCAGGATAAACTTGAAGCAGAGTTAAAATTACCACCAGGATACTATATAAAGTATGGTGGTGCTTTTGAGAACTTAGAAAGGGCTACTAATCGTTTAACATTGGTTGTTCCTGTAGCTCTTGGTTTAATCTTCCTACTTATTTTCTTTGCTCTAAAATCTGTAAAACAGACTGCCATGATATACATAGCAATTCCTTTAGCTGCTATTGGTGGGGTTTTCTCCCTTTGGTTAAGGGATATGCCGTTCAGCATATCGGCAGGCGTTGGATTTATTGTTCTATTTGGCGTAGCAGTTTTAGACGGACTCGTACTTATGAGTGGCTGGAATGAACTGAGCAATGAGGATATGGATTTAAAAACAAGAATTGTTACTGGAGCTAAAAGAAGAATGCGACCAGTTTTAATTACAACTCTAACAGATATACTAGGTTTTATTCCTATGGCTATTTCGATGTCGGCTGGTGCCGAAGTTCAACGTCCACTAGCCACTGTAGTTATTGGAGGAATGTTTACGGCAACCCTTCTTATTTTATTTATCCTACCCATATTGTACCAATGGGTTGAAAGCAAAAAATCAATTTCTATGTCTAAAAATTCAGTTTTAGTGATTGCAATTATTGGTTTGTCAGTTGTAAGCTTTAATGAAACGCAAGCACAAACAATTACCAGTTCGGACCAAGCGGTTAAAGTTGCCTTGGAAAACAACGGTAAAGTTAAAAGTGCTGAAGCTAAAGTTGAATTGTCGAAATCCGAAAAAAAAGCGAAGTATAACCTTGACAAAACAGATGTTGGATTTCAATACGGCCAGTACAATAGTTTTGAAAATGATTTTGCATTTGATGTCAACCAAAGTTTTGCATTCCCAACCGTTTATTCTAGCCAAAGAAAGGCTGCACAAGAAAAAATTATGGGAAGTGAACTGGAAAAGTCGGTAACTGAAAATGAACTAAGATTAATGGTAAGAGGTGCATGGAATCAACTATGTTATTTGACCGAATTACAAAAATTGCTTGAGTTTCAAGATTCGTTGTATTCGAAGTTTAATGATGTTGCTCAGCTTAGGTACGAATTAGAGGCAACCAATTACCTTGAAAAAGTAGCGGCAGAAACTCAATTAATGGAAGTGAAAAACAAAATTTTCATTAACGTATCCCAGATAAAAAACATGGAAAACAGGCTTAATTTTTTGTTGAATGATACTTCTGATTATTCTTTTGAACCAAAGCTTTTTATACAGTTGGAAATAGCCAATAGTGACTCTGCTTCCTTGGCTCAAAATCCACAATTACAATTGGCATATCAGAGAGTTCAAATTGCGAAATCTGAAAAAAAGGTTGAAACGGCTAAGGCTTTACCTGAATTGTCTTTGGGCTATTTCAACCAATCTTTGATAGGTTCTGAGACTTCGATTGGGAATGTTGCAAATTCCTCGAATAGATTTTCAGGTTTGCAGGCGGGGATTTCTATTCCGCTGTTTTATGGTTCATACAAAGCAAATGTGAAATCGGCTGAAATTAAGGCCCAAATTGCAGAAACTGAAGCCGACTACTTTAGCTCAAAACTGCATAACCAATTTGAACAGCAGTTAAACATTGTATTGATGTATCAAAACAGTTTAGGGTATTATCAGAATAAGGCAATACCTCAATCGGATTTAGTACTCGATAATGCTCAAAAAAGCTTTGAAAATGGTGCGATAAACTATGTCGAATATTTTCAAAACGTCAAACAAGCTCTACAATTAAAGTTTTCGCATTTAAACACTTTAAAGGACTTTAACCAGTCAATTATAAGACTGGAGTACATAACAGGAAAATAAAATATTATTAAGATGATTATTAAACGAAATATATACGCAATCATAATCACTTTAACAGTGGTTTTAACGAGTTGTTCTTCGGAAGGTGAACACAGTCATTCAAACGGAGAGCATCAAGATGAAAGTAAAGAACATGTTGAAGGACTTCATATAACCAAACAACAATTTAAGGCCATGGAAATAAAAGTGGATACCATCCCTTTAAAAAATATTTCTGCCTATGTAGAAGCAAACGGTCAGTTGGAAGTCCCTCCTCAGAATATAGCAGAAGTTACTGCGATAATTGGAGCAAATGTGACTGACATCCGAGTAATTGAAGGGAATAGAGTTGCCAAGGGTGATGTGCTGGCCTATTTAAGTCATCCTAACTTGATTAAAATTCAAACGGATTACGTTGGAGGCTGGAATAGGCTTCAATATTTGGAGAAAGAGTACAACCGTCAGAAAAAGCTCTACGATGAAAAAGTGGGTTCTGGAAAAGAATTTCAAGAAACGGAATCTAATTATAAGACCTTGAAGGCAGAGGTAAAAGGTCAGGAGATTCAGTTAAAACAGCTCAATCTAAAAATCGAGAACATTCGCAAAAGTGAACTGTATGAAAAGGTTCCCGTTATAAGTCCAATTAATGGATATGTTCAGCATGTTGAAGTTAAGCTGGGACAGTTTGTTCAACCACAAACAGAGATGTTTGAAGTAGTGAATATTGAACACATACATGCCGATTTAATGGTGTTTGAAAGTGATATGCATAAAGTTAAAATTGGCCAAAAGGTGATTTTTAATATTCAATCTCAACCAGGAGAAGAGTTGGAGGCAGAAATTCACACTATTGGAAAAGCTTTTGAGCAAAACCCTAAAGCGATTCATTTGCATGCAGAAATTCATTCAAAAAAAGGATTGCTTTTGCCTGGAATGTATATCAACGGCCGTATACAAACAGAAGATATAAAATCTTTAGCCCTTCCTGAATCGGCAGTTGTGAGAGAAGGTGATAAATATGTGGTGTTTACAGCAATGAAGGATAACGAAAGTAACTGGACTTTTAAACCAATTGAGGTAAATGTGGGAAGCACTGACAATGGTTGGATGGAAGTGAAATTCTTGCAATCAACCAAACCTAATACGCTATTTGCTATGAACAATGCTTATTATCTTTTGGCGGAAATGAAAAAAGGAGAAGCAGAGCACGAACATTAAAATATTAAGAAATGAATTTTTATCAAATATTTTTACCATCCTTCACTTTAGTGTTTTTACTTCAAGTGTTTCTGATAAGGTCTTACGTCCAGTGGAAAAAAACTGGAGTAAACCCTTTTGTTTTTGGTGGTTCCGATTCAGCTTTGGATTACGTTGGATTTGTTTACAAGATGATGATAGTTGCTACTTGGGTAGCCATTGTTTTCTTTTCTTTTTTACCCCAATACTATCAACATATACTTCCAGTTAACTACTTGGAATATGATGTTTTGAAAGTCATAGGAACTTGTTTGACCCTTATCTCTTTTGTTTGGATTATAATCTCACAATACCATATGTCCAACTCATGGAGAATTGGAATAAATTACGATGAAGAAACAAGTTTAATAACAAGTGGAGCATTTGGTTACTCCAGAAATCCAATGTTTTTAGGTGTTTTAGTATGTTATCTTGGAAATTTCTTTATTGCTCCTAATGCTCTAACATTAATTATTTTATCTATAACATATGTTGTTCTTCAAATTCAGGTAAGGCTTGAGGAAGATTATTTGGAGCAAACGCATGGAGAAGATTATTCGAAATATAAATCCAAAGTAAGACGATGGATATAATGAATAAGTCAATATTTAAAATCTCGAAGATGGATTGCCCTTCCGAGGAACAGTTAATCAGAATGAAACTGGAAGGGGTTAAAGAAATTGAGCAAATGGATTTTGATATCCCAAGTAGAACTTTGGATGTTATTCATAAAGGGGATAAAGAAGTCTTTGAGCAATTGTTATACTCATTAAATTTAGATGCTCAATTTGTAGAAAGTTCGAAGCTTACGGATTTCATCAAAAATGAAAAAGGAACTCAGCAAAGGAGAATATTATGGTGGGTTTTAGCTATTAATTTCAGCTTCTTTGCTATAGAAATGTTTTACGGTTGGATTTCGAATTCTTTGGGACTTATAGCAGACTCTTTGGACATGTTAGCAGATTCCTTGGTTTATGGTTTGAGTCTTTTGGCGGTTGGAAGAGAAGCAAGTAAAAAAAAGCAAGTCGCAAAATTAAGCGGCTACTTCCAAATCTTGTTAGCGGTATTTGGTCTAATAGAGGTTTTAAAACGTTTTTTGGGAGCCGAAAATATGCCGTTATTCGAAAACATGATAGTTATTTCCATACTTGCACTTTTAGCTAATTCTGTTTCATTGTACCTAATACAAAAATCGAAAAGTAAAGAGGCTCACATGCAAGCGTCGATGATATTCACCTCAAACGATATAGTTATAAATTTAGGCGTCATCATCGCTGGTGTGTTGGTTTATTATACCAATTCAAAATATCCTGATTTAATTGTTGGATTTATAATTTTTCTAGTTGTTATAAGAGGGGCATTTAGAATTTTAAAACTTAGCAAGAACTGAAATGGGACACAATCATCCACATAATCACAATAGCACCAAAAATATTAAGGTGGCATTTTTCCTGAATATAACTTTTACTGTATTCGAAATAATAGGAGGTTTTTGGACTAATAGCGTTGCGATTTTATCTGATGCAATTCATGACCTTGGTGATAGTTTATCATTGGGGCTTTCATGGTATTTGGATAAGAAGTCTAAGCAACCTAGTAACAATAGGTTTTCATTCGGCTATCAAAGGTTTTCGCTTTTAGGAGCACTAATAAACGGAGTGGTTTTAATCACAGGGTCACTCTTTTTACTTACAGAGATAATTCCCCGCTTGGTGGAGCCTCAAGAAGCAAATGCTAAAGGAATGCTGGTTTTCGCTCTTTTTGGGATTGTAGTAAATGGTGCAGCAGTATTAAGAGTTAGGAAAGGGAAAACCTTAAACGAACGTGTGGTAAGTCTCCACTTGTTAGAAGATGTGTTAGGTTGGGTAGCAGTTTTAATTGTTAGTATTGTTTTAATGTTTTGGAATATTCCTATTCTGGACCCAATTCTCTCGCTTGTTATACTTTCATATGTGTTTTATAATGTTATACGAAATCTAAAAGAAACACTTTTGGTCTTTTTGCAAGGAGTCCCGTCAGATGTTAATTTGCTTGAGTTAGAGCAAAAAATTAAGGAAGTTGATAAAGTTCAATCTGTCCATCAAGTAAAAGTATGGTCTTTAGATGGTGCTGAACACGTTCTTACAATTCACATTGTAGTTAAAGAGGCTACAACAATTCACGAAATTATAGAGCTAAAAAAAGCGGTGAAGTTTTTGTTAAAAGAGTTTCAAGTTGAGCATGCAACAATTGAGATTGAATTTGAGCATGAAGAGTGTAACGGTTAATTATAATTTAAAAACCGTGGTCGAACATATGACTTAAGAAAACCTTAAGTCCGATAATGATTAATACGAATCCTGAGATAATTTTAGCAGCCTTAAAATCAGAGAATGATTTTAGGGCTTTCATTTTTTTTCCTAACAAGAATGAACTAGCAGTAATAATGAAAACTAGTAAAACGAGAGCTGTGGTTAATTCCATTGACCCCGAAATAGAGAATCCTACAGCC
>JAYPYW010000073.1:0-15195 GCA_038154685.1 Flavobacteriales bacterium | reverse complement strand
CTCGATAACCCTTGATTTAAAATTAGTTTCTTCCGTTTCTAGCTTCTCCAGAGAAATATATGGAGTAATAATTTTATTCAAAATAAAATCCTCACAAGCCTTAGTTCCTCTATCCAAATAAATAGCTCCAATTAAAGCCTCAAAGGCGTTTCCGTAAATAGAATCTGTTTTACTCTTCTTATCCAATCGAGCAATAACAATTTTATTTAACCCAATTTTTTTAGCCAAATCATTCAAGGAATGTCGACTCACAATTTTGGATCTCATTTTTGTTAAAAATCCCTCATCTTTTGTAGGATAAACTTGGAAAAGATAATCGGCAACTACTGCGCCAAGAATAGCATCTCCTAAGAACTCGAGCCTTTCATTACTTTGAGTATAGGTTGAAGAATGATCATAAACCGCTGATTTATGTACCAAGGCTCTTTCAAACAAAAAAACATCGTTAGGATAAAACCCAACGATGTTTTTAATATTTTGTGCAAGTTCGTTTTTTCTTAAAAATAAAGACCTAAATATTGACTTTAACCTCAAAACTAGCCTTTATATTTTTTTACGATTAAAGAAGCGTTATGACCTCCAAACCCAAATGTGTTTGTAAGTGCCACATCAACATTTCTTTCTTGCCCTTCATTTAGTGTAAGGTTTAACTTACTATCAATTTCCTCATCTGGCGTTGAATGGTTGATTGTTGGTGGAACAAAATTTTCCTGAACAGCCTTAATAGTTGCAATCGCTTCGATCGCTCCAGCTGCACCTAACAAGTGACCAGTCATAGACTTTGTTGAACTAATATTTAGATCATAAGCCTTTTCACCAAATAATTTTTGAATAGCAGTTAACTCAGCTACGTCACCAAGGGGAGTGGATGTACCATGAACATTGATATAATCAACATCATCAATAGTTAATCCCGCATCCTCTAGTGCATATTTCATTACGTTTCTAGCACCCAACCCTTCTGGATGTGGAGCAGTCATGTGATGTGCGTCTGCAGACATTCCACCTCCAACTACTTCTGCATAAATTTTAGCTCCTCTTGCTACAGCGTGCTCATATTCTTCAAGAATTAGAGCTCCTGCACCCTCTCCTAATACAAACCCATCACGAGTTGCATCAAATGGACGTGAAGCCGATTCGGCATTTTCATTGTTTGTAGATAATGCATGTAAAGCGTTAAATCCTCCAATACCCGTTTCGTTTACTGCAGCTTCTGAACCACCAGAAACGATAATATCAGCTTTTCCTAAACGAATATAAGTAAAGGCATCGATTAAAGCATTACTAGACGAAGCACATGCAGAAACAGTTGCGTAATTGGGACCTCTAAATCCATGCTTGATTGAGATATTACCTGGGGCAATATCAGCAATCATCTTAGGAATAAAGAAAGGGTTAAACTTAGGACCTGTTCCATTTTCTCTAGCTTTTAATAAAGCTTGAGCTTCATCTTGAAACGTCTCTAAACCACCAATTCCTGAACCCCAAATTACACCTACTCTATCTGGATCAAAATTACCTTCTTTTAATCCTGCATCCTCTATAGCCTCATCAGTTACAACAACTGCGTACTGACTGAACCTATCCATTCTACGTGCTTCTTTTCTGTGAATGAATTCATTCACGTCAAAACCTTTCAGCTCACACGCAAATTGGGTTTTATGATGTTCTGGATCAAAGTAAGTAATTCTTGCAGCACCACTAACCCCTTTCTTAAGGGACTCCCAATATTCTGGAAGTGTATTCCCTATAGGAGTAAGCGCACCAAGACCCGTGACAACAACTCTCTTTAACTCCATAAATAGGTTAAAAAATGGTTACTATTACTTTGCGTTTTCTTCGATATAGCTAATCGCTTCTTTTACAGTTCCGATCTTTTCAGCTTGATCGTCTGGAATAGCGATGTTGAATTCTTTTTCGAATTCCATAATTAACTCAACTGTGTCTAATGAGTCAGCTCCTAAGTCGTTTGTAAAGCTAGCTTCTGGAGCTACTTCGCTTTCATCAACTCCTAACTTATCAACGATAATTGCTTTTACTCTTGATTCGATATCAGACATTTTTTAAAATTTTAAAGTTACAGCCTGCAAAGAAAAACATTTATTCATAATTATTCAAACAAAAAGACAATCGGGTTATTAACAATTTAACAATAAATTAAATTCGCTTTAAAGGAAACGAATAATAACCTTTAACTTTGAAATGCTTAAAAAGATCAATAATGACAAAGAAACTAGCGATTTTTGCTTCAGGCAGTGGTTCCAACGCATTGAAGATTTACGAATACTTTAAAAACAATCCTAATGTTGAAATTAACACGATAATCGTAAACAATTCAAAAGCTGGGATTATTGATAAAGCCAAAAATTGGAATTGTGAGGTTATTAACATTGATAGGGATCAATTTTACAGTAGCGACTCTGTTTCCCAAGATTTAAAAAACAAGGGAATAGATTTAATAATACTTGCAGGTTTTCTTTGGCTAATTCCCGAGCACCTCATTAATAATTTCCCTGAAAGGATTATCAACATCCACCCAGCACTTTTGCCTAATTACGGAGGGAAAGGAATGTACGGAATAAACGTTCACAAAGCTGTATTTGAAGCCAAGGATAAGGAATCGGGAATAACAATTCATACCATCGATGAAGAATATGACAGAGGAAAGATCCTTTTTCAAGCTAAGGTTAATATTGAATCATGCAAGACACCTGAAGAAATAGCTTCAACGGTATTAGAAGTTGAACACCAAAATTTCGCTCGAGTAATTGAAGAATACCTAGGAGAATGAATGATGTAATAATTTATACCGATGGAGCTGCTAAAGGAAACCCTGGAAAAGGTGGTTATGGAACCATTTTAATAGCTGGGGGACATTTAAAAAAGCTTTCCCAAGGTTACAAAATGACGACAAACAACCGTATGGAGTTATTAGCGGTAATAATCGGTTTGGAGGCACTTAACAGAAAATGCAACGTTACAATTTACTCTGATTCAAAATACGTTGTTGATTCGGTTGAAAAAGGTTGGGTTTTTGGTTGGCTTAAAAAAGGGTTTAAAGGAAAAAAGAACCCTGATTTATGGAGGAGATTTTTAGCAGTGCATCAAAACCACAATGTAAAATTCATCTGGGTAAAAGGACACGCCGGGAACAAGTACAATGAAATGTGTGATCAGTTAGCGGTTGCCGCTGCTGAAAGTGCAAATCTATTGGAAGATTCAGGATATAAGACAGAGAATTAATTTGATACCTCTACGTTATCAATTAATCTAACTCCCTCGAAAAAACCAGCAATAAATAGTCTTTTACTACTTTCTAATTCGTGTTCTTCTAAGTATTCCAATTCGAAACTATTCGCAGCTAACTTCCTTTCAATTTCAAACCTCTCTAAAGTAGAATAACTGCTTAGCAACTCAAACAAAAAACCAGCATTCTTCCTTCCTTCTTCACTTAATCTTGAATTTCTACTACTCATCGCTAAACCATTGCTTTCTCTAATAATTGGAGCACCAATAATTTCAACCGGCAATTCAGCATCCTTAACCATTTTTCTAATTACCATTAATTGTTGATAATCCTTTTCACCAAAAAATGCTTTATCTGGAGTAACAGCAGAAAAAAGCCTGTACACAACTTCCACAACTCCGGCAAAATGACCTGGTCTGAATTTACCTTACATCACTTCATCTAACCCTCCCAAATCAACACTAATTTTATTTAGCGTATCTATTTCATCTTGAATAGGGATGAAAACTGCGCTGCAATTATTTTCTTCCAATAAATTTAAATCAGCTTCCTCGTTTCTAGGGTAAGATTCAAAATCACTTGGATCATTAAACTGCGAAGGATTAACATAGATACTTGCGATTGTAATATCACAGGAAAAATTAGCCATTTGAACAAGAGACATATGCCCCTTATGTAAAAAGCCCATTGTAGGCACAAACCCAATGGTTTGACCAGCGGCTTTTACCTCCAGAACATAATCTGCTAGATCTGATAATGTGCGTAGCTCTTTCATCATTTTCGCCGCAAACTTAAGAAGTTTTGATTTACTAGTCTAACAAGGACTATTTTAATCGGTCAATTAATTGAAAATTAGGCATAAATTACGTACTTTTGCAAGCTAATTGTCGCTAATAGGGCCACCTATTTTGACGCGGGGAAGAAATAACTAACTAGTCGAATGAAGAAAAGAGTACTGTTCATCAACCAAGAGATGTTACCATACATCGAAGAATCTGAAATTGCTAAAATCGGTAGAAACTTACCTCAAGGAATACAGCAAAAGGGAAAAGAAATTAGAACTTTCATGCCGCGTTTTGGATGTATTAACGAGAGAAGAAATCAACTACATGAAGTTATCAGATTAAGTGGGATGAACTTGATTATTGATGATAATGATCACCCTCTAATTATTAAAGTAGCATCTATCCAAGCGGCTAGAATGCAAGTTTACTTCATCGACAATGAAGAGTATTTCCAAAGAAAATTTGGTTTAAAAGATAAGGCAGGGACTTACTTTGAAGACAATGATGAAAGAGCAATCTTTTACTGTAGAGGAGTTTTAGAAACTGTTAAGAAATTAGGATGGGCTCCTGATGTTATTCATTGCCACGGTTGGATGAATGCATTTGTTCCATTGTACATCAAAAAACTGTTTAACGAAGAACCGATCTTCGCAAAGTCGAAAGTTATCTTTTCAATGTATAACGGTGGATTTGATGGTGAATTAAACAAGAACTTTGGAAACAAGGCTATACTAGACGGTGTTGATATTGAAGACGTTGCTGACTTATCAGCTCCATCGGCTAAAGAAGTTTACAAATTTGCTGCTAAATGGTCTGACGGGATTATCGTTGGAAGCGAAAGTCTTGATCCTGAACTTGAAGAGTACATAAAAGGCCTTGACAAACCAATCCTAGAATACCAAAACGAAGATTCTTACGTTGAAGAATACAATAATTTTTATGATTCCGTGTTATCCGATGGGGAATCTGAAGAATAATTAAATATGAAATTTAATAAACTTATATTAACTGGGCTGTGTTGTATCATAGCCCTTTTTTCTTGTAAAAAAGACGATAATCAGAATATTGGGGCTGAACTAATAGATAATCCAAATGACTTAAGTTCTGAAGTTAAAAACGACTTTAGTCTTATTACCTATTCTAAAATCCAAGACACTGTAATTACGTCCGGTTTTGATGAAGTTATCACAGGCTCAATTAACTCACAAGAAGGTGGCTTAGGAAACAGTAGATGTTTTATAACTCTTCTTCCTGATTCTTTCGACAGAACCTTTCCCGCATCAAATTTTTACATTGATTACTTTAATCTACAACTAGATATTGAAGAAATTTACGGAAACTCCGCCTCAACTGAATTTGAAGTTTTTGCAACAAATGGTTTTGTTGACGCAGAAGGTATTTATTACCATTTTGATTCTATTTCACTTGGTGATCAAATTGGAAGTTTCACTTTAGGTTTATCAGACACTGGAGTTATAAGCATTCCTCTAGATAGCGCAATGGCAACTAAGTTAATGACTGCCAACCCTGCTTATTACGCTAACGCTGACGCGTTCGTAGGATTATTCCCAGGTATTTGTATCAAACCTAAAAACGAAAGCATTGCTATTGATGAAGGAGCTATTTACAACATCAATTCTGATAACACCAAAATCTCATTTGGGTTTAAAACTACAAATGACATGGACAATGTTTACGATAATGACATGATTTATAATGTCACCTCTAATAAATACACTTTCTCAAATTTCACGCATGACTTTACTGGTTCAACTGTCGAATTCATTGAAAGTGATTCGACATTAGGTCAAAACTCTTTTATAGCTCAAGGGATGGCTGGAGGTCATGGGAAGATTGAATTTCCGGATTTTGCAGAATGGTACAACTCTGATACTGCTAATTATTTGCTTAATAACTTCAGAATTACATTTTCGCCAGTAACAGACAATGTTTTTGAATTACCAGATACTCTGGTAATCTCCTATAAAATTTCCGAGACGAGCAGCAACCAAGAGCAATTTGTTGTTTTAAATAACGAAACAAGCACCTATTCAGTAGAAATTCCATCAACTAGAATTGCAGATGCTCTTAACATAGACTTTTTTGACAAAATGAACTTTACATTAAGGATACCTTACCAAAGAGAAAGTGGTGAAATTGTAGAAATACATGGCCCTTCAAGCGCTTCTCCTCCTATCCTTGAAGTAATTGCCACAAAGTTTTAAGCAAAAAAAAGGTGAGTTAAACTCACCTTTTTTTAATGCTTTTTACAATTATTTAGCAGCAGCAAATAACTCAGCAACTTTTTCCCAATTAACTACATTAAAAAATGCATTGATGTAATCAGGTCTTCTGTTTTGATAGTTTAAGTAGTAAGCGTGCTCCCAAACATCTAAACCTAAAATTGGTTGACCCTTAACTTCAGCTATATCCATTAATGGATTATCCTGATTAGGAGATGATGTAACTTGTAATTTTCCATCAACAACGATTAACCAAGCCCATCCTGATCCAAATCTTGTAGCAGCAGCTTTAGAGAACTCATCTTTAAAGTTTTCAAAAGAACCAAAAGCAGCATCAATAGCAGCTCCTAAATCTCCTGAAGGATTACCTCCTCCATTTGGAGACATTACTTCCCAAAATAAACAGTGGTTGTAAAAACCTCCTCCGTTATTTCTTACTCCAGCACCCGCGGAACCAACACTAGCAAGAATATCTTCAATAGACTTCCCTTCTAAATCAGTTCCAGCGATTGCATTATTTAAGTTATTTGTATATCCTGCATGGTGCTTTCCATGGTGGATCTCCATTGTTTTAGTATCAATGTGTGGTTCCAACGCATCTGTTGCGTATGGTAAAGACGGTAATTCAAATGCCATTTTGTTTAATTTTTAAGTTTAACTAATTACTCGAATATAAATATAGAAAAACCATCATCTAAATTGAGAATGATTTTATTGTTTATGAATTATAAATGAAATTTATAATTATTAATTCGCCACAAGAATTTGACTATCAGAAAGGGAATTTAATATTTTCCCAGAAATAATAATATTCAACCCTCCCTTACCTTCAAAGTGTTGAGACTTTAGTTGTCTCCTATGAATAAATTCATTCCTTTTACTCAACTCTAATCTTAACTTTGAAACGATTAAGTTTCTCTCTTTAAGTTTTAGCGCTAGGTATTTCTTCAATTGCTCTTCATTAAAGCCCTGAAGAAAAACAGGGATATCAGATTTAATTAACTTGTTAAAATCAAATATTCCGCTAGCAAACAAATCAACCAAATCCCAATCCTTATTTGAACCTTGAACTGATTTAGAACTTTGATAAATCAACATCTCTTCGTAATTCTCTAAAGATGAATTTTGAAGTTCTTCGACCATTTTCTTTAAATGCTTTACGGCAAGCCTTCCCCTAGATCCATACCCAAGATATGTCCCTACTAACTTACCTCCTGAATCTCTTATGAATGTTTCATCATAATACTTTTTAAATTGAATTTTGGTTTGATTAGGCAACGCAATTATTAAATCCTTATTTAAATGCTTAGCAAAGGCCTCCCAAGACTCTTTCCCCGTATTATAGGAAGGATTCCTTTTAAAATAAATTGGTACTACTTCAATCCCTATCTTTTTAGCCTTCTTTAATTCTATTTCCATTTGCTTTATAGGAATCCCTCCATTCCCTATAAAGAACAATAACTTCTTTACATTATCATCTTTGGTCCACTTAATCCCTTTAACACAATCATTCATTGCTTTTTGGGGATAAGCTTCACAGCTTTGAATCACCTCCAACAGCCTCACTAAAGAATAACCAATGTCATTAATCGGAGTACCAAGTGGATGAATTACTTCTGAATAATTATTTTCCTTATTAAAAGATTTTCTACCGAAACCAACTAAACCATAATCAACCTCTAAAGACGGATATTCGTTTTCTATCTGGTTTATTGAAGCCCAAACACTATTTTGAAGTTCCTTAACCATTCCATTTGTACTACCACTAAAATCAGCACAAAAAACAACTTCAAGCTTTTGACCATGAGTATGACTGAAAGCCAGAAAAATCAAAAATATGGTTAGTATTTTTTTCATGTGGGTTCAGGTTTTTACGATCAAAACTGTATTTAGTTGCATAAAAAAGCCTCATTTTACAATGAGGCTTTTTAGGAAGGATAATATTTTAATTAGTACAATTCATCCCAAATTGCAGTTCTGTACCATTTAATTTCTTCTCTGTTATATTTATTATCAGAATCCACTAAAAGATTTAATAAATAAGTAAGATGATTCTCTGGCTCCTCGTACTCTTCTAAATCTTCTTCAGGAATTTCTAATTCTACATCAAATTCTAAAGACTCATCCTCTTCAAGTTTTTCCTTTAAGATTCTTAAAGTTTTAACTACTAAAGGATCTTCTAACTTTAAAGCAATTTCTCTAATTGCTAACAATTGCTCACCGATTGACTCGATTGAACCATCGTTTTCAACTTCTGCAACAACTTTTTTAAGTAATTCTTTCGCCTTTGGACTATTCATGATAATAAAATTGGTACGCAAATTTAAGCCTTTTCGCTTATAATCATCTCTAATACCCGTGTTTTTTTAAGTCTCTATCAATTAAGTCACATGAATAATCAAAAATATTAATCTCCTTATCCACACAGTAACGTTTCATTCTTATGTGAATATGCTTTTCGATCATCATTGGTTTTTTAACAATTTCCTTCAGTCCATCTTTCCACTTAGTTACCTTTTTAGCTTCTTTTGATAAAGTTCCAGGCCTTTTTACAATCGATTTTGCAATGGATTTTGGCTCCACCAATTTTTCCGGTACAGCTTTTTGAAAATCAGCAGTTAACTTCTCAAAGTTCTTGTCTTCCCAAATATTTCCTTTTGCCATAATTATTCTGTTATTGAATGATATTCTATAAATACTTTGTGAAAAATTTCCTGACCAACGGTCCATCCCACGCCTTCTGTTACATAATCCATTATAGGTAAACCGGAATCAATAGCATTAGCGATTTCATTATTTTTTAATAAAGACCCTTCAAAATGCGGGACTCCTTGTTTATTTAATAAATCATATAGCTCATTAGCATGATCTTCTTTATCTGAATTAGTTACAAGGACTCTAGAATCTGTATTATAACCAGCAGCTTTTCTTAATGAAATAACATCCTCAACCAAGGTTAAAAAATCTTTTGTAGCAATTTGGTCCATTATCCCAACTCCAGTAGGAATTATCATATGGGAACAACAGATTAAAGCTGTTTTAAAACCAGCCTTATTAACATCATTCGGAAAATCAACAAAAATCACATCATAATCTTCTGCTTCAGCAGCTAAAATTTTAGGAACCATTCCTAAATCACTTTTCACCACTTTATACAAAGGTTCATTATAATACGCAGACAAGTAAGTAAGTAATTTATTTTCTGTTGCGTCAATTACCAAGACTTTTTTATTAATTGGTTGATTGGACGATGTAGTGGCAAAAAGACTTATAACGCTGGACTTACCAACTCCTCCTTTTTTATTTGCCACACCAAAAACGATTGCCATAAATTAATCTAAAAATATATTCGATTAAGGTACGAGAGCAATCCAGAATATAAAGTATTAAAGATTGTTTATTATAAACAATAAGAAGTTAAATTAACTCATTGCATGTAGTTTTGTGAGATATTTCCCTACTATATCAAACTCCAAATTAACAATAGTTCCCACCTTAAAATCTTTAAAATTTGTGTACTCATAAGTATAAGGAATAATACACACTGAAAAACCATCCTCAAACGAATCAACAACAGTTAAACTTGCTCCATTAATAGTAATACTCCCTTTTTCAACAGTAATATTACTTAAGGATTTATCGTACTTAAAACCAAACTTCCAGCTTCCATCTAATTCTTCTACACTCACAACCTCCCCAACTTGGTCAACATGTCCCTGTACAATATGCCCATCCAATCTATCTCCCAACTTCATACATCTTTCTAAGTTTACCTCATCCCCTTCTTGAAGCGTTCCCAAATTGGTTTTATCCAAAGTTTCCTTAATTGCCGTAACAACATATTGAGCCCCTTCAATTTCAACTACAGTAAGACAAACTCCATTATGTGCTAAACTTTGATCAATTTTAAGTTCATTGGTAAAGTCGCATTCAAATGTAAAATCGTAATTATCACCATCCTGTTTAATAGCAATTACTTTACCTAAACTTTCAATAATACCTGTAAACATAGCAGCTGTTTTTTACAAAGGTAAGAAACAAAAAAAAGCTCGATGCAAAAGCAACGAGCTAATTATAATTGGGGGTAAACTTGGGTACAAATTAAACGTTAAAAGATCTAATTACTTTTGTAATTACCTTTTCAAATTCTTTTAAAGACTGAGCTCCTTTTTGAACAAATGCTTCGGCTCCTCCAAACAACAGTTTGTTTTTTAAAACATCACTTCCGTCTCCAGTATAAGATATAACCTTTAAGCTAGGATTAAACTCCTTTACTTCTTCCAGAATCTCCAAACCACTAACATCTGCATCATCATCATTTCCTAACCTGTAGTCCAAAATTACTATTCCAGGAATATTTGGATCTGCTTCGTCAAAAAAACTAGATGAATTATCATAGTACGAAAATTTAAAAGGTACTGACGTAGACAACTTTGTTTTTAACCCTTCCATAAACTGAGTTATGATTTTCATGAAAATCGGGTCATCATCAATCACATAAATGTTAAGCTCGGTCATTAATTAATTATTGTTTGTGGAAACATTGTACGGACCTTCTTTTAGTAGGTTTCAAATAAGACAAAAAAAAAGCAACCAGAATTCTGATTGCTTTTTAATTAATATTCTAAATCTGGTTAGATTTTCTTAACAGATGCAGTTTTGTTATCGTAGTTCACAATGTAAACTCCCTTATCTAAACCACTCATATCTACCTTAGCTCCAAAACCTTTTTTAACGATAAGTCCTGTTTCGTTATACACTTCATAAAGTGTTGATGCTTCAGCCCCTGATTCGTCACCAAAAATTATATTACCATCTAACTTCATTGGGTTTTCATTCTTAATGAACACCTCTTTAACAGACGATCTAATTAATCTTTTCTCTTGAGAGTATCTAGGCTTTCTTGTAAAATCAACCTGCTTGATTCTAAAAGTATTTTTCCCAGAATGAGGTTTCAAGTTAATCGAGTAATCGTTTTTACCAGAACCTCCTTTACCTTGGATAGTTCCTACTTTCACCCACTTGTTCCATCTTTTCTGCTCGATTACATACGGTAATTTACCAGATTCATTAGAAGTAGAGAAAGAAAAACCACCATCAGGTGTAATATTCATACTTGTGATAACGAAAGTACTTGTTGGCTTTAATACGTCAGCATTTAAAACTCTAGGAGTACAATCATCTTTGTATTCAATTTTCACTTCAACAGGTGAACCTTTAGCTAACTGGTAGCTGGAAAAATCTATTTCAAAAGCACTTGAGTTAATTTCATCAATAGACTGTTGACCATTAACTGTAACGTTAATAACACAGAAACCTACTCCAGAACTTGCGAACGGATTTTGAACATACAAGTTTTGTCCTTGATAAGTTCCTTCTAACACCATTTCTTGCTGTGCTTTAACCCCTGTTGCAAGCACTAACCCTAGTGAAAGTATACCTAAAATCTTTTTCATACCTATAATATTCTGGCCCGAATTTCCTTTAATTTTTAAGCAAAGGAATACAATAATAAAACAAATGGTAAACAAATCAAAAATATCGGGCAATTAATAACCATTCAAACATTTCAAAAAAAATGCCACAATCAGAAGGTTTTGCTTTTTACGTCATTAACTCGTTATTTTGCAAAAAAATCACATTTCCAAAAGCGTGTTGAATAAAGTGGGTAAAAAAGGTTGGTTTTATTTAATAGCTGTAAGCTCTGCTTTCTTTTTAGTTGGCTGTTCGGGAAGTAACTCTCCACAAAAAAATCATGGAGGAACTTTTAAATTTTGTTCTAAAAACCGCATACATTCAGTCCACCCTTCTCTTGTAAGTGATAAAAGCTCGGAAATAATTGCCAATCAAATTTTTGAAGGTTTAGTTAAATTAAACCCTGAAAACCTTGAGATCGAAAACTGTATAGCAAAATCAATTTCCTTTAACCCTAAGACTTTCACATATACTATTTCATTAAAGGAGAATGTTTTTTTCCATGACAATCCTTGTTTTGAAAATGGAATTGGTAGAAACTTAAATGCGGATGATATTATTTACACCTTTAAGAATATTTGTACAAAGCAGGTAATCAACTCTGGATACCATAATACTTTGAAAGATGTAGTTAAAGGAGTTAATGATTATCACGCGGGAATTAGTGATAATATTTCTGGCATTAAAAAAATAGATGATTACAATATTGAAATCACCCTACACCGTCCAAATGGTCTCTTTTTAAAACGACTAGCGGGGCTTAACTTCGCAATCATAGCTAAAGAAGCGTTCGAAAAATACGGTGAAAACAACAACGTAGGGACTGGACCATTTATCCCGGCTAAATATGACAACTACAATGACCAGTATGTTTTAGTTAAAAACACAAAATATCACGGAACAGATGAAGACGGGAACCAACTTCCGTTTTTAGACAGTGTAATTGTAGACTTTGAGTATGGACTTAAGGATCAAATCAGTCATGTGGTTAACAATAAGGCCTCAACTGTTTTAAACCTGCCTTACAAAGCAGTAAAAAGAATTTTAAAAGAAGAAAGACAGAAGTTTGACGACACTCTTAAAATGCAAAATGCACCCTTTTTTGCAACCACTTTCATTGAATTCAACCTCTCCAAAGAACCTCTACAGAACAAAAACCTTAGAAAAGCAATTAATTACGCTCTGAATAAACAAGAAATTACTTACCGAGTTTTTGGAGAAACCAGGGGAAAAACTGGAGATGCAGGAATTTCTCACCCTTTTTTACCGGGATACAAAAAAAGTGGAGTTAAAGGATATATTTTTAATAAAACAAAAGCTCAAGCTTTAATCAATGACAGTTCAATTACTACTAAATCATTTCAATTGGATATCAGCTCGGATGATTATAAGGCGCATAGTATTGCTGATGAAATTAGATTTCAACTAGAAGAAAACTTAGGTTTAAATATTAAGATCAATATCGTACCAGAGCGATACTTGAAAGAGAAATCAATGTATGCAAGAGGCGACATGGCTATTAAAACAGTTACAGCTAACTTCCCAAGTCCTGATGGGTTTTTGAATATATTTTATGGTAAAACTGTTCCAAAATCAATTGATATCCCTTCTTTCCCAAATACTTCAAGATTTAAAAACAAAGACTTTGATCGTACAATGGATAGAGCCAGAAGGTCGATTGATGAGGAGAATGCAAACAGAAGCTACGCCGCAGCTGAAAGACTGATTATGGAAGAGGTACCTATTGCCGTTTTATGGTACGAGGAATCGAACCGTTTAATTAATGCGAAACTGGAAGGATTCCCCCTTAATTCAATTCAAAGAATAGACCTCTCCCAAGTTTATTACAGAAAGCAATAAGAAATTAAAAGGCATACAATCCAAACTCCTATTAACTTATTGGAATAACTTTTCCTTTTAATTCCAGATCCTTTTAGAACTAGAATTATTCCCGGTAACAAAACCACTAATAATTCTACTAAACCTTTAAACCCAATAACTTCGGGTCTTTCTAGCAAATTAATTATCGGGTTGAAATAAATATTAATTGCGTTTAATTTTATCTCCCAGAATAATTCTAAAAACAACGGACTACCGAAAGCTAGGCCAATTGAAAACAGGATGATAAATCCTCCAACCAGCACACTCAAGGCATTAATTAATTTAGAAAGCCAAGTAAAGTTTAGGGGTCCTTCTTTTTTATTCTTGCGTACTGATTTGTTAGTCTTATTTACAGTTTTGGAGGTGTCGAAACCGCCTTTCATTCTGGCTTTTTCATTAACGGACCTTGCTTTGGGAATTAAAGCCCAAGATATTATATACAACGGAATTGATATTCCGAAAAAGAAAATACTAATTAAAAAAGCGATTCTAATTAAAGCTCTACTTACTCCCCAATAATGCCCTAATCCTGCGCACACACCTCCTAATAATCGTTGAGAAGAATCTCTAAATAACTGTTTTTGCATCGCGAACATTTCATCAAAATATTTATCCTGCAGCGACAAACAAAGTCTTGCATTAACATTTAACCTTTTTTAATTTTAATTTTGGATCATGATCCGGTTAATACCCGAATGGGAACCTCAAGATGCTATTGTTATTGCTTGGCCAAACGATAAAACAGATTGGAAAGAAAACCTTTCCGAAGTTTTAACATTTTACCAAGGCTTAGTTACCGAAATTACCGATCACCAAAAACTAATTATCCTTTATAATAAGAAAGAACCAAATCTTTCTAAAAACAAAAACATAGTTTTAATTGAATGTGACTTTAATGATACTTGGACAAGGGATTATATTGGTTTATCCGTAAAAACCAACCAAGGACCACAATTAATCGATTTTGGGTTTAATGCTTGGGGAGGAAAATTTGATTACAAAAAAGACAACCTTATTAATCAAACATTATTCGAGAAAGGGCTTTTTAAAAACTCAATTAATAACCAAAAACAATTCATTCTTGAAGGAGGTTCTATTGACATTAATAGTACAGGGACTTTAATTACGACTGAAAAATGTTTACTAAACAAAAACAGAAACCCAGAATTAACCAAAGAAAATATCGAACAATATTTAAAGCAAACTTTGGGAGTAAATCAAATATTTTGGTTAGCTAACGGAGAAATTGAAGGAGACGATACAGATGCACATATTGACACATTAGCTAGATTTTGTAGCGATGATACTTTGTGTTATGCCAAAGGAGATTCAAAAGCTCTCCAAACAATGGAAAAAGAATTAAAAACTTTGCCTTTTAAGTTAATCCCTCTTCCTCAGCCTCAAACTATAATTTGTAATGATGAAGCGTTACCAGCCACCTATGTTAATTTTCTAATTACGAATCATAAAATACTTTGCCCTGTCTACAACGATCCTAATGACTCGGTGGCTTTAGAACGTTTGTCAGCAGCATTTCCAAATAGAAAAGTAGTAGGTATAAATG
>JAYPYW010000072.1:0-15336 GCA_038154685.1 Flavobacteriales bacterium | reverse complement strand
CAGCAATTGTTTCATCTCTTTCATGGCCAATCCCGGTTAAAACCGGAATTGGAAATTCGGCAATTGCTTTCCCTAAATTGTAATTATCAAAACCAGCTAAATCCAAACTTGCCCCTCCACCTCTTATGATAACCACACAGTCAAAGTCTCCTTTTCGAACAACCTCTAAATTGTTAATTATCGATGCCTCAACCCCATCTCCTTGCATGGTAGATTGAAACAACTCAACTTCAAATAAATAACCACCTGAATTGTTATTTAATTGATTCATGAAATCACCATACCCTGCTGCGGTTTCACTTGAAATGACAGCAATTTTTTTAGGCACCATTTCCAATTCAAGTTGACTATTTTTATCAACTAAACCTTCCTTTGTTAGTTGCAGAATAATCTCTTTCTTCTTCCTTTCAAGATCTCCTAAAGAGTAGCTAGGATCTATGTTCTTCACAACTAAACTAATCCCATACTGTTCATGAAAGCTAATGCTTACTGAAAAAAGTACTTTCATCCCCTTTTGCAAATTACTTCCTGTAGAAGCAAAAAATCGGGAAGCAATGCGATCATACTGAAACTTCCATATGTTCGCCCGCATCCTTGCAACTATTCGGTTTTCTCTCTTTTCAACAAGGTCCAAATAGCAATGACCAGCACCTGCAATTCTCATTTCTGCAATTTCTGCAACCAACCATATCTCATCTAAAAAATTCATCTCAATCGCCTCGCGAATCATGGCGTTTAATTGAGATAGAGATACGTGGTTAAAATCTTGCATTAAAGTGAAATGTAGACTACAAATCTATCAAATTCCTTCCCTATGAAAAAGTTGTTAATTAATAAGTGCTCAAATACTTTATAGTCCCTATCAAATACCTTATTTTAGAAGTTTGGTACAACACTTGATTGGTTATCCAAAAATTACCCGATAATAATATGTTTAAATACACACTTTCATTACTATTATTTGTTTCGAGCTTTGGTTTAAATGCCCAAGACTGTTGGCAAAAGGCTTCTGGAGACAACAAATTAGCTAATGATTATTTTTCCTACGGTTTCTATCCGTGTGCCTTGAAAGAATTGATGATCATATATGCTGGAAAACCTGAAAGTAAAAAGGTTAACAGAAAAATTGCTCAATGTTACATACTTTCTCCGGGAGCTAACAAGGCTCAGGCTATTAAATTTCTGGAGTTTTTAGTTAAAGCTGGCAAACCCGATAATGACGTTTATTTAGAATTAGGTCAAGCCTATTTGTTCCACAGAAACTTTGATAAAGCACTTGAAAACTTCAATAAATATATCGAAGTGGCAAAACCTGGTGGCGAAAAGCTAAAAACTGCTGAAAAGTACAAGGAAAATGCTGTAGTTGGAAAAGAATTAGCTAAATATCCTGTAAATGTAAAATTCACCAACTTAGGAGAAGATGTTAATGGTGTTTACAATGAAATGCAACCATTCTTAACAGACAATGAGGACTTCATAATGTTTACCGGTGACAGAAAAGGAGTTAGAGGTGGAATTGAATTTGGGGATGGCTACGTACCAGATGTAATGCTCACAAAAGTGAAAAATGGTAGAGATGCATACAAAGGAGCAAGAAGCTTATCGGGAACATTTAGTACTGAATTTTCTGAAACAGCTGCAGGAGGATCTGCAAACGGGGCTTACTTCTTTTACTGTACTGATGAGCAATTTCAACAATACGATCTTAAGGTAACTAATAAACCACCTAAAAAAAGATCTTACTCTGCTCCTGAATTTTTAGAAGGAATTAACGGTAGAAACAGTAATGAAAAGGCTGCTACAGTAACAAATGATGGGAATCTTATAATATTTGCATCGGACCGTAAGGGCGGATTTGGTGGTTTAGATTTATGGATGAGTAAAAAATTACCAAACGGATCTTGGGGTACGGCAATTAATATGGGGCCTTCTATAAATACAGAGGGTAATGAATCTTTCCCTAATTTCTCTTACGATCAAAGCTTTATAACTTTTGCCTCAGACGGACACAAAGGAATGGGCGGATATGATTTGTTTAAAACTGAATTTTCTACTGAATTAAAGACTTGGACTAAACCAAAAAACTTAGGCTACCCTATAAATACTTCTATAGATGACTACACGATCGTTTTCGTTAAAAATGGTCGTTATGGTTACAAATCTGACATAAGACCAGAGGGTTTTGGAATGAGGGACCTTTACAAACTTACTTTCAACGACGTTCTTCCTACTTACACAGTTGTTAAATCAGCCGTTTTACCTGACACCTTAGTTGATATTAATAAAATTACCGATCCAATTACTTTAAATGCAAAAAGTGTGAAGAAAAACCTTGATTCATTAGTAGCGATTGGTGAAGACTCATTAATGATTGATTCGGTTAAAAAAGTTTACTACTCTGAACTTGGAAAACTTGATTCATACGACTTAAACTCTAACACTTTTGTTGAAGTAATGACAGAAAATGGTGAGATGTATGGTCAGTACACCCCAAATTCTAGAAACGGAAAATTCATTATGATTTTAGAACCAGGTGTTTATACTATTTCTGTTTCAAACGATGGTTTTGAAGCCACTGAAACAAAAATTAGAATTTACGACAAATCTAATTACACACCTGAATTTGCAAGAAACTTCTATTTAAAACCAAAAGCTAATCTGTAGCTAAAATGAAATTAAAACTCAAAAAACCTATTTGTTTTTTTGATTTAGAAACAACAGGTACAAATGTTTCTTCAGACAGAATAGTTGAAATTGCTATAACTAAAGTTTTCCCTGATGGAACTGAAGAGATTAAATGCAGAAAACTTAACCCAACTATTCCTATCCCTCTTGAAGCTTCGTTAGTTCATGGGATTTACGATGAGGACGTTAAAGATGAACCAACCTTTAAGCAAGTTGCAAAAGGTTTACATGAGTTCATGAAAGATTGTGATTTGGGAGGATTTAACTCCAACAAGTTTGATGTCCCCTTACTTTTAGAGGAGTTCCACAGAGTAGGAATTGAATTTGATATTGAACACGTAAATCTTGTAGACGTTCAAAACATATTCCACCAAATGGAACAAAGAACTCTTGTTGCTGCTTATAAATTTTATTGTGACAAAGATTTAACCCACGCCCACAGTGCCGCTGCAGACACGAATGCAACCTACGAGGTACTCCAGGCTATGTTGGATAAATACGAGAAGACAGAATTTACTGATAAAGAAGGAAATACTTCCATTCCCGTTGTAAACGATATGGATAAACTGGCTGTTTTTTCTAAAAGAAATAATAACGTTGACCTTGCTGGTAGGTTTGTTTATGATAAAAATGAAGTAGCATGCTTGGATGATGAATGGAGAATTCTCTATTAACACTAAAAAAGTGTTAGAAACCATCAAATTGAAGTTGTTGCAAAAGAAATTTGGAGAGTAGATGAAGATTATTTGTATTGGAAGAAATTTCGCCGATCACACCAAAGAACTAGGCAATGAACAACCATCGGATCCTGTTGTATTTCTAAAACCTGACACCGCCCTATTAAGAAATAATGATCCTTTTTTCATTCCAGATTTTAGTAACGAAGTTCATCATGAAGTGGAGGTTGTTGTTAAAATAAATCGCCTAGGGAAAAACATCCAACCAAAATTCGCTCATAAATATTATGATGAAATTGGACTGGGAATAGATTTTACAGCAAGAGATTTACAATTCGCCTTAAGAGACAAAGGACTTCCCTGGGAAAAGGCAAAAGCCTTTGATTCCTCTGCTGCGATATCGAAAAAATTCATCAATAAAAATGAATTAGGAGACCTTAATAATCTAGACTTTCACCTTGAAATAAATGGTAAAAAAGTTCAGAAAGGAAATACAAACCAAATGATTTTCAATATCGAAGAACTCATTTGTTATGTTTCCAAATACTTTACCCTTAAAATTGGAGATTTAATTTACACTGGTACGCCTGCTGGTGTTGGAAAGGTTTCGATTAACGATGAGCTTACTGGTTTCATTGGAGAAACAAAAATGTTTGATTTTAAAGTAAAATAATGAAAAGGCTTGCATTCATATTATTAACGGTAGTTGTATTAAGCTGTAAAAAACATGAAAAGAAATTAGAGGGGACTTGGTTCGTGGAGTACTTTGTTGATGATTTAAAAACAGAAGATTTCACTTTATTATTTGAAGAAGGAGGTAAAGGAAAACTTAACGGTATTTCGGATTTTAGTTGGAGTGTAAATAAAAAGGATCTTACGTTAACAATAGCAGAAGTCCAACGAACTTGGGAAAACAACCGGAATAAAAAAAATGTCCAGTTCTATATCGCAAACGATGAAGAAGGGCGATTTTTGAGAATGGAAATGGAAAGAATCAAAGAATAATTTGATTTATCTATTAATAGCAGTTATATTCATAGAATAAGTTTTATTTAAAAAGTATGAAAAAGTTTTTTGGAATTCTTAGCCTTGTTATGGCTTTAACGTTCGTGGTTTCTTCCTGTGGTGGAGATGCTCCTGTTTCAGAGGAATCGGCAACAAAAAAATGTTGTGCTGATAGTACAAAATGTGAACACAAAGGTGATTCAACAAAAGCAGAAGCTTGTCCTGCAGACTGTGACAAACCATGTTGTGCAAAAAAAGAAGCCAAGGCTTGCTGTAAAAAAGACAGCGCGAAAACTTGCCACGCAGGTGATTCATCCGAAATATGTTTAGCTATGGCAGCAAAATGTCATGAAGCTTGCGGAACTGATTCTACTGTTTGTGATTCATGTAAAGCCGAATGTAAAAAAGCTTGTGCTGCAGCCGCCGCAGGAGATTCATCATCAGTTAATAGCTGTGCTCCAAATTGTGATAAACCATGTTGTGCTGGAGAAGAAAAAAAAGCTTGCGGACCAGATTGTGAAAAATCTTGCTGTAATAAAGAATAAGGAAACGTTTTAGCTGAATACCGTTTTAAAACCTATTAACAACTGGTTTTTCACGATTAAATTTGGAAACGATTTAAAAAGCATATATATTTGAATCATTAGTTTTCGAAACGACTAAAAGTTAAAGCAAAGTAGAGGAGCCGTTGATTTTTAATCAGCGGCTTTTTTGTGTTTTTAACTATTGTTTATGTAAATGATTTTCTCCCTCAGATTAAGCAGATACCTCAGATAACATTCTTATAATCCCAACCCTAATAATTATTAATCATTGCGAGGAGGTACGACCACTGCTTTTTTTATACCACTCTGCGCCAACTGCGGGACAAAAAAAACAATTCTACTTATACAAAGACTGAAGAATCTTCTTCCTTTGCCCGTTAGATATTTTTAGTGGTAAATGAGACTTACTTACACCAAACACAACATCATATTTCTTCTTGGCTGTTTGGACATTCTTATCAATCACATAAAACCTCTTGGGATAATAACTAGAAGTTTCTACGGGTAATTTTTCAAACAGCTTTAGTTTCCCCGCATCAATGTCATAGAAAGCGAACTTCCCTTTTTTATTATCAAATCTTCTTCCTTCGCAATAAAACACGTTCCTCTTTTCATATTGAATAGAGTCATACAACGGAACATTTAATACTTTATAAGCTTTCAATTGCTCGTCTAACAAGTATTCGAAATGAGCCATTTTAAACTCTGAACTCCTTGAGCAACGATCAATATCTAATCCATTATACCAAAACAACATATATACTTTCCCAGAATCCACTCTGAATTCTTGCCCTAATCCGCTTTGGTATTTTAGCATTTCGAACTGACTAATAGAATCGCCCTTCCATTTCTTTATCACTTCAATTTTAATAGAATCTCCAGAAACCTCAAGCCCTTGAACTATTGCAACATTCTCAGTCATGCTCACCTCCTGCTCGAGCGATAAATCTTCGCATTGAGCATAAGTATTAACAGCAAATTGAAATAATTGAAATGAAATTAAAAGCCTAATCATTTAATATTGCTTTATTGATACGTTTAACTAGTCCAGGGCCTTCATAGATGAATCCTGTATAAACCTGTACCAATTTCGCGCCAGCTTTTAATTTTTCGAGAGCATCCTTCTCAGAATGTATTCCTCCTACACCAATTATTGGATAATCATCTCCCAAATTCTTGTATAGGTAACTAATTACATTTGTAGATCGATCACCTACCGGACGACCGCTTAAACCTCCCGGCCAACCAATTTGTTCTAACCTTTTTTCAGAAGTTTTTAACCCCTCTCTATTTACCGAAGTATTAGCAGCAACAACACCATCTAACTTTAAAGTTTTTATGATATCGATTACATCATCTAATTCTGGCTCGCTTAAATCTGGGGCAATTTTTAACAATAAAGGTTTAGGGTTGGATTTAGATTTATTGATATTAGAAATCTTTTCCATTAACTGCGTTAAAGGTTCCTTCTCTTGCAACTTAGTTAAATTCCCAACATTCGGACAACTTACGTTTACAACAAAATAATCTACATGATCAAAAAGTGTTTCGAACACCTTGATGTAATCATCATCTGTTTTGTCAGGATCTGTCCCTGTATTCTTCCCTATATTCCCTCCAATAACAATATTCGTTTTTCTATTTTTTAGCCTCTCAACAGCAGCTTCAACTCCTTCGTTGTTGAACCCCATCCTATTAATTAAAGCATTATCCTCAGGCAATCGAAACAACCTTGGTTTTGCGTTTCCTGGCTGTCCTTTTGGTGTTAGAGTTCCGATTTCAACAAAACCAAAACCATAATCAGCTAATTCATTAAAAAGCTTCGCATCCTTATCAAACCCAGCAGCTAACCCAACAGGGTTAGAAAACTTCAAACCAAAAACTTCTCTTTCAAGCTTCGCATCATTAACTCTAAAAAGAGCCTTATTAATTCCGGAAACTCCTGGGATTTTAGATATCGTTTTAATCCCACTAAAAACCATGTGGTGAATTTTCTCTGGATCAAAAGAGAAAAATATAGGTTTGATAATTGCCTTGTATAAACTCATTCTATTCTGCGTATAATGCCTCTACTTCACTTAAAACCTCTTCAACAGGTCTGGTATTTTCATAAAAACCAAGCACTTCTCTTAACACCGCCTCAACGGTGCTATCTGGGCAACTTGCTCCCGAGGTAAGAATAATGTCTACCTTATCTTTTTGAGGTAGATAATTTTCGGACTTACCTTCTATTTTTTTTCTCCAATCAAAATGATGGATTTCATTATCGCTAATTAACTTTTCCTTTCCTGTCACAAAGTAAGTGGGACACTTCTCTTCACACAATTCAACCAAATGCGTTGTATTTGAACTATTGTATCCACCAACAACAATTGCCATATCAGCTCCCTCCTCAAGCAAGCCGTAAGTTGCGCTTTGGTTGTCATTAGTTGCATAACAAAGCGAATCTCTTGTATCGGCAAAAGCTTTATCTTCCTTACCGTATAATTCTTCAATTACAACTTTCACATAAGCTGCAATCTCTTTTGTTTCGGAAGCTAACATTGTAGTTTGATTAACTACTCCTATCCTCTTTAAATGTATTTCAGGATCAAAACCTTCACTATACTTGCCTTCGAAATCTTTGTAGAATTCTGTTTTTGACTTCTCACCACGAATATATTTCTCCAGCAATTTAGTTTCCTCTATGTTCTTTACAATTACCGATGGACCTTCTTTGGCAGCATGGGAAAAAGTAGCTCTTGTTTCTTCATGATTACTTTTACCATGAATCACAATTGTATAATCCTTATCTCCTAACTTTTTACTCATTTTCCAAACACGCTCTACAAACGGACAAGTTGTGTTATACTCATCTGTATGCACACCTTTATCAGCCAATAATTGCTTTGTCTCTAAAGTGGTTCCAAAAGCGGGAATGATTACTAAATCATCCGAAGTAACTGCATCCCATTCAATTAATTGCTTCCCTTTTGTATCAAGGATAAACTCAATTCCTCTAGACTGAAGATCTGCGTTAACGGCAGGGTTATGAATCATCTCACTCAAGAAATAAATCTTCTTCCCTGGATTCTCTTCCAAAGCCTTGTAAGCTCTCTCAATAGCATTTTCAACACCAAAACAAAACCCAAAATGTCTTGCAATCAAAAATCTAACGGGACCAAAATCCAATTTAGTAGGGGTAAAATCTTTCTTCTTGGGATCAAGCGTCTTTCTAATCTCTTTCAACTTAGAGATAATTGAACTTCTATAAAACTCTGGAACTTCGAATTCGCGCATATAAAGACAAATTTACAAATTAAGCAACTATAAAACAGGCATTGTTATTGTAATAAATCATAAAGTTATTCGTATTACAAACTATGAAAGCTAAAAAATCATCAAAAGTCTTTATACTCTTATTAATAACGGCACTAGCATTCGGTGCTTGTTCATCTAACAAATATTGCAAAGGAGGAAAAAGAAAACACAATCGGATGAAGAAAGACACCAACATGATGGTATTTGACTGAGAAGGGAGAAGGGAGAATAAAGAAAACTACCATTCTCTATTCTCTATTCTCCATTCTCACTATCTTTGCAACATGTGCGATTCTCACAAGGAAAACAATCAAAAAGTTAGCGAGGAAGAAATTTCTTTGGCGACTAGAATTTTAGAAAAATTAGTGGCTGATCCTGTTCAAATGTTTGAATTGGAAGAAGAAAAAAGAATTGCTTTAATGAAAGCTGCCGGATTATTAAGTCGTCCAAATAGAGATGAATTTGATACCCGAAGAAAAAACGCAAAAAAAGCCGCTGAAAGAAAAAGAAGGGAAAGAGAAAAGCACGCAAGAAAAGAAACAGGAATTAGAAGCGCTAGAGAAGCCTCAGTTTTTGTTGCTCCTAAAATGATTGGTGAATCTGATCTTCATTTAAAAGAAACTGGTGAATTAGAAAAACCTCGTAATTGCTATGTATGTAAGGTTGAGTACACAAAGCTTCACCATTTTTACGATCAAATGTGTCCCGACTGTGGAGACTTTAATTATGCCAAAAGATTCCAATCTGCAGATCTTACTGGTCAGGTTGCTGTTGTAACAGGATCACGATTAAAAATCGGTTATCACATTGTTCTGATGTTATTAAGATCTGGAGCAACGGTTGTTGCCACTACCCGCTTCCCAGTTGATTCCGCGATAAGATATTCCCAAGAGGAAGATTACAATGATTGGAAGGACAGATTAAGAATTCACGGACTAGATCTAAGACATATTCCTAGTGTAGAAATCTTCTGTAACTTCATAGAGCAGCAATACGGTAGATTAGATATCTTGATCAACAATGCCGCTCAAACAGTAAGAAGACCTGCAGGATTTTATGCGCATTTAATGGAAAATGAAGAAAAGTCGAGAGAAGACCTTTCCAAAGATGTTCTTGATTTATTGGCGGACCATCATAATTCTATTGATGAATTAAGAAGTCTGGCTTTATCTTCAACAAACGAGAAAAACACACAACTTCCTGTTGCATGGCACGCGCCAGAACCTGGAATTGGAATAAGAGCTTCGGCAAAGCTTTCACAAATCCCATATAGTTTCGATAATTCATTACCAACTAAAGAAGTTTTCCCTGAAGGCGAATTAGATGCCGACCTGCAACAGGTTGATTTAAGGAAGACGAATAGTTGGCGATTAAAACTAGGTGAGGTAGAAACACTTGAAATGATTGAGGTTCAATTAGTAAATTCAGTTGCTCCGTTTGTTTTGTGCAGTCGACTTTCGAAGATCATGAGAAAGGAAAACACTGGTATGAAACATATTATCAATGTTTCTGCGATGGAAGGTAAATTCCACAGATTTTTCAAGGAAGATCGCCACCCTCATACCAACATGGCTAAAGCTGCATTAAACATGATGACACATACTTCTGCATTAGATTTAGCAAAGGATGGTATATACATGAATGCTGTTGATACTGGTTGGGTAACAGATGAAGATCCGGTTGAGATTTCGAAGAAAAAAGAAGAAATGCACGATTTCCAGCCTCCTTTAGATATCGTTGACGGAGCGGCGAGAGTTATGGATCCTTTATTAGACGGAATCAACACTGGAAAACATTGGTGTGGTAAATTCCTGAAAGATTATCAACCAATTGATTGGTAATGGCTCGGTGGACTAATTTTTATTTAATCAGAATTGAATTTCTTGGCTTTCGTTATCATGGTTGGCAAAAACAACCCAAATACAGAAGCGTTCAGGGAATGATTGATAAAACCTTTGAGTTCATCTTTCAACATGAAAACTTTAAAACCCACGGGTGCGGAAGAACTGACGCAAAAGTTTCTGCTGATGATTTTGCATTTGAATTATTTGTAATACAAAACCTAGATCTTTCCCTTCTGTTAAAGGAATTAAACAAAAACTTACCTTCAGATATAAGAGTTAAATCTATCGAAACAGTTGATGCTGAATTCAACATTATTCAAAACTCAAAGGAAAAAGAATACCATTATTACTTTTCAAGTGGTGAAAAAAGCCATCCATTTAACGCTCCATTAATAAGAGACTTTGGCCCTCAGTTAAATATGGAATTGATGATGGAAGCTGCCAATTTATTTGAAGGCACTCACAATTTCAAAAGGTACGCCAGCAAACCAACTGAAAACGCAGTTTTTGAGAGGGAAATAATTAAATCAGAAGTAGTTCTCAACACAAACATAACATCTAATTTCTCTCCAGATCAGTCTTTTGTATTTAAAGTAAGAAGCAAAGGATTCCTAAGATACCAAGTTCGTTTAATGGTTGGAGCCCTTGTAAACGTGGGGCGTGAGGAATGGTCGATAGAGGCATTCAAAGAAACTTTATCCAATCCCTTAGGAACGCAAATAAAGCACATTGCTCCGTCCTCAGGATTAGTGCTTCACGAAGTTAAATTTCATTAACCGTTCATCCATAAAAACCTACAACTCATAGGTTTTAACAACTATATTAACGTTTTTATCAACGATATAAAAACCTGAAATACAACTGATTAAAAACCAAACGTCAACTGTAAAGTTTTTAGAATATTATTTATTGAAATCTTTAATCAACCTAGTCGTTCATTCAACCAAACTATTAAAATTTGGTTATATGTGTAATTCAAAATCATTATTCAAATCAATTACAGGAGGTGCATTAGCCCTTGGATTATTATTTTCTAGTAATGTTAAAGCTCAGGACGCGGAAGCTGCTCCTGCAGAAGACAAGAAACTAGACATGAATGTTACTTTAAACTCTGATATCTTCTTTGGATTTTATCCATTCTCTAACGGAGCGTATGCAGTAAGTGATAAAGTAGATTTCACTTTTTATGGAATTCTTTGGTCTGGAGGCGGACCAGGAGCCTCTTGGGGAAACTGGACTGAATTTGGAATGGGAATTGGAATTCCAGTTAATGATGCAATTTATGTAAATCCTCAAATTGGTTTACTAAGTGGAGGTTTAACTTCTGGGCTTGGAACTCCAGTTTTAGCTGAAGGTATTGTCCCAAACTTAACAATTGGAATTGATGATGAAGCTATAGAAGGAGAAATCTACGCAGGTTACTATAATGGTTTAGACCATGGAAACCCGGTAACGAACAACTATTTACACTATTGGGCAAACACCGGATATAAATTCAATAGTATTGTAAGCGCAGGAGTTCACTTTGAGCATTTAAGGTTTACGGGAGGTATGAATTATGCTGATGATTCTGCATATGATTACTACCAAGTTGTTGGACCATATTTACAATTCTCAAAACCTGATGGATCTGCGTTCACAAGATTCTCAAGTGGTTGGGATTTAAGAAGCGATGAACAAGTAACTAAGAGTGGTTATTCACAGCCTTCATTCTTCAAATTAACTGTGGGAATGTCAATCTAAATACATGTAACTATACAATATGGGAGTCGTAAAAGACTCCCTTTTTACTTTGTTTTAATTACTCAATAAATAAACCAATGAAATCACAAAAATTTGGAATCAAAGCAAAATTGATCATTGCTTTAAGTGGTTTTTCAATTATAATTGTTTCTCTTACAGGAATTTTGGCTTATCAGCTTTCTAAAAACGCTTTAGAAAAACAAGCCTTTGACCAGCTCACTTCTATAAGAGAAACAAAGAAAAAAGCAATCACAGATTATTTTGGAACGATTAAAAACCAAGTTGTTACGCTTTCTCAAGATTTAACGGTTATCGAATCTGCAAAACTATTTTCCAAGGAATTTGAATACCTTGACACAAACCTCACACAAGAGGATAAAAATACTTATCTAGCAAGTTTAAATAATTATTACAGCAATAACTTTATTGATAAGTTAAATTCGAATACTAATAGTAACAACTCTGTAAAAAAGTACCTGCCAACTAATAACAAAACTATTGTTGCCCAATATCATTATTTATCTAACAACTCCAATCCTGTAGGAGGTAAAAACGCTTTAAACAAGGCAAATGATGGCTCCAAATATAGTGCTTGGCACGAAAAAGTTCACCCTATTCTAAATGATTATTTAGAAAAGTTTGGTTACTATGATATTTTTATAATTAACAAAAAAGGAGACATTGTTTACTCTGTTTTCAAAGAAGTTGATTACGCAACTAATCTAAAGAATGGTCCTTACAGTAAGACCAATTTTGCAGAGGTTTATAGAAGTGCTCTAAATAGCAATTCTAACTCTGATTATTTTGTAGAAGATTTCAAATTTTACGCTCCCTCTTATGGCGCTCCAGCTTCGTTTGCTGCAAGCCCTATATATGATGGTAATAACAAAATTGGAGTTCTTGTTTTCCAAATGCCAATAGATAACATTAATTCGATCATGACTGGTGATAACAACTGGAAAAATGACGGATTGGGAAATAGTGGAGAAACCTATTTAGTTGGATCCGATTATAAAATGAGAAGCGCCTCAAGGTTTTTAATTGAGGACAAAGATGGATACTTAAACGCTTTAAGTTCAATTGGTGTAGGAAATGAAACTATCAAAAAAATTTCACAATTAGAAACGTCCATATTAACTGCTCCGGTGGAGACGGAATCCTCCAAAAAAGCAATCGCTGGAAATGAGGGAGAGGAAATTGTTTTAGATTATAGAGGAATTCCTGTTTTAAGTGCCTATGCACACTTATCTATCGAAGGTTTTAACTGGGCCATTCTTTCAGAAATTGATGACGAAGAGGCTTTCGAATCAATCTATAAAATCAGAAATTTAATTTTAATAGCTGGTTTGATATTAACACTAGCGGCAGCATTCTTTGCGAATATGTTTGCCCAAATGTTTACAAAGCCAATTATCACGTTAAAGAATATCTTCCAAAATTTAGCAAAAGGAGTATTACCACCACCAGTCAAAGTTGTAAGACAAGATGAAATTGGTCAAACAAATACAGCTTTAAACCAAATGGTAGAAAGCTTACAGCAAGCATCCGCATTTGCTTTAGAAATTGGAGATGGAAAATTTGATTCTGATTTCCAGGCTAAAAGCGAGGAGGACACTTTGGGTAATGCACTTGTTCAAATGAGAGATCGTTTATCGGAAGTTGCAACCGAAGAAAGAAAAAGAGCTTGGTCTATTGAAGGGCTTGCCATATTTAGTGATATTCTTAGAAGAAACAATGATAATTTGGAAGTGTTATCAAATGAGATCATTTCTGAATTCATTAAATACTTGGGGGCAAACCAAGGTGCAATATTTGTTGTAGAAAATGATGAACATTCTAATGCTGAACCTATATTAAGAATGACAGGTTGCTATGCTTATTCTCGTCAGAAATTCATCGAAAAAGAAGTAAAGAAAGGCGAAGGATTAGCAGGACAATGTTGGATTGAGCGTAAAAAGATTGTTTTAAAAGACGTTCCTAATAATTACGTAACCATCCAATCAGGTTTAGGTGATGCTCCGCCAAACATGGTTTTAATTGCGCCTATTATGGTTAACGATGAAATCATGGGGGTTGTTGAAATCGCAGGTTTCTCTGAATTTGAAGAGCATCAAATAGAATTTGTAGAAAAGGTTTCAGAAAGTATTGCCTCTACCCTTAAAGGAGTTAAAACTAATGTTAGAACAGTTAAACTTCTTGAAGAGAGTAAAGACCAAGCTGAAACTATGATGCAGCAAGAAGAAGAAATGAGACAAAACATGGAAGAGATGCAAGCAACTCAAGAAATGTTTGATCAGAAAGAAGATGAATACAGAAGAGAAATAGGAGAGCTCAAAAAAGAAATTAAAGAATTAAAAGGATAAGTAAAAAGGCCAGTTGAACTGGCCTTTTTTTATTTTGAAAGCAATTCCCATGCTAACTTACCATTTCTATTAGCCTTTTTTGCATTCTTCCAAAGTAAAGGAGTTATACTTGTTGACAATCCAAATTGATGGCTTCCTAATAAATACCTATACTTGTTTTCTAAGTAAAACCTGTATCCATACTGAAAAGTAAAATACAAATAGGTATAACCAAATTTAGGTGCTATAGCGAAATCGGATTCAGAATTTTGATTTAATAAAACTCCCTCTACCCCAATTGCAACACTTCCTCTATTCGAGAACTGAGTTACTTCCGCTCCAAACTTGTAGGATTGTAAGGAAGAATATTCTTGATCGAAAAGTCCCTCATACTCAGAATATATCGAATAATAACCACCCTTAATAAAAGGATGAATTAAAGTATCCAAAACAAAGCCATCTTCAACTGCCACTCTCCTTACATTAGTATCTAGCTTCATAGAAACATAATTCTTATTTAAGGAAAGTCCTACTGAGTATGTAAAGTTCTTTTGAAAAGTGATTCCAACTCGAGGATTAATTCCGAATTTATTAAAATGAAACTGCAAAGAATCTATATTTTGACCGAATGCAATTGATGAGAATACAGTAAAGATAAATAGAAAGAATTTTCTCATGAGAAGAGTAGAAACTTGACTTGAAAGTAAGGGCGAGCATATGACTAGCCCCTACACTATCTTATACTTGAGATGAATTCTTTTATTGATCCTTTTAAATCATTTGAATTCATAACGGCCTTAATAAAAGCAGAGCCAATAATTGCCCCATTTGAGTATTTGCAGGCTAGTTGATATGACTTTGCATCCTTAATGTTAAAACCAACTAAACTTGGAGATTTCAAGTTCATTGCCTGAACTCTTGCTAAGTAATCTTCTGTTCCATCAATACCTTCTTTCTTCCCTGTCGTAGAAGAACTTGAAACTAAGTACAAGAATCCGTTAGTTAAACTGTCTAACTTTTCAATTCTTTCTGGAGCAGTTTCAGGGGTTACTAGGAATACATTGGCTAAACCATGGGATTCAAATAATTCCTTGTACTGCGTTTCATATTCATAAAGAGGCAAATCAGGCAAAATCATTCCATCGATTCCTACTTCTTCACAGCTTTTACAAAACTCAGGGTATCCATATTGCAT
>JAYPYW010000071.1:8467-15389 GCA_038154685.1 Flavobacteriales bacterium | reverse complement strand
CCTTAAAAAAAGGAAATTGTATATAAATTTAAAAGAATTGTATACCGCATCAAAACACCTAACGGGGTAAAAACTAATTTTTTAATAAGTTTATATTGGTTTAATTACATTGATAATCAATAGTTTAAAATTGGTTTTGGGTGTTTTTTAAACCCTGATTTAAAGGTGGGGTGTTTTTTCTGCTATTAACCTAATTAAATAGCTAGAGAAAATAATTATCTTTTTAAGGAATCACATTCCGTATTTTTCCATATATTTAATTCATGGTTTTAAGAAATGCGGAGAAAAAGTTACTGGAACTACGTCAGGTTTTTAAAGCTGTGGCAGTTACAGGACCACGCCAAAGTGGTAAAACAACTCTAATTAAGAGTTTGTTTAAAGACAAACCTTACGTAAGTTTGGAAAATCCTGATGTAAGACAATTTGCCTTGGATGATCCCAAAGGTTTTTTAAGTAATTATCCAGCCGGCGCTATTCTTGATGAAGTTCAAAGGGCACCGTTATTGTTTTCTTATCTGCAAGAAGTATTGGATAACTCATCAGAAAAAGGTCTTTATATTCTTTCAGGATCAAACAATTTCCTTTTACAAGAAACTATTTCTCAAACATTAGCTGGAAGGGTTGCTTATTTTAATTTATTACCTTTTTCATTTAATGAGCTGAACAAAGCTAAAATAGCACCGGACACAACTAATAAAATTTTGTTTAAAGGTTTTTACCCTCCAGTTTATGATCAGGATATTCCTGTTGGTGATTGGTGTCCAAATTATATCAGAACCTACATTGATAGGGATGTAAGGCTGATTAAAAATATTTCCAACCTAAATCAATTTGAAAAATTTGTAAGACTTCTTGCGGGAAGAAACGGACAGGAACTAAACCTCACATCTATTGGTGTAGAGTGCGGAGTTGATTCAAAAACGGCAAATTCATGGATTGGTATTTTGGAAAGTAGCTTTGTGATTTACTTATTGAAATCACACCATCAAAACTTCAATAAAACCATTGTAAAACGTCCCAAAATATATTTTTACGATACAAGTATTGTTTGCTACCTACTTGGAATACAAAATGAAAATCAATTATCAACTCACCCTTTAAGAGGTGCTATTTTTGAGGGGATGGTAATTACCGAGCTGGTTAAATCTCGTTTGCACGCTGGGAAGTCCATGAATTTATATTATTGGAGAGATAAGACTGGGCGAGAAATTGATATTATCATTGATAATGGACCGGAGTTAATTCCAGTTGAGATTAAATCAGGCGCTACCATTTCATCCGATTATTTTAAAAACATCAAATACTGGAGAAACCTTTCAAAATCTGAAAAAGCTATTGTGATATATAACGGCGAAACAAAACAAAGCCGATCTGACGGAACAGAGGTTGTACCTTGGAGAGATGCCACAGAGCTTTTATTTAAATCCTAATTTCTTGTGTCAGGTTTTATTTACGTAAAAAGCTAATATTTAAGCATCTAAACTATTTTTTGAAGTTTACAACTTCGAAGTAAGAACACCTTAGTTTGTGATTAACCTCATTGATAAAGGTGAAACAAATTTAATTCTCTATCGAGAATGTTAGTTGGCTCCGAAAGAAGTGAACCTGATTTTACGACATATGCATCAATATGAAAATCTCCAGCATTTTGAAGAATAGTTCCTTTCTTAACCTCAACTTCCTCTAAGTCAGATAAATCAATTGCGTCATCCATGATGATAAATATATTAATTCAAAAAGATTAATCAATTCCTATAATGGGGCCTTGGGTTTATATACAACCCTACCACAACTAAAAGAAAAAGCCAGCTAGTGCTGGCTTTTGTAGGAAATGATTATCTAATTACTTTTTAATAACGCTTTTTACTTTGCCTGATGATTTTACAAGGTAAATTCCTGGCATTAAATCAATCATTGACACCTGATCAACGTCATTATACTTGGCTACGAATTGTCCGTTTGAAGAATAAATTTCTACAACGCTTAATTTTTTATCAAAATGCAATACATCATTTGTTGGATTAGGATAAACTTCAAAATCAGAAGCAGACAACTCTTCAATTCCACTTACGAAATCACAAAACTCTCCTGCAGCTAATAATTGACCTGCTTTACAGTTATTAGCTTTCGTGAATTTCATCTTTGAATAAAACTTCGTTATTCCTCCATTATCGGATGATGTTTGATTTACATAACCACTTAAACTTTGAGTTGATTCTATTGAGCCAACAACTGTGTAAAGGCCAGATCTAATTTCATAGTTTCCAATCTGCAGTTCAACATTAACATCAACTTTAGTATAACCTCCACATTCAAAATTAAAAGGTATTGAATCATAAGTTGGACCGTCAATAACAATGTAATTCTCTCTTATTGCACCAGCAATTGCGCCACATCCTGACTCCCAAAACTGTGTTTTAACATACAACTCTTTTAAAACCACATCTTCTTTAAGCACATTGATATAATCGGTCGCTGGGAAACGAGAATATCCACCCGTATAAAAGGAAGTAGAATCTTCATTTAATATCCCCAATTCATCCTGAGCCAACCTTTTAAAGTAAACCGGAAAAGTATCTTCTGTAGCAGTAGGCAACCAGAATGCCGCTGATGTATCAATTATTTCGGTCATATTACTATCATATGCCCAAATGAACTCTTCACCAGTATTAGACTCAACAAAAATGTTATCTGGAGCTGTTGTACAAAAGGTAACTGTATCTTCTTTAGCATTTGGAATTTGAGAGGTAACCTCAAATCTAGCTGAAGCCTTACATCTGTATCCACTTTTTGCACCAACAACAACAGAATATGTACCTACTTCATCAGCCATTATTTCATAAGCAGTTTCTTTCTTTCCTGATGGCCAAGTCCAATTTGGAGTATCAGCAGCTTTACTTCCTGCTTTCACAGATGTTGTTACCATCTCAAAATCTTCATTACACAATTCAATATAATAAGTTCCTAGATCCAATGATTGAGTGATTCTTAAGTCTTCGTTAAATACACAACCATTAACTGGATCTTTTATACAAACCCTAAAATCACCAGGCGCAACAAATACAGGATTTGGTTTATTATTAATAGAATCTAACAAGGTTTGAACTTCATCACTTCCTTCATACCAGTATATCTCCGCGCCAACCTCCGGCGTATAATTTGTTGTATTCTCATTATATAACTGAACATCAATTTCCCCTCCAGCAGCACAAAGTTCAACCGCTGAATAATTAAGGTAAAATCTATTTGTTATTTCTTTTTCAAAGTTTTTACAGGAATTGATGAAAGAAATATCATCTATCACAGTAAATTCTCCACCTATTGCAGTTGCTCTATCAAACTCGATTCTTAAAAACACCGAATCTACTCCAGCAGGAGTTTCCCAGTCACCTGCCAACTGAGTCCATTGCATTACAACACTATCAGATGCTCCAACAAATACAATATCCTTTTCTGCCTCCAGTGGAAGGTTATCTTCACAAGGAACTATAGCTAATTCCAACTTTGCAGGGTTTTCTCTTTCAAACATTGCTACCCAAATTGAAAAAGTATAGTTTTCAGATTCTTCAACGGCTACCTTCTGCTCCCATAAAATCGTTTTACTAGACTTAGCAGGCACAGTCCAAGGATCAATAACCATAGCAAAACCTTTACCTTCTTTTCCTGGGGTATGATCTTTAAAATCTGCTGCTCCTTCCAGATTAAACCAAGGATATAAGCTATTGGCATATCCTGTTCCACAATAGAAATTTTCGGCTTTCCCAACATAGTATTTATAAGTTGGTAAAACTCCACCAAAACTACCACACTCAGTTTCTAAATCTTCCGGCATTGTCCCTGCAAAAGTTGCATCTGAATAAAAATCTAAATCACCTCCTTCTGAATATAAATGCTTGTCGGTATCCACAGGGTCAGAAACTAAATAACCATTTTCAAAATCGCCGTTTCTTACTAATTCTTTAGGTTTTGTTGACGAACAAAAATCATCTGAACTACCACAATCTTCTTCTACCACATGAAAAGTTTGGTTAACGGCACACGAATAGCCATCCTCTTCAATACACATCCTGTACTCTCCAGTTGTAGACATGAATGGTTGGAAATTATTTGAAATTGAATCGATTAAAACTTGAGTAGCTCCACTTCCTTTGTACCAAAAAATATTTCGGTTGATGGCTGCACTAACATCGGAACCAAATTCATCTTTCAGACTAATTCTTTTCGAATCACCATTAAACACACATATTTCTAAAGAATCATTACTCACCATAAAGTCACCTGAAATACCTTCAGAAACAGCACAAGAATTGATAAGAGAAATATCATCCAATACAAAATCACAACCTGAAGAACCCGCCTCAGGGTTACCTACTTCAATTCTTAAATAAATAGAATCTACACCTGCCCCAATTGTAAAATCATTACTTAATTTGGACCACTCTACTAACCCTCCTGAAGTATATCCTGAAACAATATTTACCTGTCCAGAAACGTCATCTGAACCATCAACAATTGGCATCGCAATCACATTTAATAATGTATGGGCTGAAATTGAAAAACGCGCTGCCCAAGCCGAAAATGTATAAGTAACACCTTCCTCAACCTTTAAAGCTTGTTCCCAAACAATAGGGTTACCTCCATGTTTAGAACTTGAAGTAACACTATTTATATCGGCAAAAAAAGCATGACCCGCTCCACTTAAACCTGGAGTATGATCATTGAAATTCGCCTCTCCACCATAACTAATTCCAAAAGGAAAAGTATTCAGGTAACCGGTACCCGAACAAGTATAATTCTCAGCTTTACCAACTGCATACTTATCACCTACACCATAATAACAAGAGGAGCTTGGAAAGTTTCCTGCAAATCCTAAATCGGAATAAAAATCCAATTCACCTCCATCAGTAAATTCATGGACAGATGGATCACTTGATGCGGTTAAATAACCAGCTTCAAAATCTCCGTTTCGAACCAACTCTTTAACGTTAGTTGTGGAACAATTTTGAGCATTAACACCAGAGTAAAACAATGTGATTAATAGTAAGTTAGCTAGCTTTTTCATGGTGCAAATTTGCAGTAAAACTTTGGACTAACAAAAAGTTATATTTCTTCTCCATTTTTAATTGAATTGATTTTTAGCTCTATAAAAGATGAATGATTATTTTTGTAATCCACAAACATTTATCACATGTCTGAATTTAACTATCAAAAGGCGTTTCCATTACAAGGAGACAATACAGAATACAGAAAAATCTCAAGCGAATACGTTTCTACAACTGAGTTTGAAGGGCAGGAAATTTTAAAAGTTGATCCTAAGGCTTTAGAGCTTTTAGCTGAAGAAGCAATGGCTGATGTTGGATTTTACTTAAGAAAGGCTCACCTAGAAAAAGTAGCTAAAATCTTGGATGATCCAGAAGCTACCGACAATGATAGATTTGTTGCTTATACTTTATTAGAAAATGCACAGACTGCTGCCGAAGGTGAATTACCATCTTGTCAGGATACAGGTACTGCAATCGTAATGGGTAAAAAAGGTGAAAATGTTTTCACTGGAGCTGATGACGCTGAGGCTTTATCAAGAGGAATCTTCAACACTTACCAAAACAGAAACTTAAGATATTCTCAAATTGTTCCTTTAACAATGTTCGATGAAAAGAACACAGGAAACAACCTTCCAGCGCAAATTGATTTATACGCTGAAAAAGGGAACGAATACAAATTCTTATTCCTAGCCAAAGGTGGAGGATCTGCTAATAAGACTTACTTATACCAGCAGACAAAGGCGCTTTTAAATGAAGACACTTTAACAGAGTTCATTACTAACAAGATTAAGGATTTAGGAACGGCTGCATGTCCTCCTTATCACTTGGCTTTTGTGGTTGGTGGGACTTCGGCAGAAGCAAACCTAAAGGCTGTTAAAATGGCTTCGGCTGGTTACTATGATGAGTTACCAACTGAAGGAAATATGGGTGGACAAGCATTCAGAGATATTGAATGGGAAAAGAAAATCCAAAAGATTTGTCAGGACTCAGAAATTGGTGCTCAGTTTGGAGGAAAGTACTTTACACATGACGTTAAAGTAATAAGATTGCCAAGACACGCGGCTTCTTGTCCGGTAGGAATTGGAGTTTCTTGTTCGGCTGATAGAAACATCAAAGCAAAAATTAACAAGGACGGAATTTTCTTAGAGCAATTAGAAAAGAATCCAGGAAGATTATTACCTGATACTCCTCCTCAATTAGAAAAACCTGTTGAGATTGATTTAGATCAACCAATGGAATTAGTTTTAAAGGTACTTTCTCAGTTCCCAATTAAAACAAGGTTAAAATTAAGAGGTACATTAATTGTTGCAAGAGATGCTGCTCACGCTAAGATTAAAGAGTTAATCGATTCAGGACAACCAATGCCTGATTACTTTAAGAACCATCCAATTTACTATGCTGGACCAGCTAAAAAGCCAGAGGGACTTCCTTCAGGTTCTTTCGGACCAACAACTGCTGGTAGAATGGATCCATACGTTGGAATTTTCCAAGAAAAGGGAGGTTCGATGATTATGTTAGCAAAAGGTAACAGATCTCAGCAAGTAACTGATGCTTGTAAGAAATATGGAGGTTTCTATCTTGGATCAATTGGTGGTCCGGCTGCTATTCTTGCTAAGCAAAACATTAAATCGGTTGAAGTTGTAGACTTCCCAGAATTAGGAATGGAAGCGGTTAGAAAGATTGAAATTGAAAACTTCCCGGCTTTCATCATTTGTGATGATAAAGGGAATGATTTCTTTGCTGAGCTTTAATTCTCACGCAGATTTTTCAGATTACACAGATTATATTTTAAGCCTCGACTTTGTCGGGGCTTTTATTTTATCTGAAAAAAAATAAGATAGTCACGTCGTCCCTCCTCGCTATGACCAATACTTTAATTT
>JAYPYW010000071.1:894-8457 GCA_038154685.1 Flavobacteriales bacterium | reverse complement strand
TAAAAAAAAAACCTCACCCCCGGCTCCCCCCGCCCAATCAACAAACATTTTATTTTTTTTAAACTGCCACTGGGGGTGGGGCACGACGTGGCTATCTCTTATTTTAAAACTGAACCCTGAAACCTAAAACCTAGCTCGCAGGGCCTTACTTATACCAAGAAGCGTATTTAATATAATTATTAGCGATTCGGTTAATCTCTCCTTCTACCAACTTAGGATCGGCATCTTTAATTTTCTTAGCAGGAATTCCAGCATATACAGAACCTGGCTCAACGATTGTTCTTGCAGATAAAACTGCTCCTGCTGCAATGATTGAATTTTCACCAATTACACAATCGTCCATTACAATCGCCCCCATCCCTATAAGAACGTTATCCTTAATAGTACAACCATGAACCATTGCTTGATGACCTATTGAAACGTTATTCCCAATATTGGTTGGAGATTTTTCATACGTACCGTGGATTACTGCTCCGTCTTGAACGTTTACTTTATCACCCATTTTGATGTAATTAACATCCCCTCTTACAACTGCATTAAACCAAAAACTGCATTGCTTTCCACAAAAAACTTCTCCTACAATTGTTGCGTTCTCAGCAATAAACGCGTCTTCTCCAATTTGAGGAGTAAAACCTCTTACTTCTTTAATTAATGCCATTACATTTTAACAGATTTAAGGACAACTAAAGCTTCTCCATTACTCTCTATCCTGAAAAAGTACATCCCCGTTTGTAAACCAAATAAATCCATTTTGAAAGTCCCTGCAGTAGGGTTTTCTTCTCTCGCTACAACCCGTCCTCTCATATCATAAACATCTACTCTCATATTCTCAAAATCCTCTCCCACATTGATCCAAACTGATTCTGTAAAAAGATTAGGTGATATCTCAAACTGATTTACTGATGGCGCAATTTCAACAACATCTCTAAGATCGGGAACAACCGAACACGACCAACTTGTATCAGATTTGCTGGAAACGCTCACCGAATAATAATCGAAAATAGTATCCAAACCATAAACATTTGCTGCTCTAAAGGTAATTATGTGGTTCCCTTGATTGTTGTCTGCACCCAAATAATCCAATGTTAGCGTATCATAGGCTGTCTCTCCAGAGAATCCTGATTTTTCGGTGACGTTAAAATGAGAATTAAGTTTAAATATCGGTTCAATAATTACGGTATCTGCAGTATCATTTTCATAAGATATAGAAAACTCAATTTCCTCAGGACCGTTGAAATGATAGTGGTCATCAATCATACCATCTACCTCCGAAAACTCTCCCGTTAAATCTGCTTCTTCCTCTAATAAAACAGGAAAATCGGCAATAGAAACACCAATTAATTGTCCGTCACGATACTCCTCTACTTCATAAGCAAAAACAAACCTTCCTTCATCTGGATTTTCCCAAGTAAACATACCAGATCTATGATTTAAGGAAACCCCTTCAGGGTAGTAATAATCAGGTACAGGCTCCCCGTTTCTGGCTTTAGGGACAGTTAATTTAAAGGCCAAACTATCACCTTCATTATCAAAATGAGTTAAGCTTAATCGGATATCCTTCCCAGGGAAACCAAACAAATATGGATCTGTTAAAAAATCTGGGGCATTATTAATGCAAAAAGAAACTGTATCCGCAACAGGTACGATTGCATCGAAATAAAGCAGGGTTGATTGTGACTCCCCCGGTGCTATATTCTCAATGTTAAAAGGTCTAAAATCATCTATAAAAACCAACTGAAAATTCCCCTCTTGGGTATAAGTATGTTCACCTTCGTAAATACTCTTTTTTATCCCAGGGAAAACCATTTCACCATTCCCTACATTGTTTACACGATCTAAAAATTCAGTAGCACCATCCCCCCAAATCACCTCTATTCTATCTCTGTCCGAAGTCACCAAATCGTTATCGGTATAAGTCACAACACTAACCTTATAAGTATATCCTTCAATATGAGTATAGGTTATGTAACCTCCGTAATAATGGTCGGCTTTAGCAAATAAGGCGATCAAAAAAAGCAATACTGTTAGAAAACGCATTGGACTAAAACGGAATATTTTTGTGCTCATTGTCACGATGTAAAAATACTACCTTTATAATTAACTTAAAATGTAATAAAATGAAAAAGATATATCACTTAGGAACCTGCTCAACAAACATTAGAATATTGAAAGAATTGAATCTTGATGGTGTTGAATTACAAGACATAAAAAAAGAACCAATGACTGCTGATCAAGTTGATGAGATGGCGAAAATCGCAGGTTCTTATGAAGCTTTATTTTCTAGAAAAGCAATGAAATATAGATCGATGGGGTTAAACGAAATGGAATTATCTGAAGCTGATTACAAAAAATATATAGTGGAAGAATATACATTCCTTAAAAGACCCGTTGCGATAATTGACGGAGAAATTTTTGTAGGGAATACTAAGAAAAACGTTGAAGCATTAACTAACAAGTTAAAGTGATGTAGGGACGGGTCTTTTGCCCGCCCATGCTCCGAACTTTCAAATTTCTCTTCAGCTCAAAAAACATCCTAATCAATTGGATAGACCCATCTCTTTAAATTAATCAACCGCTCGGGCGGGCATAAAACCCGCCCCTACAAATGAAATATACTATACCAGCACATATAGCCTTATTCACACTTAACCTACTTTATGCGATAAGTTACTTTGTGATAAAATCTGTTTCTCCTGATTACCTGGGACCAAACGGATTTGTGCTAGTACGCGCTTCTGGGGCTATGTTACTTTTTTGGTTAATCGGCTTTTTTCTGAAACAAGAAAAAGTTGAAAAAGGAGATTACGGGAAATTTGCTTTAGCAGCCTTGTTTGGTGTGGTTTTTAATCAGCTTTCCTTTTTTAATGGAATGCCTTACACTTCCCCAAATTACTCGGCAATAATAATGACCTCCACTCCTATTATTGTTCTTGTTATTTCTTCTATTTATTTGAAAGAAAAAATAACTAAAAACAAGGTGATAGGAATGGTGCTTGGAGGAATAGGGGCAATAACAATCATTCTACAAAACAAAATCACAAAAGAAGCTCCAAACCCCATTTTAGGAAACCTACTCATTTTTAGTAATGCTGCCAATTTTGGATTTTACATAGTTTATTGTAAACCGTTAATGATGAAATACAACTCATTTACGGTTTTAAAGTGGGTTTTTCTTTTCGGATCAATTGCTCTATTTCCAATTGGTTTTAATGATATTGCTTCTACTTCTTGGGATTTCCCCACTGAAATATGGTATGGAATAATTTACGTAATTGTTGCAATTACATTCTTAACCTTTCTACTCAATATGTTTTCAATCAGTAGGGTTTCGCCTAATGTGGCTACGTCCTACATTTTCCTTCAACCTTTCTTAAGTGGAATACTGAGTTATTTCATAAACGGAAAAATTATGGACTGGGAAAGTATCGCCGCTTCCTCCCTCATTTTTATAGGAGTCTATTTCGTTAGCTTCAGAAAAGCTTAAAAGTCGTATTTTAGCGCCATGGTACAATCAATGACTGGTTTTGGTAAGGCTCGTGTGAGCATTCCAGGAAAAAATATTTCAATCGAAATAAAATCACTTAACTCTAAGCAACAGGACTTTTCCGTAAGAATGCCTGGCACCTATAAGAGTAAAGAAATGGAAATTAGAAAGATGCTTCAAAAAGCACTTTTTAGAGGAAAGGTTGAATGTAACATAAACGTTGAGTTAACTGGTGAATCTTCTAATTATAAAATCAATACAGAATTAGTCAAATCATACTTTGATCAACTAAAACCTCTTTTAGGTTCTGATGAAATAACTCCGGAAGTGCTTTCTACTTTAATGAGAATGCCGGATGTTATGAATTCTGATAAAGATGAACTTGACCCAGCTGAATGGCAAGCATTACAAAGTGGAGTTGCCGACGCTTTAAACAACATTGTAGGTTTTAGAAAAGATGAAGGAAAGAGTTTAGAAGAAGACCTATTAGGTAGAGTCACTGCTATAGAAAATGGATTAGAGGAAGTTAAAGAGTTTGATATCACTCGTGTGGCAAACATGAAGGAAAGATTAAACTCCTCTATCTCGGAAATCCAAGAAGACTTAATTGATAAAAACAGATTTGAGCAAGAAGTTATTTACTACTTGGAGAAGTTAGATATTAACGAAGAAAAAGTAAGATTAGCTCAGCATTGTAAATATTTCCGAGAGACTTTATCTGGTGAAGGAGAAAAAGGAAAGAAGTTAGGGTTTATCGCTCAAGAAATGGGACGTGAAATCAACACAACGGGAAGTAAAGCTAACGATGCTCAAATCCAAAAAACTGTTGTTTTAATGAAGGACAGCTTGGAAAAAATAAAAGAACAAGTACTTAACGTATTATAACACTTCGACTCCGCTCAGTGTGACCCTCATCCTGAGCGGAATCGAAGGATAAACTATCAACATCATGTCAGGTAAACTAATCATATTCTCAGCACCATCTGGAGCAGGTAAAACAACCATTGTTCACCACTTATTAAGTAAAAAATTTGGTCTTCAATTCTCTATTTCTGCAACTACACGGGAAAAAAGAGAAGGAGAAATTGATGGTAAAGACTACTACTATTTATCGGTTGAAGATTTCAAACAAAAAATTGAAGAGAAAGCCTTCGTTGAATGGGAAGAGGTTTATACCGATAACTTTTATGGTACTTTAAGAAGCGAAGTTGAAAGAATTTGGGAGGAAGGAAACGATGTTATTTTTGACGTTGATGTTGACGGTGGGTTAAACCTAAAACATGCATTTGGAGATAAAGCATTAGCAATTTTTGTTATGCCTCCATCATTGGAAAAATTAAGAAAAAGATTAGAAGGAAGAGATACTGAAACTCCTGAATCTGTAGACAGAAGAATGGCTAAGGCTCCAGCTGAAATTGAAAAATCGGTTGATTTTGATAAGCTAATCCTGAACGCAGATTTAAGTGATGCTTTCAAGAAAGCTGAAAATATGGTTAGGGACTTCCTGAAAAAGTAAATTGTAGGGGCGGAACATCTTCCGCCCGAAAATCATCATGTCAAGCCAAAAAGAAATAGGTTTATTCTTCGGGTCATTTAACCCAATTCATGCTGGTCATTTAATCCTTGCCAATTACATGGTGGAGTTTACTTCGATGAACGAATTATGGTTTGTTGTTTCACCCCAAAACCCATTCAAAGAAACAACATCTTTATTACCTGAAATTCACAGGTTAGCCATGGTGGATCGTTCCATCGAACATGATGACCGATTCAAGGCTTCAAATATCGAATTTGGACTACCTAAACCATCCTTTACAACTGATACCTTAGCTCATTTAGTTGAGAAGTATCCTCAGTACAAGTTTTCGTTAATAATGGGAGAGGATAACTTAACCCATTTACACAAGTGGAAGAATGCAGAAAACTTGGTTGAGAACCACGAAATATTCGTTTATCCGCGTCCCGGGGCTAAACCTGGTAAATTCAATGAGCATAGCAATATTCATTTACTCGCTGCTCCTCAAGTTGAAATTAGCGCTAGTTTTATCAGACAAGCAATTAAGGATAAGAAAGACATTTCATGGTTTTTGCCAAAAGGAGCTTGGCAATACATTGACGAAATGGGATTCTATAAAAAGTAATTCTTCATTTTAGAAAGAAGAAGAGAGAAATGAGAATTGAGTTAAATTTGTGACATGAATGTTTTTATTACGGGAGTCAGTTCAGGAATTGGTTGGGGATTATCTAAATATTATCTTTCTCAAGGATATCAAGTATACGGCCTAAGCCGCAGGGTTCCTGAAGACTTAATGAACCATAAAAACTTTCATCATTCAATTTGTGATCTGACAAATTTCAACTCCATTCCCAATTCTCTTTCATCCCTTCTCAACGAAGTTTCCTCCATCGACCTAGCTATTTTAAATGCTGGGATATTGGGTCCCATTGAGCACATGAAGAACCAATCAATAGAAGATTTAAAGGAGGTTATGAATATTAATGTTTGGGCTAACAAACCCGTTATTGATACACTTCTAAATATTGTTCCTAATACAGGTAAGGTTGTTGCTATTTCATCAGGAGCAGCTGTTAATGGCAATAAAGGCTGGGGTGGTTATTCTATTTCCAAAGCTGCTTTAAATATGTTAATTAAGTTATACGCAGCTGAAAACGATAAAACAAAGTTCTATGCTTTTGCACCAGGTTTAGTTGATACAGCAATGCAAGATTATCTCTGTGGAGGAGAATTAGATATTGATAATTTTCCCTCTGCTCAAAAATTAATCGATGCAAGAAACACCCCCAATATGCCTAGTGCAGAATCTGCAGGAGAAATATTAGCAAAGGGAATCACGGCCTTGACTGGATATACCACTGGAAGTTTTGTGGATATAAGGAAAATGTAAACAGATGTTTAAATCTTTTTATTTCATAAATTGATTTTCTGACCAAAAAATTCATAGTTCAAAAAAATAGTTTTGTAATTACTTTGACAAAATCCAATTTCTTTTACTTTTGTTGCTGTTAATTTTAAAGCCAAACAAATGAACAAATTAAAATCTGCGGTTGCAGTTGTTGCTGTTGCTGGTTTGTTATCATCTTGTCAGTACCAAGTACTGCAATTGACTAACAACCCAATCGGAACTAAAACTGGAGCTGCTACAGCTAAGCCATTCCAAAAGGATGCAAACTTTACATTTAAGAAAGCTGCTGAGAATGGAAACATTACAAAAATTGGAAGTGCTACATTTACTTTCAAGAATTACGGGATTTTCTTTACAATTAAAACTGAAGTAACAGGAGAATAATATTTAACATTATGAAAGTATTTAAAAAATTATCTGTGTTAGGAGCTTCAGCTTTATTGTTAGCTTCTTGTTCTATTACTCAACCTTTAGCTGTAACAGATAACAGCCTAGGAGATAAGGTTGGTAAATCAAAAACTTTATGTTTATTTACTGCGCCAGCTTCTACATCGGGGTCAGGATATATTATCTCAAGTGGTATCTGTACTAACGGTAAATACGGAATTGTTGACGCTGTTGAAAATGGTGGAATCAAAACTGTAGGTGCTGTTGATATTAAGGTGACTGATTTCATCTTATGGAAGACTTATGAATTAATTGTTGCAGGTGAGTAAAATTTAGAATTATGAAAAAGATTATGACTAAAATATTTGCAGGAGCTATTATTGTATCAACTTTAGCATCTTGTGCAGTTAGCTCACCATTAATGGTAACAGCTAACACTAGAGGAGAAAAAGTAGGAGAAGCTTCTTACAAAACAATCTTAGGATTCAGAACTTCTATGCACGCGGAAACTGGAGTTATCGCAGCTGCTAAAAACGGAGGAATCAAAAAGGTTGCTACAGTTGACCAAACTGTAAAAGGTGGATTATTTATTACTACTGTTACTACTGTTGTAACTGGAGAATAATCACTTTTCCAAATTATATTTAAAAGCGGAGGTTTTACCTCCGCTTTTTTTGTTTTTAAAATATCAGAATCCCGAATTCTCAACAAACCAAAACGAACTCTCAACCAATGTAAACGAACTATAATTTGCGATTTATTTGACAT
>JAYPYW010000071.1:0-884 GCA_038154685.1 Flavobacteriales bacterium | reverse complement strand
CTTTGAAATGTTATTTTTGCGGGGAAAACTAAAAATAAATCAGTATGAAAATTATTAAAAAACTATTATTAGGTGGATTATTTGCTGCCGCTTTAACCTCATGTGTTTCTACCAACAAGGGATTCCAATCTTCACCTGTAATCTCAAGAAATGTTGAATTAGACAAAATCAAAGCCGATATTAAGGTAGATGAGAAAAAGAAATTAAAAGGATCAAGTGAAAGCGTTTATTTCTTATTCTGGCGAGTTTCTGGTGACAATACTTTAGCGGATGGAATTAATTACAGTACAGACGCTGGTAGCGCTTCTGCTGGACAAATAGGAAACTTTACTATCCCTAATCCATACAAAGCATTTAAAGTTGGAAAACTTAATAAAGTAAGAGCTGCAGCTGCTTATAAAGCTTTAGAAACTGGTGATTATGACTTTATGCTTCATCCCAACTACTCAATGACTACTCAAAACTTCTTGGGTATTATTAAAATATACACTTGTGAAGTAACAGGGTATGGTGCGAACTACACCAACTTTAGAACAGAAAGAGAGAAGAAAGTTATCCTTCAAGATGGAAAAGAGATCATTTTACAAGATCGTTAATAGACACTTGCTTTAAAATTATAGCCCTTCTATTTGAAGGGCTTTTTTTTGCGCTAACCTTACCTTTAAGAAGGTAATTGAATAGCTTACCCACACAGCACCTCTTTGATTCCGCAACCTTGCGAGATGATAATGATTGCCTGTGAAGATCTGTGAACTCTACGGTATTATAAAACAAAAAGCCCTTCCAAAAGGAAGGGCTTTTTAATATATTAAACTACTATTCTATTAAGCGTTTACCGCTAAAGAAGCTAAAGCTTCGTTTAAAGTAGTACTTGGCTTCATTGC
>JAYPYW010000070.1:0-15570 GCA_038154685.1 Flavobacteriales bacterium | reverse complement strand
ATTCTAATGTTCCATCCTTAAGATTGATTTTACAAGTTGCACAATCCATCCCATCACGTTCGTTCTCACTTCCTTCTTCACCTTGGCGAAGCGCTCTAACAACACTTTTGTGAAGCATGTCATTTAACTCTGCAGCAGTTGGATCATCATTATACCTGATTACCTCTTGCATAATTAAGGAACCGATAATTGATAATAAGGCTCCTGGAACACCATGTCCAGTACAATCCACTGCACAAACGTATGCCCAATCACCTCTCCTTACGAAGAATGGATAATCTCCTGATACTATATCTCTAGGACGGAATAACATGAACGATTTTGGGAACATCTCGGTAAGGACATGCTCTTTAGGCATAATCGAAGCCTGGATCCTTTTAGCATAGTTAATACTATCCATAACTTTATGGTTCGCTTCTTGAATCGCTTTTTCGGCTTCTTTGGCCTCCGTAATATCATGAATTACATAAAGGATGGATTCGAGCATTCCTTTTTCATCAAATTCAGGAATACAGTTAACTTCCATGAATAATTCCTCTCCTTTGTGAGTAGGGAATTCCATTTCTGTAGCTAATGCTTTTGGAGCTCCTTCAAGCTTTCTTTTAAACTCTTTCCATTTGTTGGTAATTCTTTCATCAATTTTAATTTCATCAATATTTGATGACAGGAATTTATCCGGTGATAAACCAGTGAATTTTTGAATGATTGGGTTTACATAGCTAAAGTTACCTTCAAGGTCGATACGGATAATTATATCCGGTGAGTTTTCAGAAAGGGCCTGCATCTTAGCCCTTTCTCTTTGCTCTGCTTCAGCTTTTCTTCTTTCCGTAATATCTGTTGTATTCAGAAGAATTCCTTCGATAGCAGGATTACTAAATAAGTTTCTACCTGTAGTTTCTACCCAGATTTGGTCACCGTTTGAAGACTTATATTGGTAAGCCCAGGTAAGTGGTTTTTCAGGCGTTTTTAATAATTTTTGGATATTCTCCAAATAAGTGTTTTTATCTTCTTCGTAAACTCTATCTAAATCCACTGTGTTTAGAATATCGTTTGCATTATATCCAAGAATCGCGGAAACAGAAGGTGATACATATTTTAGGTTGGCTTCAGCGTCGATAATTGTAATTACCTCTGAGGCGTTTGCTAAAAGCTTTTCCGTTCTTTCCTGAGATTTATTTACTTCGTTAAGAAGTTTTAGCGTGTTTTCGTTGGTACTGATGTTAAATAATGATCGAGCAATAATTTCACTTAACTCTTGAAGGAATTGAATTTGTTTTTCTGTGAATTCAACAAATCCAGCAAATTCCATTATTCCATATAATTTGTTCTCTGAAATTAAGGGAACGATAATAAGGTTAGTTGGTTTTTGTTCATCTAGTAACCCTGAAGTAATGGAAACATATTCATCGGGAATTTCTCTTCTATGGATAATGTCCATTTCCATAGCACATTGTCCAACTAAACCTTGCCCAAAAGAAAACTCGTTTTCGATATATTTTTTTCGGTTATACGCAAAAGTGGCAATTTGCTTAATGTTTCCCTTTCTTCTTCTGCTGTCTTGTTTTTCAGCTTCTCTTACTTCATAAAAAGCTCCTTGAACGGCTTCTAATTTCGGTGTTAAAGCCCTAACTATTTCGTAACCAAGTTCATTTACTTTATTAAAGTTCCTAAGGATATTTCCAACTTCAGAAGTTCCTTGTACGATCCAGTTTCTTACTTCTTCTTCCTTCGCTTGTGATTGAAGATTTTCCCTCATTTTTAAAAGGGCATTTCCTAAAATATCATCTTCGCTTCCAATATTAAAATCACTTTCTAAATGACCTTTTCCAATTTCCTCTGCGAATAAAGAAGTTTTTTCTACAATTTCAATTTGTTTTAATAATCTACTATGGACTTTATTTTTAATCTTTTGAGATCTAGCTCCAACTATATAAAACGTACCAGCTAATAAAAGGGGCATTAAATCTATAAAATATAGAGCTGGTAAATCTTGGTGTAATTCTCCATAACTAACATCTGATCCTAGGTTAGTTAGAATGACAGAAATGATCGTAATAAGTCCACCAATAATGGCCCCATACAATACATAACCTTTTAATATCTTAATTTGTTCCTTCATATATTTTTAACTAGAGGAATTAATCTTCTTTTTGAATCTCGTCTTCAGTTTCTTCTCCTTCAGAATTTTCGTTGCTATTTACCTCTTCGGTTTCTTCAAGGTTTTCGATTTCTTCAAGATTTTCGTTTTCGTTTGAATCTTCAATTATTTCTTCCTCAATAATTGGTTCACTTTCTTCTGGTAATGCTTCTGTTAAAGCTGGATTAGTTAATTGAGTTTTGAGTGCTTCAATTTCCGACTCATATCTATTAAGTACTTTAGATTGCTGAAGGAAGTGAATTCCTGCTCCCAAGGCGTATTTTATTCCCTCAAATAATTCTTTGTCTTTATCCTTAAATTCAGAGAAAGAGGCTAATTCAATAACTCCTAAAACTTCTCCTGAATACATTAATGGAATTAAAGCTAAAAAGCTGGGTTGAGCTTTACCTAATCCAGATACAACGTCGATATAACCATTTGGTAATTCATTTATGTATAGAGATTTTTTTTCTTGAGCAGTTTGTCCAACCAATCCAACACCAAATTGTGGCTGATCAATTTCTGATTCTAATTTATGATAAGCATATGCAGCAGCTCCCCATAAGAATTTACCGCTTTCTTTTTCATCGGTTACATAAAGAACTCCCTGACAAATTTCTATCTCTTTAGCAATTGTTTCTAGAATGCTTGCTGATGCAATTTTGATATCGTCGGCTTCTTGCAAAATTTTCGATAATGTTGCAGTTCTTTCAGCTAAAAGTCTTCTTTCTTTTACTTCATTATTTATTTTTGAAATCTCTTCGTCTTTTTCTGTTATTAAAAGCTTTCCTTCCTCTAATGACTTTAAGGCCAAATTCTTTTCTTTATTTATTGTAATAGACTCTACAAATGAGATGATTAAACCAATTGCTCCAATGATTATAGTTCCCATTATAAATGGTTTAGAATCATTAGAAGTAGAAGATGTTAATGTTAAAATTCCAATAACTAAAAATGAAATCGAAATAAGAACTTTAACTAAGAGTAAAATTTTTGATTTATTCATTTGATGTGTGTTTTATGGGAGTCGGCAGGTTTACCAAGAAAGTGTCGACAAAGTTTCATGTTATTAAATTGATTATACTTCTTCAGGTTTTGGGATTCTGTAAGAAAGAATAAACATGGACTCTTCTCTACTTAATTCAACAAATTCGTATTCGTATTTCTGTAAGTTCTTTTTTGCGATATCTATGTACCCTAAACCAGCTCCACCTCTTTCAGATAATCGAGATTTTTTAATCATGAACTTATAAAGTTCTTTTAATCCCATTTTATCTAAACTGTTTATATGGTCTATCATTTCTTTTAAACCGGCAATGTTTTCATTTTTGATTTTGTTTCCTGTACAAATGATAAAGTTGTTTTGATCGTATCCAAATATTGCCATTCCCAAACCAACCTGACTTTCATTTTCTTCATCATCCGATGCAATAGTTCTGTATCCTGAATGCTTGCATATGTTTTGTAATAATTCAACCAAAACATGGTAAACTTTCTTTTTTGGCTTTTCATCTGCACCAATTAAAGTCATAGTTTGACCAACCAATGCTGTAAATGAATGAACAATTTCTTGAGTGATTTCCCCACTGAAAACAATTAGGGAGTCTTCTTTAACTTCGTTATAAGTTGTTTTAAAATGCTCAATTAGATTCATTGTCTGTGATTTTTAGTGTCTTCTCAAACGCATCTCTTTGTTATTAGTTTCAGAAATAGGAAGATTTATCTTTTTTGTAAAAAAGTGAAACAAACATTTCATTAAACAAGTAAATCTATCCGCTTTAAATTCTATTAATATTGTACAGATTTGATTTAAAATATTCGGAACTAGATAAATTAATCGAAGACCTTAAATACAGGTGTAGGATCGATTTGAAAAGCTACAGTAAGGGAGCTCTTAAAAGAATTGTGGGAGGTTTCATGGACTCTCATAACATAGATGGTCCTAATCAACTTGCTGAGATTGTTACCGATAATATAGGTAAGAGAGGAGAGTTTATGAAGGCATTAGTGCCTAATAAAACTGAGTTTTTTAGGGATCCTGGTGTTTGGAGTTACTTGGAAACCGAATTGCCGAAACAAGTTGCTGAGAAGGGAACAATTAAGATTCTAGATTTAGGTTGTTCTTCTGGAGAAGAGCTTTTGACATTATCAATTTTGTGTCATGATCTTGGGATTCAAAACAAAGTTGAGTTAATTGGTTCTGAGAAATACCAACTTAAACTCGATGAAATTTCAAATGGTGAATTTTCGAGTAAAGAACTGGAGTCCTGTGAGAATAACATTGGTAGATTTAAACAAGGTGCAAATTTCTCGAATTACATAGAATTAAAAGGAGATGTGTTTAAAGTAAATGATAAATACATCGAAAATATAAAAACGCAAGTGTTTGATATTACACTGGGAAGGGCTTTTGACCAATTTGACATCGTTTTTTGCAGAAATGTAATGTGTTATTTGAATCTTAAAAAAGCGAGACCCGTTTATAAGCTGTTATCAGACTTTACCAAAAAAGGAGGAATGCTGTTTATGGGGGTTCAAGAGGACTTAACCCACAGTTTTTATAACAGAGATTTCGAATGCTTAAGTGAAGAATATAAGATTTATAAAAAATTAAGATAGGTTGATTAAAGGAAGAGATAAAATAAGGGCTGTTGTTATTGGAGGTTCTGCAGGGAGTTTTCCTTTAATGGGTAAAATCTTTGCGAGTTTGCCATCGGATTTTAAGTATCCTATAATTGTTGCACCTCATAGATTAAAACATGTTCGTCACGGATTTATAGAAGCGTTAAACTTAAAGAGTTCGTTAGAGGTTATTGAACCGATGGACAAACAAAAAATTGAACCTGGTAAAATATATTTAGCACCTGCAAATTACCATATGTCTGCTGAGCCGGATGGTTATTTGAGTTTAACAACTGAGGCCATGCGGTTAAGTAGCAGGCCTTCAATTGATATTACTTTATCCTCAGTAGGTGAGCTCTACGGAGAAGGTACTTTAGGAATTCTGCTCACAGGAGCGAATAAAGATGGAGCCTACGGGATGAAGGTTATTAATGATAATGGAGGCATTACTGTTGTACAGGATCCAGCAACTTGTATGGTTGATACAATGCCAAAATCGGCGATGGAAATTACCAAGATAGATTACGTAAAGTCTATAGATGACATTATTAAAATATTGCAATCAGTTAACAGATGATAGAAGAAAACAAAAGTGTGCCCGTAACTGAGGCTGATTTAGTCAAGGTAGTTGCTACAGTCCGAAGAAATTTCGGATTTGAGTTTGGCGACTATGCAGTTTCTTCTTTCAAAAGAAGAGTGGAAAGATATTTAGGTCTTAAAGGTATGCAGGTAATTGATGACCTTTGCATGGCCTTAAGGTCAAAAGAGGTGTTTGAAGAGTTCCTCAAAGAGGTGACGGTTAATACAACTGAATTATTTAGAGATCCAGGAATGTGGGAGGTGCTCAGAGAAAAGATTCTTCCTAAGCTGTTCAACAAGAATGAAAGAGTAAGTATTTGGCATGCAGCATGTTCATCTGGAGAGGAGACCATGAGTATGGCTATTACTTTAAAAGAATTGGGGTTCCTAGACAGAGCTGATATTGTAGCTACTGATATTAATGAGGATATGGTTAAGCAAGCGCAGTCGGGGCTATACATGGCTTGGAGAATGCGTCAATATGAAAAGAATTACAAACAAAGTGGAGCTACTGGTGAGCTGTCAGATCATTATGATATGGTGGGTTCCAAAGTCCAGTTTGATATGAACTTAATAAAGGATATTCAATACAAAACTTTTGATTTAGTGTTGGATACTCAGTTTAAAAAGTTCGATTTAATATTAATTAGAAACGTCCTTATTTATTTCAATATGGAACTACAAGGGAAGGTTCTTACTAATATTAATAACGCCTTGAATCCAAAAGGATATCTAGTACTTGGTGCGCAGGAGTCTATTAACTGGCACAAAGCAAACGATAACTTAATGGCTATCAACAATAAGTTTAAAGTGTTTAAGAAGTTGAGGGATTAGGTTGAAAGTTAAAAAACCTATTACAAAAGAGACAATTAAAAAGCCTGATCAAACGATCAGGCTTTTTAATTGTCTCTTGTCTCTCGCCTTTTTTAGTAGGGTTTTATAACCTCCCCTTCAGCATTTTCAAGCATGTGCTCCGGAACAGTTTCCTGAATACATTTAGCTAAAGCATCAATAATAGATATTTTTAAATGCGTTCGGTGGTGAATTAAACTAATTTCTCTCATTGGTTGAGGACGTGCAAATGGTTTAATTGTTCCTTCTGGTTCAATGTTCTTTAACTCAATTGCTTTTAAATAAGGAACAAGCGTCATTCCAAAACCTTGTTTACTCAACTTAATTAGTGTTTCAAAACTTCCGCTTTCCAACATTACTCCCGATTTGTTTTTCTTGTCGAACAAGGATCCACAAAGGTTAATTACGCTGTCTCTAAAACAATGACCTTCATGCAATAATAAAATATCATCTGGTTGTAAATCAGTATTGTCTAAAAACTTCTCTTTATACAATCTATGATCCATTGGTGTGTAACCCATAAATGGTTCATAATAAAGAGGTTTTTCCATGATTCCATCATGATCAAGCGGAGTTGCAAGTATAGCAGCATCTAATAATCCATTTTTTAACCTCTCAAGAATTACTTTCGTTTGAAGTTCTTCTATTTGAAGGTTTACTTTTGGATATTGAGATATAAAACACTTTAAAAACCTTGGTAGAAGAGTAGATGCAACAGTTGGTATAATCGCTAATTTAAAATCTCCAGCAATTTCACCTTTGTGTTGTTGAATGATTTCATCAATCCTTTTCTCTTCATTAATAACAACTCTGGCTTGCTCTAATATAGATTTACCAATATCAGTTGGTTGGAGCGGTTTTCTACTTCTATCAAATATGGTTACTCCTAATTCTTCTTCCAACTTATGTATTTGCATACTAAGTGTTGGTTGAGTAACAAAACAGCTTTCCGCTGCACGTGCAAAATGGCGGTGGGTATCAACTGCTATGATGTATTGTAATTGTGTAATGGTCATGATAAATATCTTTTGTATATAATCAACTCTTATAAAGTTATAAAAATAATTGACAAGATTTATAATTCGTAACAACAAGTTTTTAACGTTTTTTGAAAATAGTTAAACAAATTAGCTAAAGCATGATGCTTTTCATCATAACGAATAAAAGAATTCAATTATGGCAATAAAATTTGATAATGTTTCTTTAGAAGAAAAAATAAATAGTGGTCAGCCAGTTGTAGTAGACTTTTGGGCTGAATGGTGTGGGCCTTGTAGAATGCTTGGACCAATCATTGAGGAGTTAAGTAATGACTTTGCCGGTAAGGTTGAAGTTGGAAAACTTAACGTTGATGAAAACCAAGAGTCGGCTGCTAAATATGGAGTAAGAAGTATTCCCACAGTATTGTTCTTTAATAATGGAGAGCTTGCTGATAAGTTTACGGGAGTAGCGGCAAAAGCTGTTTTCGAAGAGAAAATTAACGCCTTAGTTAATTAAAAAAGAATAAAGAGTTTTTACTCGATTGATTAGTCTAAATTTGGTCTGTAGCCATTTTGGTTACAGACCATTTTATTTTTAAAAATGCAAAAAGCAACACTTACAGAAGGACCAATAGGAAAGAGCATTTTCCGAATGGCTGTTCCAATGCTATTTGGAATGATAGGTTTTGCGTTGTTCAATTTTTTCGATACTAAGTTCGTAGGTCAATTAGGAACCGACCCTTTGGCAGCCTTGTCTTATACAGTTAATACAATGCTAATCATGTTTGCCCTAGCTTTTGGATTAGGAACTGGGGTAACCGCCTCTGTAGCTAAAGCAATTGGCGAGGGAGATGAAGTAAAGGTTAATAGGTTAACTACAGATGGAATTATATTAGCAATAGTATTAGGAACCATACTTACTGTAGTTGGTTATCCAACCATCAGGCCTTTGTTCAAATTATTTGGTGCGCCAGATGATTTAATGCCTTATATTTTTGACTACATGGAGCTTTGGTATTTAGGAGTTCCGTTGATTATAATCCCAATGGTTGGTAATAGTGCAATCAGGGCTCAGGGGAATACTTTAATCCCTGCTGTTATTATGGGTGTGTCTATTATAGTTAATATAGTATTAGATTATGGGTTAATTCTGGGGAATTGGGGTTTTCCAAAATGGGAGGTTTATGGAGCTTCATTGGCAACATTTATCAGCCGACTGATGACGCTTTTTGCTGGTCTGGCTTTTTTGCATTTCAAGTTTAACATGCTTTCGTTTAAAGGTTTTTCTATTAAAGGAATGTTTAACAGTTGGTGGGAAATCCTCAAAATCGGATCACCCTCCATTCTTACTCAATTAATTATCCCTGTAGCAATTGCATCTGTTTTAAAATTTGCAAGTGGTTTTGAAAATGGAAAGCAATTAGTTTCTACGTTACAAACTTCTTCAAGAGTTGATTTCTTTGCAATGGCTGTAGTGGTTGCAGTGGGAACGGTTTTAATTCCATTTATTGCGCAAAACTTAGGTGCTAGAAAGTTCGAACGAATTAAGGAAGCTTTAAAAATAGGTAGAGTTTTCACAATAATTTGGGGTGTTTTGATGACTGTTTTATTTATCGGTTTCCGTGAAGAGTTTGGACCCATTTTCATGAAGGATAAGCCAGATTTGATATTCTTTCAATACATGGCAGAATTCTATTGGATTGTTCCTTATAGCTTTGTTTTTAGAATGGTTTATGTGATTGAAACTAGTTCTATAAACGCATTGCAAAGACCTATTATAACAGGTGTATTAACGTTTTCTCAAATGATCGTTTTATATATACCTCTTGCTTATCTTTTAGGGAGTGGTATAGGTTATCAAGGTATATTTTATGCTTTTGTTATAGCAGTAGTAATTGGAGGGATAGCTTCTTATTTTGTTCATAAAAAGCTACTTGCAATTATTATCGAGAAGTCTGAACAATAAAAGATTGCTTTTTAATTTTTTCGCCTCTTAGTTTCTTTAGAAGATCTCTGGTTTTGTTTCTCTTTACTGCAACGTAGGCACAATAATCTAGTACTTCAATTTTCCCAAGTTCATCTTTAACTAAGCCTCCTTTTTTGTAGAAAAGCCCAACAATATCAACTTTATTGATTTTGTTTTTCTTTCCAAGATTTAAATACATTGTTACGTATTCGGTAGTTAATTCAGTGTCTTCTTGAGCCGATAAATCATACTCTTGTGTGTCACTAATGGTGTAATCTGGAAGTTCTTCTGATGCTTTTAAAACCAGGAATGAATTTCCATCAGCCTCCATTCTTGCTGTTCTACCATTTCGATGGATAAAAGCATCTTCTTTAGGTGGTAACTGATAATGGACAACGTTTTTTATAGATGGGATATCTATTCCTCTCGAAGCTAAATCCGTAGCAATTAATATATTGGAACTTTTATTTCTTAGTTTAATCAATTCGCGCTCTCTGTGCTCTTGCTTTAAAGCACCATGGAATAAACCAGTTGGAATTCCATTATCTAACAATAAATCACCTATTCTTTCAACGGCTTCTCTGTGGTTGCAGAAGATAATAGTGGGTTCATTTCCAATTTTATAAATCAGTTCCTTAAGTGTTTCTAGCTTATCATCATTGTCGGTTTTCACAAAGTAGGAGGTAAGTTCCCCTTGATTATTTTTTTCTCCAACAAACTGTAAAACCTCTGGCTGTGGCATTTTACAATAGCTAGGAATATGGTCAGCATTTGTTGCCGAAACTAAAATTCTTTTTTCAACGCTTTCTAAACTGTCTATTATAGCTGTAATGTCCTTTTCAAAACCTAATTCAAGCGCTTTGTCAAACTCATCTAAAACAAGTGTTTTGATGGATCTTGGGTTAATAGATCCTCTTCTAATATGATCAGCCAATCTTCCAGGAGTTCCTACAATTAATTGTGGAGCTTCAATTAAATTATTCAATTCCACCTTTACGTTATGTCCTCCATAACAGCAGTTGGATTTGAATCCAGATTTTAATTCTTTAAAAACCTGTTCAATCTGTATGGCCAATTCTCTAGAAGGAGCTACCACCATTGCTTGGTTGTATCTATCATCCGTTAAAGATTCTAGAATAGGTAGTAAAAAGGCTAATGTTTTTCCAGAACCAGTTGGGGCGATTAAAACTAATTCATCCTTTTCCTTTATAGATGAAAGTGTTTGTTCTTGAATATCTTTTAAGCCTTCGAAACCAAGCGTCTGAATAGCATTTTTAGTACGTTCTGGATGGAAAATCATAAAACAAAGTTAAATCATATCTTTGCTAAATGCTTACAAATAACGACATACTTAAAAAGCTAAGAGTAGCACACAAGTTAAGAGATGAGGATATAGTTAAGATTTGCAAATTGGCAGACTTCGAAATATCTAAATCTGCCATTAACGATTTCTTTAGAAAAGAAACACATCCTAAGTATGTTCCTGCAGGAGATCAAATGTTAAGAAACTTCCTAAACGGATTAATTATTCACCTGAGAGGACCACTTCCTCCAAAACAGGAAAAGAAAAAATAAACTTATTTCTGTTTTATAATTCTAACCGATTGGTATCCTTGATTTGAAATAACTTTCAAAAAGTAAACTCCAGCCGGTAAATCCTCTCCAAACGAAGTTTGATTGATGATTGATTTTACCAATTGACCACTAGTGTTATAAATTTCTAATGATTTGATTTGATCAGTAAATTGGATGTTAAATGCTGAATTTGAAGGGTTTGGATAGACTTTAACAAGATTATTAGTTATGTCCAAACTTGATGTAATTAAACATTCAATTTCAGTTGCTCCTTCTGGTATGGTAAGACTTTCTTGAGATAAACCAATATTTCCATTTAAAGCGCCGCCATTAGTGTTATTACAGGCTGCAGTTGAGTTTAATATTAAGCCGGCATTTCCACCATTTAAGTTTAATTCAACACTCGATAAACTATTTGACGAACGAACAACACCTCCAGAACCACCACCTCCTGGTCCGTGGCATCTATTGTAAAATTCATCATCTACATCTCCGCCGTTACCACCATTAACATTTACTTTTAAGAAGGTAGAGGTGTTTACAACGTCTAATAAAACTGTACCACCAGCACCACCAGCACCAGCACCATCTCCACCACCTGTCATTGTCGCGTCAGCACCATTGGCATTAATAACCTGATTTGGACCTGTAATATCATTACCAATAAAAATTACGATTCCACCACCATTAGCACCTCCTGATGATAAATCGTTATTTCCATGGCCGGCACCACCGCCACCCCCCATAAAGGCTACGTTACTTGAGTAGGGAAGAGCAATACCTCCGATTCCTGGATCAAAACCAACACAAGTAAAAAGTCCTGGGTCGTTATTTTCTGCACCTTTTCCTCCAGTTCCTCCATTTGCACCACCGGCACCACCAGAGTTGTGATCATTTCCACCACCACCTCCGTTTGCTGATGGTCCTTTTCCAAATTCTCTTCCTGTTATAGGTAGGGCAATTCCTTCTCCTTTAGAAGCAGCCTCCCATGATGTGATTGGGTAATAATAATCGGGGCTCGCTAATAGCCAACTACATGCATTTCCTGGGTTTTCATGCTGATTACCTCCTCTAAATCCTTTACCAGAAACATCAATCGAATCAGTAAAATTAGTTGTTCCAATGCTAGCAAAAGCTAAAACGCCACCTGTTTCACCATTCCATGGGGCGCATGTTAATGTTGAGGTGATATCTACTATATTACTGAATACGGGAAGAGATACAAGCTGAACTTTTGCAGTAAAGTCGTAGCTTTTAACAAGATCGAAATAAAAGTAGACTGTATCTTCAACAATCTCTAAAATTTGAGCACGTTCAAAATTTCCAGTGTTGTTTAAATCTGTTACAGTTCCAAAAGCAGTAGTGTTTGATTCATCAATAATAGCTCCCTGCATTTGAATGATTATAACTTCTTCACCAACTCCAAAAAGCTCAGGATTGGTCACTTTAACACTATTTCTACAACCTCCATCCGCAACAACTTTAGTGTATTGATTTATAACACCTCCAATTTCGGTAGCATATAGCTGAAGTGAAAGAAATAGAGATAGGAAAGTATATAGAGCTTTCATGGTTTAAAGTTTTGATTAAGATACGAATGATATGTTATTCGCAATATTTTTTATTTAAACGTGTTACTTTTTTAGTAGTTGCCGTTATGAAGGTAAATATGATACTCAGGAAGTGTGGTGACAACCTTGTATTGTTAGTTGTCTTGGCGGTTTAGCCAAGAAAGTGTGTGAAAGATTTTGGGGAGTGGAGGCTCCCCGAATTTCTATTCAAATAAAATTTGGCATTCATTTAGGGGGATAACTTAAAATCGGATTTATGTTATCAATTAAAAACAAGTTATTGGTGATTTGTTTGGTAGCGAATTTGGGAGGGTTTGCAGTAAACGAATTAAATAAAGTGGAAGAGCTTTATAAGGCAGGGAAGTTTAAAAAGGCTTACAAAAAAGCGTTTAGACTTAAGGGAGAATCCTTGTACTACAAGAAAGCAAAAACTTACTATTTCATGGGGTTTTCGTTACTAAACTTATCTAAAGAAGAAAGTAAACAACTAGGAGTATCCATAAGAGATAAATCAATTGTATCTCAAGTTGCGAAAGGCTTGAAATTTCAAAAAAGCACTTCCGAGTTTTCAAGATTCAAACCAAGCGAAGATGCTTTTATCCAAGTGGCAAAAACCAGAATGCTTTCAGCGAAGAAATCAAGAAAGGAAAAGGAGTGGAAGGACATAACTAAAATGTTAGCCATCCACTTTAAAGATACAACACCAGAGTATTGGGAGGCTTTTCCTAAGAACCCTTCGACTCCGCTCAGGATGACAAAGGATGTTAAAAAAGCTCCAGCTGATTTACCCAAAGTAATTGAAAGAAAAGGTGATTCAAGACAACAAGCTCAAATTATTGCCAGGGCAAAAACATACATCGGAACACCATATTTACATGCAGGAACTTCCAGAAATGGGATTGATTGTTCAGGATTCACTTCAAAAATCTTAAACCAGTTCGGAACCAATTTGCCACATTCGGCTAAGTTGCAATCAACAAAAGGCACCAAAGTCAAAAAATACCAAGCAGGCGATTTAGCTTTTTTCGGAAGCCGCAAAAGCGGAGGAGGAATTAAAATTCAACATGTAGCTATAGTGGTTTCCAACTATCCCGAGCCTTTAAAAGTTATCCACGCAACAAGTTCACTGGGCGTGCGAGAAGACGATGTTACAAAATCCAGTTATTGGAAGCCTAGATATCTTTATTCGGTCCGTGTATTGTAGGGGCTTGTTTTATGCCCGCTCGACAAAAAATAAATCGTAATTTTGCATCGCAATGAATCTCAGAAATCTTAGTAAAAACGATACAGTAATTGCTCCAGCTACAGCTTCGGGAATGGGCGCTATTGCCGTTATAAGAATTAGCGGTCCGGAGGCGATTTCATTTACTAAGCAGTTCTTCAAACCTTTTAAAACGGGAAAGAATTTATCAGAAGCTAAAACTCATACAGCTCATTTTGGAGAGATCGTAGATAAGAATGTCACCCTGAGCGGAGTCGAAGGGCAGGTTATCGATGAGGTGCTTATCAATGTTTTCCATGAAGGGAAATCATTTACAGGAGAGGAGACTACTGAGATAAGCTGTCATGGATCAACTTACATCACTCAAGCAATTATCAAGTTATTTGTTGATGCAGGTGTTCGCGCTGCAGATGCAGGTGAGTTTACAATGAGGGCTTACCGAAATGGAAAGTTCGATTTATCTCAAGCAGAAGCAGTGGCCGATTTAATTCACTCTACCTCAAAAGCAAGTTCTCAATTAGCTTTAAGTCAGTTAAAAGGAGGGGTTTCTACAGAGATTTCTAAACTAAGAGAACAGCTATTAAATTTTGCTTCATTAATTGAATTGGAGCTAGACTTTAGTGATGAAGATGTTGAGTTTGCAGATAGAACTGAATTCATTGAGCTGATTGGAAATATCCAAAACTTAGTTGCTAAGTTAATGACATCATTTTCATTGGGAAATGCAATTAAAAACGGATTACCAGTTGCAATTGTTGGGGAACCAAACGTTGGAAAATCAACTTTACTTAACGCGCTTTTGGAGGAAGACAGAGCGATTGTTTCCGATATAGCTGGAACAACAAGGGATGTTATAGAAGACCTTTTAACAATTGAAGGTGTTACTTTTAGATTTATAGACACAGCAGGAATCAGAGAAACAGACGATTACGTTGAAAGCAAAGGGATCGAGAAAACCTTTGAAAAGATGGATCAGGCACGTGTTGTGATGCAATTGTTTGATGCATCTAAAACCCCTCAAGTTGAAGTTGAAAAAGCTACTCAGGAATTATTAGACAAATACCCAGACAAGGAGATTGTTGTTGTTTTGAATAAGGTTGATTTATTACAGAGCGAGGCCGAGATACAGGATGAGGAAGATGCTAAACGTTCCGAACTTAATGAAATGCTAGGCGAAAAGGAATCTGCTCTAGAGTTCAACTGGCAATTTAAAACAGAAGGAGCCACTTTCATTCCAATAAGCGCAAAGTCGCTAAAAGGCATCCAAGAAATAAAAAACAAACTAACAAGTCTAGTAGATTTAGGTCAGTTAAATACTGGTGATATAATCATATCTAATGCCCGTCATTATAATAGTTTAAAAGATGCCAATCAATCCTTGGATAGCGTCCTTATGGCAATGCAAAACGGAATCCCTGGAGACCTACTCGCAATTGATATTCGTGCAGCCTTACACAGCCTCGGAGAAATCACTGGAGAGATCACAACTGATGACCTTCTAGGGAATATCTTCGGTAAATTCTGTATTGGGAAGTAAGTTGACGCAAACTTTTGCAAAATTTCACAATGTAAATCCTTTATTTACAATTACTTTACAAGTTTTTTACAAAATTACACGGGGGACAAAATTTTAGATATTTTGTCCTTTTTTGCGTACTTTTGTCCCTCGTTTGTCCCTCAAACGGCTCTGGGGGACAAAAAGGGACACAGAAATTTTAAGCTGTTCAATTTTGAGACTGTCAGAAACGATATGTAACAATTTAGTACAGTAAGAGAAAGAAATGAGTAAAGCAAACACACCCTACAACAAAATTTGTCTGTATTGCCACAATGAATTTGTGGCACAGAAGCGAACAACCAAGTATTGTTCCCACAAATGCAATCAACGAGCCTACAAGCAAAGTAAAAGAGAAAGCACCCACCAACAGGTAAGCGAAAAGGAGTTGGTAAAATCATCCTCCATTAAAACGAATTTACTACTTGAAGAAATTGCAGCATCCTTAAAAGCTATTCAAACACAGATTCAAATTGCGAATAAACCTTACTTGTCTTTAAGAGAGGCAAGCTTA
>JAYPYW010000069.1:12942-16194 GCA_038154685.1 Flavobacteriales bacterium | reverse complement strand
ATGAATATGTGTGTCTACTGGAAAAGCTGGCACGTTAAAAGCCTGGGCCATCACAACAGATGCTGTTTTATGCCCAACACCAGGTAACTCTTCTAACTCCTCAAAAGATTGAGGAACTTTCCCACCATGCTTTTCAATTAAAATTTGAGATAATTCATAAATCGCTTTAGACTTCCTTGGGGATAAACCACAAGGCTTAATGATTTCTCGAATTTCTTCAACTTTAAGCGTGATCATTTTCTTAGGATTATCCGCTTTGGCGAATAACAACGGAGTTATTTGATTGACACGCTCATCCGTACATTGAGCAGATAATAAAACAGCAATAAGTAAAGTATAATCATCCTTATGATCCAAAGGAACTGGAGGGTTAGGAAATTCCGCTTGAAGAATATTGATTATATCTTGAACTTTCTCTGCTTTTTTCATGCTGTAAAAATAATTAATCATTGTTAGTTAGTACATTTGTACTTCGCAAAATTTAAGAGCATGTCTAAACTTCAGGAAGAAATTGATTTAAGGAGAACGTTTGCTATTATTTCTCACCCGGATGCTGGTAAAACAACATTAACGGAAAAGCTATTGCTTTTTGGAGGGGCAATTCAAACGGCAGGTGCTGTAAAATCAAACAAGATTAAAAAATCTGCTACTTCCGATTTTATGGAAATTGAGAAGCAAAGGGGAATCTCAGTTGCTACTTCCGTAATGGGGTTTAACTACAACGGATTAAAAATCAATATTCTAGATACTCCTGGTCACAAAGACTTTGCTGAAGATACATACAGAACGCTTACGGCTGCAGATTCTGTAATTGTTGTTATTGATGTTGCGAAAGGTGTTGAGGCACAAACGGAAAAGCTAGTTGAAGTTTGTAAAATGCGTGATACTCCCATTATTGTATTCATCAACAAATTAGATAGATACGGAAAAGACGCTTTTGATTTATTAGATGAAGTTGAACAGAAGTTAGGAATTAATGTTCACCCACTAACTTGGCCTATCGGACAAGGAGATGAATTCCAAGGGGTTTATAACCACTTTGAAAAAGGATTAAACCTTTTCTCTGCTGAAAATAAAACCGAGATTTCTGAATCTGTTAGCATCGAAGATGTAAACTCTGAGGAATTAGACGAAATTGTTGGAGAAGATCCTGCAAATACATTAAGAGAAGAATTAGAATTAATTGAAACGGTTTACCCTGAATACACCAATGAAAAGTATTTAGCCGGAAAGGTTTCTCCTGTATTCTTTGGTTCCGCGTTAAACAACTTTGGAGTTCAAGAGTTATTAAACTGTTTTGTTAGAATTGCTCCTAAACCACAACCAAAGGAATCAGATTTAAGAGAAGTTTCTCCTTATGATGAAAAATTCTCTGGTTTTGTGTTTAAAATCCATGCTAATATGGATCCTAAACATAGAGACAGAATCGCATTCGTTAAAATAGTTTCTGGGAAGTTCTCCAGAAACACCAACTACCTTCATGTTAGAAATAATAAGAAACTTAAGTTCTCTAACCCAACTGCTTTCATGGCTTCTAAAAAAGAGGTTGTTGAGGATGCATTTGCAGGAGATATTGTTGGTTTATATGACTCAGGAAACTTTAAGATTGGAGATACATTAACTGAAGGCGAAAAGTTCATGTTCAGCGGGATTCCATCCTTCTCTCCAGAACAGTTTAAGTACATTGAAAACGCCGATCCATTAAAAACAAAACAACTTAATAAAGGTGTTGATCAGTTAATGGACGAAGGTGTTGCTCAGCTTTTCACAAAAGTGGATAACAACAGAAAAATCATCGGAACAGTTGGACAATTACAATATGAAGTAATCCAGTACCGATTAGAACACGAATACAACGCAAAGTGTAGATACGAACCAATTAACCTTTACAAAGCATGTTGGTTCACAAGTGAAAACGAAGAACAACTAAAAGATTTCAAACTACGTAAGTTGCATAATTTAGCTAAAGACAAAGATGGTAGAGATGTTTTCTTGGCTGATTCTAGATATGCTTTGGATTTAGCTCAAGAAAAGTATACCGATATTGAGTTTCATTTCACAAGTGAATTTTGATCTCAGAATTCAGGTTTAAGGAAATAAAAAATATACAAAGCCCAAAGAATTTAAATTTCTTTGGGCTTTGTAATTCCTGAGGCCTGATTTCCGAAAACTGAATCCTGAAAATCACCTACTAAACAAAAAAGGATCCTCAAACATAATCCTTGGAGTTTGTCTATTTCGGTTTTTAGCACGATAAATCATTTTACCTGTTTTGTCGATATGGCTTTTACCAGTTGTTCTTCCTCGAGGGTCTTTATATACCTTACTTCCATTTTTATGGTAGATTTTATAGCCAATCATATTACCTTTCTCATCATGGAAGAAAACCTTATTTTTTCTTCTTCTTGCTGTTCTATATGGTTCACCTTGAGCATCGTAAAATGTGGCCTTGTTGTTCCTTACAACAGTTTGCCCAGCTCTTCTTAAATCTCTATTAGATGGCTCGGGTTGGGGAGCTACTTTTCGTTGAGCATTTTTATTTTTCAGAACATTCTTTGGCTTCTTCGCCGCAGGAGCAGGAACAGGCCCTGCGGCAATTCTAATTACCTTAATGTCACGCTTCCATTTATCCTGATAAACAAAAGTTTGCCCTCGCCTGATTTTTCGACCAAGAAACTTGCTATTCTTATCAAAAAACGTCTCTTCAGAATCAGAAACCTTAATAACCTTCCAAACCTTATTTTTAAATACCTCCTGATCTTGTGGAGTTTGAGCAAACCCTCCTAAGAATAAAACTGATAATAATCCCGCAATAATTGTCTTCATAATTCTAGTTAATCAACAATTATACCAATTAATTAAATCGCCACAGCTCTTTATCACATTCCTTAAGTTGCCTTTCAAAGCTAATTCTCGTAGTTCCGAATTCTTCAAAATCAATTAAACCAAGCCAAGAAGCATCATTGGACTCAAGAATTTGTAATTGTGAATTGTTTAAGATTAAAAACTTAAATGTGATAGTATCATGCCCTTGTTGGATGAACCAACCATCATCTACAGAATCGGTTTCATTAAAATGAATCTTACCGTCGTAAGCGTTCAAATAAACTCCACACCTTTTCCATTCCATATCCCAAGTTTTGAAGATATGATCTTCTAATTTCTTTTCTTCTTCACATGAAGAAAAAACAAACAAACAGATTAGCGCAATAAAAAGTTTAAATCTCATTTCAGAATTATAACAACATAAAA
>JAYPYW010000069.1:0-12932 GCA_038154685.1 Flavobacteriales bacterium | reverse complement strand
ATTGTCATGTCAACAACAATTCATAATCAATTTATTTAAACGCAACCATTTACAATAAAAAGCGTAAAAAAACGGTTATAATAACAAAGAGTTGAATGTTGGAAAAGGATTTCGAATATTATTTAAATAATCAAAATGAACTCAAAAAAGAGTTCAATGGTTCTTTTGTGATTATCCAAAATCAGAACATTCATGGTGCATTACCAACCATTAAAGATGTTTATAAATTCCTTGATTCAAAAAAAGGGGCTTTTCTAATTCAAGAAGTTAACGAGAAGCCTGATGCACAAACAGCATTACTTTCCTTATAACAACCAGTTTTCAGGTATAAAACATTAAATTTGCTTTCTTAATTCGAACTAATTGGGCAAAGAATTACTAAATCATAAAATCTTCGAAGTTGTCTCAGAAACTGCTGCTGAACTTAATGTTAGAGCATTTGTAATAGGTGGTTATGTTAGGGATCTATACTTAAAGAGACCTTCTAAAGACATAGATATTGTTGTGGAAGGAAAAGGAATTGATTTAGCATTGGCCGTTGCAAAAAAGGTTGGAAAACCTAAAGTATCGGTATTCAAATCATTTGGTACCGCAGCTTTTCATTACAAAGGTTTAGAAATAGAGTTTGTAGGTGCTCGAAAAGAATCATACGACCGAAACTCTAGAAAACCCATTGTTGAGGATGGGACTTTGCAAGAAGATCAAGACAGGAGAGATTTTACCATTAATGCGCTTGCTCTAAGCTTACAAAAAGACGCTTACGGTGAATTAGTTGATCCATTTGGAGGAATTCAAGATATGGAGGATAAAAAACTGATCACTCCACTTGACCCAGATATAACTTACAGTGATGATCCGCTTAGGATGATGAGAGCAATAAGGTTTGCCACCCAATTGAATTTTAAGATTGAAGAAGAGTCCTTTAAAGCAATTGCAAGAAATGCTGAAAGGCTAAAAATTGTTTCGGTTGAAAGAATCATGGATGAATTCAACAAAATCATTTTAGCTCCTACTCCATCAATTGGTTTAAAGTTATTGTTCGATACTAAACTTTTACATCAATTCTTTCCTGAAATGGTAAAGCTCCAGGGTGTGAAAGAAATGAACGGTTTGAGGCATAAAGATAACTTCTACCATACTTTACAAGTCGTCGACAATATTTCGAACAACACCAACGATCTTTGGCTAAGATGGGCAGCATTGCTCCATGATATCGCAAAGCCAGCCACCCAAAGATTTGATAAAAAAGCTGGATGGACTTTTCATGGTCATGAGCCATTAGGCGCTAAATGGGTTCCAAAAATATTTAAGCGACTAAAACTACCATTGGATCATAAAATGAAATATGTCCAAAAACTGGTTAATCTTCATTTACGTCCTATAGTATTAGCTCAGGAGATTGTTACAGATTCTGCAGTAAGAAGGTTGCTTTTTGATGCTGGAGATGATGTAGATGACTTAATGACCCTGTGTGAGGCAGATATCACCTCTAAAAACAAACACAAAGTCGCTAAATATTTAAACAATTTTCAATTAGTTCGTCAGAAACTAAAAGATGTTGAAGAGCGAGATGGTGTTCGAAATTTCCAACCTCCAATTGATGGTAGAGAAATTATCGAAGCATTTGATTTAAAGCCATCTCCAAAGATTGGTGAGATAAAAGAAGCTATAAAAGAAGCTATATTAGAAGGTGAAATTCCAAACGAAAGAAAAGCAGCTTTAGCCTTCATGGAAAAGAAAGGTCAAGAAATAGGATTGACTTTAGTGAAGAAAATCAACTAATTTCTGCATATTTGTTTCAGTAATACTAATAAACCAAAAAAATGAAAGCATACGTTTATAGAATCACTCCAGTAATTGAAGGAAATGAAGAAGAAATTTATAGAGATATTCTTATTCAAGAAGATAAATCTTTAGAGGATTTCCACTTTGCGATTTTAGATGCTTATGGTTTAAAAGAAGGTGAAATGGCAAGTTTTTATACTTGTACAGAGAACTGGGAAGAAGGTTTAGAAATCACTTTAATGGATATGGGGACTATGGAGCACGAAAGTGTTAACATCCTTATGCAAGAGTTTACAATTGGTCAGTCGGTTGAGCAAGATGTAAAGTATTACAAATTCACTTACGACTTCTTATTCCCTAAAAAATTCAAGATTGAAAGAATTGAGGAAAACACAGAAATTAAGGAAGACGTGCCGGTTTTATTAGCTGAAGTTGGTGAATACACTCCCGAGGTAAATCAATTAGCAGATATTACTTTTGAAGATTTAGATGAAGGAAGCTCTAAAGAGTCTTTTGATGAAGATGAAGATGATGAGCCAACTTTTGAAAACATCGATGATTTAGACATCTAAAACTTGTCTTCCTCGCAATCAAAAACACTTATTGTTATTGTTGGCCCAACCGCTATTGGTAAAACTGGGTTAAGTATAAAATTGGCAAAACACTTCAAATGTGAAGTGCTAAGCGCTGATTCTCGCCAGTTTTATAAAGAAATGACTATTGGTACTGCAAAGCCTACCCTTGAGGAAATGGACAACGTCCCTCACCACTTTGTAGGAAATATTTCCATTCAAGAAGATTACTCTGCTGGACTGTTTGAAAGAGAGGCCATTCAAAAGCTTTCTGAAATATTTAAAACCCAAGACAAAGCAATTCTTGTTGGAGGAAGCGGTTTGTTTGTAAATGCTGTTTGTCATGGTTTAGACGACATTCCTGCCGATTCAGCAATAAGAGCAGAGTTAAATTCCGAGTTTGATGAAAATGGAATCGAACCACTTCAGGAAGAATTAAAACAATTAGATCCTGAATATTTTAAGGAGGCTGACATTCAGAACCCACATAGAGTTATGAGAGCTTTGGAAACCTGCCGAAAATCGGGAAAGCCCTACTCTAGTTTTAGGAACCTTGAGAAAAAACAAAGACCCTTTAAAATAGTTTGGATAGGTCTTAATCTTGAAAGAGAACAGGTTTACCGCAATATCAATAAACGTGTTGATATTATGATGGATCAAGGTTTACTTGAAGAAGTAAAATCTTTGGAACCTTATAAAGATTTAGCCTGCCTAAAAACAGTCGGATATCAAGAATTCTATCAAAACCCTGATGATCAAGAACGTGCCATTGAATTATTCAAACAAAACACCCGCCGTTTTGCTAAGCGGCAAATTACTTTCTTTAAACGAAACCAAGAGATTAAATGGTTTGAGCCAAATCAGGTTGAGAAGATTTTGAACTATATTGGGAGAACTTCTTAGTTCTTAGCTCTTATTTTAAAAGCTTTTCTTGTGACCTCGCAGAAATGATATTTAGAGGAGAAAGTCCCAACGGACTTTCGGTAAAGTTTCGATTTATCGAAAGCAGTTTTGAAAAAACTGAAGCGCGTCGGCGTTCGGGGTTGGAATCCTTAGCTCCAAAGGAGCAGCGAGGTCACAAAAAAAGCCCAGCTTAAAAAGCTGGGCTTGTTGTGACCTCGCAGGGATTCAAACCCCGAACCTCCTGAGCCGTAATCAGGTGCTCTATTCAGTTAAGCTACAAGGCCTATTATTTCCTTTTACAAGGAGCGCACAAAGATAGGCATTTTTAAGTGTTTTCCTAATGGAAATTACTTCCCCTTTAAATATCTTTCTAAAATATCGTCTGCAATTCTTTGAGAAACAACAACCGACTTATAAACTCCAATTACTTTAGCATTATAAAACCCATCAGCTTTATACTTAGCTAAATCAGATTGAGCTTCAGCTGAAGAGTTATAATAACCAACAGTAAACATTGTAATATCCTTCTTTTCGAAAGTATAAATTATGTCTGGGACGTATTTAATAGACATTGGAGCATCTCTCTTATCTTTTGCAGAAGTTAAATAGATTCTAAACTCAGGTCTTTCATCCGGAACGTAGTTATCATTTAACTCAATTTTATCATCCTCTTCCTCTATAGCTTCTTCAACTTCTTCTTCAACCATCCCCTCTTCTACTGCAGCCATTAAAGCTTCATCGTAAACTACAGAATCAGGTAATTCAGCAACCTCTTCGTCTTTTTCTTCCGGAGCTTTGACTTCCTCTTTCTTCTCCTTCTTTTTCTTTTCTTTTTTCTTCTTAGATTTTGGCTCAACAAAAACAAAGCTTCCAACAGGAGCCTCTTCCTCTACAGCTTCTTCTGGAGCTTTTTGCTCTACATCATCCTTATTTTTCTTCCCCCAAAACTTACCGAATTTGGCCAACCTTAATTTCCAATCTAAATCTATTCCTTCTACCTCCTTTTTAGCTTTCTGAGAAGTATCTGTTAAATAAGGCATTATAATTTCTCTGTATAAATCAACTCTATTCTTCAACGTAGGCTTTTCGGAAAGAGAATAAATTTGTTTATCCAACTTTTGATTTGCTGGAATTGGTGTTGGGTTAATTAATTCTTCTTCAATATGATCTAACCCATCGAAAACAGGTACTAATCTTTCATTTTTAAAAACTCTGATTGTTGCTTTTTCAAATCCAGCAGCCTTAACAGTCGCTAATTGCCTGTAAGCTCCCTCGAAGTATAAGTAGTATCCTCCGGAGAAGAAACAGTTATATCCTTCAGGTAATACGTATTTCTTTAAGTATTTAACATCTCTAATATTAGCGGGTACTTCTTCTTTTTTATATGACCCAACATGAACCCTGTACAAGAACTGATTGTTAAAGGCGCTTAGGCTTAGCGTGCACAACAATCCAAAAACAAATAATAATCTTTTCAAAATCTCAAATTTTGTGCAAATATACGATGATAAAAGATAAAGTCAATTTTTCTGCTGTTAATGTCATGTTAAATTACGAAATGGTCAATTTTTTAATATTCTTGAAAACTTTAAATTCCTCCCTCTTTATTGATAAATTTGTACTATTGAGCAAGTCTAAATATATATTCATTGAAATTCTAATCCCTTTATTTTCAGCCGGATTGATTTATTTATTCCTTCGCCCAAATGAAACGGTAATTTTTAAAATTGTTGAAATATTTGGTCTAGGAGATTTAATCGGAGGTTTAAAAAACTCCTTAAACCCTGAAAATTTCCCAAAATGGTTTGTATATAGTTTACCAGGCGGACTATGGCTACTATCGTTTCAAAATACAATTTCTTTACTCAAGAACTTTCAAGGAAAATATTTAGGCTTAATTTTAATTGCAACCTCATTTACAGGAATTGGATTAGAAATACTTCAACTTTTCAAAATTACTGATGGTAGTTTTGACTTAACAGATATCTATTTCTACACAGGAGTAACATTACTAGCACTTTCAAACATTTTATTAGTCAAACATAAATGGGAGATTTATTCAGAAGAGCAATATTCACCTAAACTTCTTGGTTTATCATTCATAATATTCACAGCTTTAATTTACTTGGCTGATATAATTTAATTTTGAAATGCTTAAAACGCTTACTCAAAATAGATTTTTGATCCCAATAGGTTTGATTCTTTTAAACTTATTGGTGAAAGCAATATATATCGATTATGGGGACATTTCTGGAGACGAGCCATTTACGCTGTTCTATGGCCAAGTAGGTATGGACCAGTTTAGCCAAATGCTGGAACGTGAAAACAACCCACCACTTTTCTTCCTCTTGGTTCACATCTGGATAAAACTATTTGGAGTAAAAGCCGGTACTGTAAGAATACTCCCTTTGCTATTTAGTGCTTTTACAGCTCCTTTTATCTACCTAATTGGAAAGAAATTTTTCAACTTAAAAACTGGTATAATCGCCGCCTTACTATTTACCTTTTCTTCTTACAGCATTTATTTCGCGCACGAAACGAGAGTTTACTCCTTATTTGGATTGCTAACCGCAATTTCCATGTATGGCTTCCTATCCTTAATGAAAGAACCTAAATCTAAAATCAGTTTTTGGACATTTATAATCGCAAATGCTTTATTAATATATTCCCATTTCTTTGGTTTCTTTGTTTTTGCGATTCAAGGAATATGCATACTTCTTATCACAGAATTCAGATTCCATTGGAAGAAAAGTTTTATTGGTTTTTTAATTTCTGGTGGACTATATCTACCCTATTTACCAACTTTTATAAATCGATTTTTAGCATCCAAAGGAGGCACATGGGTTCCTGAACCTACTTTTAAAAGCTTGTATTATGTTTTAAAAGATTTTTCTAATGTTCCTGTATCAACTGTAATTTTCCTTCTTATAATTGGTGCTGGGGCCTTTTTTGCCCTTTTTAAAAATAGGGCTCACATTTCCCCTTTTACTAAATCTATTTTTATTTGGTTTTTATTCCCTTACCTAACCATGTTTTTGGTATCCTTTAAACTCCCAATGTTTATAGATCGATATTTAACTCATGTTTCAATCGGATTCTTTTTATTAATTGCTGTAGCCATAAATCAATTCAAACAGTTTAAATGGCCAAGCTTTGGCTTATCATTACTAACTATACTTCTAATCATTGTTACAACTGACTTAAAAAGTGGTCATTTACCAAACAGAAAAAATTTAATCGAAGAAGTATTGAAAAATAAGGACGAGAAAACAGCCGTAATAATTTGCCCCCCTTGGTTGGATCTTGAAATCATTTACCATTACAACCTGGATTACTTTACAGACTTTGAGAATTCTAGGGCTTTATTCAAAAAGGATAATTTCTTTGCCATTTACAACCGAGATCAGTTACCTCCTGAGGAGGAAATGAAAAACTTTAACAAGATAATTTTCCTCGATTCTTGGGCTCACTTAACTGATCCAGATAAATCTATCATGAAATGGATTGATGCCAACTACCAATTCACTCATTCAAATAATGACTTTAAAGGATATCAGGTATACTTTTATAAACGTTAACCTCTCGATTTTTCTTCCTTTATCCCAACAAATATTGGGACCGAGGCAGTTACATACATAAACAAGCTGTAAACTGCTGCTGGGAATCCAAAAGCGATATTAATTAGAGATGAAATTTGAATAGCTAATGTTCCATTTTGATTTCCAGACTCTAAGCAGATCGTTAAAGCTTGCTTAAAATTCAATTTAAATATTCTTGCAGTTAAAAAACCAACAAGCATAGTAATTACATTTAACGAAAATACTATTGCAAAAGACTCTGCTACCCTATCTGCTAATTGAGCTCGTTCTTTAACAATTATCCCAACTATAACAAGGACGATAATAACCGTTGAAGCTATTCTAACGGGTTTATCCATTTTATCCGCTGCAGCAGGCTTTTTACTTTTTATTGCCATTCCAATTATTAAAGGCAAAGCAATAATTACTAATAAGGCCCCAACTATGGAACCAACTGGAGAGGAGATCTCTTGGCCGGTAGAAAACTCAGCCAATGCAAAATTCACAATAATGGGAATGGAAACAATTGTTACAATACTATTTACTGCTGTTAAGGTAACTGATAACGCTGTATCACCTTTTGCTAAGTGGGTTACTAAATTGGAAGTTGGACCTCCAGGGCAAGCAGAAAGAATCATCACCCCTATTGCTATTTCATTAGAAACATCAAAAATTTGGGTTAATCCAAAAGCAATTAATGGAAGTAAAACGATTTGATTTAGGAAACCAATAAAAACAGCCTTAGGGTATTTTAAAACCCTTTTAAAATCTGCTTTGGTTAAACTCAAGCCCATACCCATCATAATGATGAATAGGGAGACAATTAGAAATATTTTCGATCCTGAATCCATAATTATTTTCTTTTCCAATTAAGCTTAAATAAGCCAGTTTAATCTTGAAAAACGATAAATATGCCAGTAAGTTACTTATAACCTCAATTAGACCTGTTCTATCTTTTCAGAATTATAAATTATTTTTGGATTATGAAAATTCTAATGGTTTGTTTAGGGAATATTTGCCGCTCTCCTGTTGCGGAAGGTGTTATGAAAGCTAAAGCGGAAGAGCACGGATTAAGTATAACAGTTGATAGTGCAGGAACAAGTGGTTGGCACAATGGGGAATTACCAGACGGCAGATCGATGGCAAATGCTAAAGAAAACGGATTGGATATTTCTGATCAAAGGTCTAGAAAGGTAATCTTATCCGACTTTGAGAAATTTGATTTATTGTATGCAATGGATGAATCAAATTACAATAACTTGATCAATATGTCGCCGGAAAGATATCATCATAAGGTTAAAATGATCCTTAATGAAATTCATCCGGGAGAAAACATGAGTGTTCCAGATCCATATTATGGAAATGATGGATTTCAGTTAGTATTCGACTTATTAAACGAGGCGTGCGAGAAGATTGCGCAGGATTTGAAATGAAAACCGCCCGCGGATCCCGCCGATCTCGCGGATTAAAAATCACAAATGGAGAAAGGAATAGTTTATTTAATACCATGTCCTATCGGAGAGAACTCTCCTGAAGATGTTTTGCCTAAACATACTTTAGAGGTTATTCAATCACTGGACAATTTCATTGTTGAAAATGAGAAAACCAGTAGACGATTCCTAAGAGCCGCAAACCATCCAAAGGCCATTAGAGAGTTACTTTTTGAAATATTGAATAAACACACCGATGAATCTGAAATCGATTCATATTTAGCCCCCTTATCCGAAGGGAAATCTATCGGTGTCATTAGTGAAGCCGGGTGTCCCGGAGTTGCTGATCCTGGAGCTCAAGTTGTTGCTTTGGCTCACAAAAAAGGATTTCAAGTTGTTCCTTTAATTGGCCCCTCCTCCATCCTAATGGCCTTAATGGGCAGTGGATTTAACGGACAATCATTCAGCTTTGTTGGTTATTTACCAAAGGACAAAAAGGAACTAAAAAATAGAATTAAGGATCTTGAGGCTTTGAGTAAGAAATATAATCAAACCCAAATCTTTATAGAAACTCCTTTTAGAAATACGCAATTGCTCGAAAACCTAAAGGCATTTTGCGCTCCTTCTACAAGAGTTTCGATTTCTGCTAATATTAACCAGAAGAACGAGATAATTAAGACGATGCCTATTTCGAAATTGCAACCAAACAGCTTAAATATTCACAAGGTACCTGCTGTTTTTAGTTTAATGGCTTAAATTTTTTAAATAAAAACGTAATCCCGAGAGTACTTTGTAATTAGGTCTTTAGTGAATTCGTACTCTTGTTTGATTCTACCTAGTAAAGGAACTTTTGTAGTTTTAAGGATCACCTCTTCACTTGATGGATTTGGTTCTCCATTAAATATGAGCCCTAAAACCTTTACTCCACTTTCCTGTAATACTTTTACTGTAAGCATTGTATGGTTAATACTTCCAAGGTAGTTTCTGGCTACAATTACAACTTCAGTTTCCCAAGTTTTAGCCATATCTAACATGGTTTCACCTTTATAATTAAAAGGAACTAATAACCCTCCGGCACCTTCGATAACTAAGGTATTTTCCGTTTCGGGAACTTTAAGTTTTCCCCAATGGATTTTCTTCTCCTCTACTTCTGCAGCATGATGAGGAGAAGCAGGAGTACTCAATCGGTACGCTTCAGGATGGAAAACAGATTGCTTAGATTCAACCAATCTTTTTACTCTTTCTGTATCTGTAAGCTCTAGGCTACCGCATTGAATTGGTTTCCAATAATCTGCTTGCAATGCTTCTGTTAAAATCGCAGCAACTATTGTTTTACCAACATCGGTCCCTATTCCTGTTACAAATACTTTTCTCATATTATTTCTTGAGGAAAATCTCAATAGATAACGTCACAAAGTTAAAACACACAAACTGTTTTAACATCAATTCACCTTATTTAATTCAACTTCAAATAAAACTGGTGTATGTGGCGGAACAATTCCTGTTGATGATCCATTTACACCAAAACCAATCCAAGAAGGAACAAATAATAATACGGCATCTCCCTCACGCATAAACAATAAAGCTTCTTCAATGGCTTTAATCACTTGCATTTCCTGACCGATATAAAAACTTTGAACACCGTTTTCTAATTTATCAGTAGAATTAAAAACCTCTCCATTTAAAAACCTTCCAGTATACTTTAATTGAACTCGTTTACCATAACCAGCTTCTTCCCCCTTACCTCTTCTTATAAAGAAATATCTTAATCCGGTTACTGTTTGCTCTGTTTTAAATCCATTTTCTCTCACAAAATCATCAACAGCAACTTCCTCTTTCAATACGTCAAAGTCTTTTGTATCTGCTACATTCACCCATTCAACAAACTTTTTACGCGCAGATAAGAACTCTTCTTCAGTATAAATACTATCTATTTGAATTTGAGTAAATAAAAGTGAGGTATCATTTAACACCCCTATATTGAAAGTTCCTTCCAACTCTTCTCTTAATTTGGAAACTGGAAAAATTGCTGAAGCGACTTCCTTTTCATTTACTAAACTTAAAGTTTCTAATAAACCTCCTGATTCATATACATCATTCACCTTCAAAAGTAATCTGGAGGCGTCCAGCTCTTCTCCCTTATGATTTTTGAAAGAGTACCTAAATTGTAGATAGTTATTCTTTTGAATTCGTTTCTCACCATCCTCTATGGTTTCGAGCTTAAAGAAAAGTCCGCTTGGTTTTTCTGAATAACCTTCAAACTTAGTTCCGCAAGAAACGATAATTAAGGTAACCAGACTTAAATAAACAGCTTTCATTAAAAGACTTGTTTAACTGTTATGTTGTAAATAATAGTTGTTAGTGGAGGAATTTTATCGGTATCTCCACTCATCCCATGGGCTCTGTGAGAAGGCAATATAATTATTGCTTTCGCACCAGGCTTTAATAGCTTCATTGCCTCATGCAAACCACTTTCTTTTTGACTATTGGCTACAATGAATTCTTCAAAGTTTTTCTGTGTCGTATACAATGTATCCCCATTAATTTTAGTGACTACATAATCCACAACAACATTTTGCCCATCTTGAATGCTTTCCCCTTGTCCTTGCTCATAAATATAGTAGTGAACACCTGTAGGTGTTTTCTTCGCAGGGATTTGATGACGTTTTAAATACCCTTGAATTTGAATCTCTTCCTTACGAGAAGCATTAGTAATAGCATGCTCCAAAGCAGTTTTTCTTTCTTTCTCAGTCATTCCTTTAAAGGGATCCTTATTCGCCTTATCGTTTGCTTTAGAACATCCGATTAAAACAAAAACTATTGCAACTATTAAAACTCTAAGCATTCTCTTTAATTATCTTTTTAAACTTAGCTACTGTATCTTCTAACGACTCCGTACTCATACCTCCCGCTGCGTTTACATGTCCTCCACCATTAAAATGTTTACGCGCAAACTCATTCACATTATAATCATCCTTAGACCTAAACGAAATTTTCACAATATCCTTGTCTTCCCTAAAAAACACAGAACATTGGATGTGTGGCATGCTTAACCCATAATTCACTATTCCTTCCGTATCTCCTTTTTGAATATTAAGATTAGCGTGATCTTCTTTAGAAAGTTTGAAAATGGTAGTTTTCAATCCGTCTAAAACTTCCATTTTAGTTAAGCAATGCCCTAAGACCTTTAACCTTCTTTGTGTATTGCTATCGTATATTCTACGATGAACCATTGCATGGTTAGCACCTTTAGCAATAATCTCACCAGCAACATGGTGTGTTCTCGTAGTTGTTGAAGGAAACCTAAATGATCCCGTATCAGTCATAATACCACAATAGAGTGATTCTCCGATGTCACCATCTACTAAATCAGCCTCCCCAATACTCTCTACAAATTCATAAACCATTTCAGCAGTTGAACTCGCAGAAGTGTCACTAATCATTAAATCAGCAAAATCATCTGGTTGTTGATGATGGTCGATCATTACCTTTTTACCGGAAGCTTTATTTACTAACTCACCAACTTCATCTATTCTATGCAAAGCGTTGAAGTCTAAACAAAACAAAACATCAGCTTCAGCCGCTGATTTTTTAATTGCTTCATTATCTTCTCCCCAAACCAGCACCTCTTCATTGCCTTTTATCCAAGTTAAAAACTTCGGGTATTCGGTGGGTGCCACTACAGTAACTTCACAACCTTTCTTTTTAAGTACTCCTGCTAACCCTAAAGAAGACCCCATAGCATCTCCATCTGGGCTTTTATGAGTTACAATAAATACTTTGGGTTGATTATTTAGAATTGATTTCAGTTCATTTAATTCCATTAATCTAAATTACGGATAAGAATGGATATTCAAGGTAATTGGGAATGGATAATAGGGAATAGTTTTAAACCACGAAACATCATTCTGATTGAGCGATGGACGAATGATTGAAGAATCTCAAGTTTATTTGACAAACAAGACTTGAGATCCTTCGGTCGTTCCTCACTCAGGATGACTTGTGTGAATCGTTAATTCGCCCACAGATCACGCGGATCCCTCAGATTATTAAAAACTAAAAAGACCAGCAAAGCTGGTCTTAAATATAAATCTCTGGGATCTGTGAGATCTGCGGGAGAAAACTACAATCTTACATGAATGCTTTGATCTCTTAGATATTCCTTTAAATCCGGAATAGGAATCTCTTTAAAGTGAAAAATACTTGCAGCTAAAGCTGCATCTGCTTTACCATCTGTGAAAGTATCTTTGAAGTGCTCCATGTTTCCTGCTCCTCCTGAAGCAATGATTGGAATACTTAACTCATCCGATAATTTAGCTAGTTCTTCATTGGCAAAACCAGCTTTTGTACCATCGTGATCCATTGATGTAAATAAAATCTCTCCAGCACCTCTCTGTTCAACTTCTTTAGCCCATTCGAACAAATCAATCTCAGTTCTATCTCTTCCTCCTCTTAAATGTACCTTCCAACCATCTTCTGTATTTTTTGCATCGATGGCAACAACAACAAACTGAGCACCAAAATCATGGTTTAACTCATTGATTAATTCTGGTCTTTTAACTGCAGCTGAATTAACACTAATTTTATCAGCTCCAGCTTTTAAAAGCGCATAGGCATCATCAATTTCTGAAATACCTCCACCAACAGTAAACGGAATATTAATT